>PNON01000027.1 GCA_013824865.1 Anaerolinea sp. | reverse complement strand
GCTGGGTAAAAGCAGTTGATTAATTCTGATATCTGAAGGAATCTCATTCTTGCATCCGAAGATTACATCAGGCTGACCTACATATCCTTGCCCAAACTTTGGAAATCAGTATAAAATAAACCTGATAAGATATACGCTGAAGCAATCAATTAATCTATTCATCTTGTGAATCCAGATATTATGGAGATGGTAATTGAAAAAATGGATATCCAGCCTCGTTGGCAATAAAAAAGGAGTTGTGTTAAGCAGACCGGCGATGGCTCCAGTTAATGATGCTAAACAAGAGCAGCATCTTGGTGGAGACCATGATAATTTCGTGCAGCTTCAGTACTCTCTCAAGCAATCTTGTGGCAAGGTGCGTGACCATAATGAAGACACTGCTCTCGCCATTGTGTCTCAAATCACAGGCGCTGATACGAATACAGCGGTCGGGTTGTTCATAGTTGCGGATGGGATGGGTGGACACGATCACGGTGAACAGGCCAGCAAGGTGGCTGTCGAGACCTTGTCCAATTATTTCATCCAGAATAATGGCTTAAGCATTTCGAGAGGTGGACAGATTCAACTAAGGGAAGAATCTGAAGCTAGCCTGAAAAGTGCGATTATCAAGGCACATGAAGCAGTCAGCGAGCAAGTGCCAGGTGGTGGAACCACTTTAACAGCAGCTCTCGTAAAAGGCGGGGAAATTACGATCGTTCATGCCGGCGACAGTCGGGCGTATATTTTACATAAAGAAGGTAATTTGGAATTATTAACCAAAGACCATTCACTGGTACAAAGATTGGTGGATCTTGGCCAGATCAGCGAGATTCGAGCGGCGGCTGATCCACGCCGGAATATTCTGTACCGGGCATTGGGACAAATCGAGCAGCTGGAACCCGATGTCTTTTACCATACATTCCCGATTGATAGCCTATTAATATTATGCAGCGATGGATTGTGGGGAGTCCTAAGCGAAAATGAAATGAAACGAATGATCAATGGAGCGCCTTCAATTGCGGCTGCCTGTAAACGCCTTGTGGATGCAGCCAATCGGGCTGGGGGACCGGACAATATCACTGTCATGCTGGTGCGTCTGGTTAATGATTGAACAAGGAGTAATAGATGTCTTCTGACTCGCAAAATAGCAAGATTCTGGTAGTCGATGATGAGGAAAGGATGGTCAGGTTCATCCGCCTCAACCTTGAGCATGATGGATTCCAGGTGATTGAAGCTTACCGGGGAGCGCAAGCCATACAAGCTATTCGGGACAATCTGCCTGACCTGGTATTGTTGGATGTTATGCTGCCTGACATTGACGGATTTGAAATCCTAAAGATGATCCGCGAAGTAAACAGCGTACCGGTGATTATGTTAACTGCCAAAGGAGAAGAGGATGACCGGGTGCGTGGCCTGGAGTTGGGTGCAGATGACTATGTAACGAAACCATTTTCTCCGCGCGAATTGGTTAGCAGGGTACGGGCAGTCCTGCGCCGGGCGGAGATGATTGCAGGTAATATTCGCGGCTTAATAGAGGTGGATGAGCACCTTAATATTGATTTTGAGCGGCGCGAGGTCTGGCTGGAGGGAGAGCTGGTTAAGCTGCGCCCCACGGAGTTTAAATTGCTTTATCACCTGGTGCAAAACGCTGGTTGGGTGATCACGCATGATCAAATATTGGCTAAGGTTTGGGGTTATGAATACCGCGATGAACCTCACTATGTTCGTTTGTATATCAACTACCTGCGGCAGAAACTGGAAAAGGATCCGGCAGACCCTAAATACATCCTCACTGAACGCGGTGTGGGCTACCGTTTTGTGGACTTTCGCAGGGAGAAACTATCTGGCAAAGTGAATTAAAGACTGGCACTCAACCATCCAGTCTGGTATGATTATTCCATGGAGGAAGAAGTGCATGCATAAACAACGCATCTTGCTGGTGGATGATCACGAAGTTGTCCGATTGGGCTTAAAATCGTTGCTGGAGCACCATCCCCAGTTTGACGTAGTAGGAGAAGCAGGCAATGCACGTGAGGCGGTGGAACAGGTGGCGCGGTTGCACCCGGACGTTGTTGTCATGGATATCCGGCTGCCTGGCGCCTCCGGTATAGAGGCCTGCCAGGAGATCACGACTACATATCCAGACACCCGGGTGATCATGTTGACTTCTTATGCAGAAGATGAAATGCTATTTTCCGCAATCAGGGCTGGAGCTTCTGGTTATGTACTCAAGCAAATCGGTGGGGAAGATCTTGTTAGAGCCCTGGAAGCAATCGGACGTGGAGAAGCGCTAATCGATACATCTTTAACCCAAAAAATCTTTGAAAAAGTACGCCAGGCAGATGAGAAAGAGAAGGCTTCTGCATTCATCAACCTGAGTCAACAGGAAAAGCATGTGCTACTGCTGGTTTCAGAGGGCAGGACAAACCGGGAGATAGCAAAAGCATTATTCCTGGGGGAAGGTACCGTGAGAAATTATGTAAGCAGCATTTTAAACAAACTCGATGTAAGCAATCGGGCGGAAGCTGCTGCTTACGCTGTCCAACACAGCCTTAGAGAATCTCTTTAATGTTGTATGCTGCTAGATTCCTGGAGCATGGCTAGCGCCGTGAGTATTATTTGGGTCTTGTTTTTATCCTTGCCCGGAGGTCTCAATCCAGGCAGCTTTTAGATATGCAGCATCCACTTCCAATAGGGGAGATTCGCATAGAATTCGTCCGCCGCAGCCAAAATTCGACAATGCTTTAAATAACCCATTGATATCCAAGTCGCTCTCCTGCACAGGCAGGTGGTTCTTCTCACCTTTTGGGCCATATTCTATCCCACTCAAGTGAATATGAAGGTTTTTCAAGCTCTCAGTTCCGAGTTTGGCTGCGTATTGTTCTACTATTCTGCACCATTCATCATAGCTATTGATGGTTCCATCGCCAGAGCGGGCGTGCAAATGAGCAAAATCCATGCATGGCAGCACCCCGGGTAATTGGCTGAATGCCAAAGTATCTTCCAGAGAACCCAGCATGGCAGATTTCCCCATCGTTTCAGGGCGGAGGCGAACATCGATACCCTTGGATACAAGCTCATCCATGCACCCGGAGAGACGACTTGTGGCTATTACCTTAACTTCATCAGCAGATTTACCAAAATATGAACCCGGATGAAAAATAATATCCGTAGCACCTGCCAGGCGGCCAAAAAATGTGGCGTCCATCAAGCGCTTTCTAGATTTTGGCCATTCTTCATCATCAGCATTAAGGTTGATGAAATATGGCGCATGAACGCTAACAGCCACATCCAGGCTCGCCGCTGCAGATCTGATGGTGGAACAGGTTTCCGCAGAAACTCGGACGGATTGCACCCAACCCAGCTCGAGGGCATTCAACCCCAGGGCGGATATCTGTTGAACAGCTCCTACACTACCACCTGGTTTGGCAGGGGTGGATTTTGGGGAGCCAACAGTTCCAAAGCGAAATGATAAAGGTGTCATGGCATTATGCTGGAGCGGTCTATTTTGTAGCAAAAGTGGAAATCTTATCCAAAAGGGGAGGGCCCATGATAAAAAGGCCTACTAAAACAGCCACCAGCGCAGAGATCAATACCGCTGCTGCGCCGACATCTTTGCCAACTTTTGCCAGGGGGTGATTCTGTGGGCTGGAAAGATCCACAACGGCTTCCAACGCGGTATTTAGAAATTCAGCTATCCAGACCAGACCAATGACCAGAAAGAGAATAGCCCAATCCCGGGCTGGTAGCTTCAGCCAGCTTGCCAGCAACACTACAAGGGTTGTGGCAGTCGCATGTATCCAGGTATTTCGTTGAGTAGAGATGACAAACCACCACCCTGAGATGGCATGCATGAATGAGCGTATGCGCATATTTAGAAATTCAAACATACCTATTCATCCTGAGGTGAAGTTTTTACAGAGCGGATTTTCAAGTGCCTGTAAGATTGTCGACTGAAGAAACCACATCTTTTTCTGGCGTGCAGGCGTATCGTGATTAAAACCGGCCAGGTGAAGCACGCCATGGATGACGAGCAGCTGTAGTTCCTGGTCGAGTGTGTGCCCGCTTTTTGAAGCCTGAGCCTTTGCGCGGGGGATAGAGACGATGATGTCACCCAAATATTCAATCCCGGTTTCAGGATCCACGAAATTCTGATTGAAAGAAAGAACATCAGTTGGTTTATCGACATCCCTGTATTCTTTATTTAATGCATGAATCTCTGCATCACCGGTAATAACCATGCCGACTGATACTTCCTTCTCCATGCACAAGCCCAGGGCAGAGTTTGCAGCGATTAGTAAACCTTCTTTATTTACCTTATTTCTATAATAGGGTCGGATCAGGAGTTGAAGCATCCGTTTTCTTCTTCCTTTTTACTTTTTCCGTAATTCCCCCGATGCTATTTGGTTTAGCGGGAATCTCGGGATATATGATGCGTTGGTGATATACACCAAGCAAAGTGCTGGTGAAAGAATCAGCGATCTTGACCAGGTCGTTCAATGTCAATCGGGTGTTATCCAATTGCCCTTCACTCATGCATTTGTCGATGACTTTCTTAACAAGGAGACGTAAGCCTTCTTCGTCTTTTGGTAATTCAGCCCGGGCGCGAGCTTCGCATCCATCCGCAAGCATCAGGATGGCTGTTTCTCGTGAGCGTGGGCAGGGGCCGGGATACTGGAATGGTGTTTTATCCACCATACTTTCATCATTCCCTTTTAGGTTGACTGCGCGGTTGTATTGATAACTGGCGAGCAAAGTTCCATGGTGCTCATGGATAAAATCGTGTAGCCGGGGAGGCAGTCGGTATTGCCTGGCCAGCGCGATTCCATCCGGCACATGCTTGATGATGAGTTGGGCGCTGGTGGATGGATCCATCTCTTCATGCGGATTGGGATTCCCTTTGATTTGATTTTCGATGAAAAAAAGGGGATTCTTTGCTTTACCGACATCATGGTATTGTGCGCCAACCCGCACCAGAAGTGAATCAGCGTTGATTGCTTCAGTAGCCTGTTCTGCCAGGTTTGCTACTTGTAAGCTGTGCTGGTATGAGCCGGGAGCATTACGGAGCATGAACTGCAGCAATGGGTGGTCAGGCCTCGATAGATCGAGTAATTGCATGGCAGTGGTGATGCCGAGGGTTTGAGAAAATATGAATTGCAGGATCAAGGTAAAGCTGGCCGATGCCAGACCATTGATGACCGACGCGCCTAGTAAGGTAGCTATCCCGACCCAATCGGTGACCGGGTCGGATAGGTGATATGCAACGATCACCAGGGAATTTGCCATACTCATTGCCATGCTAGCTCTGAAAAAGGCTGCCAGGTTGCGGCCACGACCCAGTACCAGCACACCGACAAAACTGCCAACCAGGTAAAATATTGTCATTTCAAGGCTGCCAGGGAGTCCATGTGGAAGCAGGATACTGAGCATAAAGGCGAAGATCAGTCCGGTTTCAATGGAGAAGGCGGTTGCCAATGTCAGCGCGAATGCGGCAGTTGGAAAAATAAATGGGATGACGGTGCGATAAGGGATGATCAGCCTGCCAAGGACTAAGAAAAAAATAAAAGTGATAGCGATCAATAACAAACTGCGAGATTGATCCATCGGGCTGCTCTGCCTTCGGACGCTATACATGGCAATAAAAAGCATCAGAATGAGTACCATTGCAGAGGAGCTGATAACATTGTTAAGTGAAATACCGGGATTTACCAAGCCAATGGTTTGGAGGGCTTCCAGATCCTCCGCGCGAATCACCTGCCCGTAACGAATGATAATCTGCCCCACCACATATTTGCGGATAACTGGTTGAACGGTCTCTTCCGCTTCCTGACGAGCCTGGTCTGTTAACTCAGTGCTATATTCACTATTCGGAACGACGAATTGTCTGGTTACCTCTGCGACAATCTCGGCTGAGGATTGAAGGAAACCTGCATCCACAAGTGAAGGTAAACCGTTCTTATATTCCTCCACGTTAGACTCGCGGATGGTACTACGGAAAATGACTTCCAACACGTTCTCTGATTCTGATACGATGGCTTGCCAGCGGGAATCATTCATATCAAGAATCTTCACAATGGTTGCATTGTTAAGTTTCAAGTCTTTCATATTGCTAAGATCAGATACTTGCTGCTCGCGGGATGCATAGGGATCCTGCCGTACCTGGGTGATGAAGAGTAGGTTCACCCGCAGTTTCTCCAGTTGTTGACGCTTGATTGCCGGGTTGGATGGCAGGTAAACAGGCGGAACATTTAACCTGGCCTGTTGCTTTGCCTGGTCGGTTAATACCTGGGATTCATAATTGATCGAACGGGGGGATTGGATGTCCTGGGCAGCCACATCTCCAATCGATTGAGGGATAAGTCCCGATCGGATGGAGATTGGCGCATTTATAATGCTGATGGACAGCAAACCGGTAACCACCAGGATGGTGATTTGAATAACTTGGGAACGCCTTGATTTTTGTGAAATATTCTGCTGAATCGGGAGCATGATTATTTCTTTTCTAATAACTGCCTCACCAATTGGCTTACCTGATCATTCGCCGCACGTCCTTGTACCCTGGGGAGGAGCAGTTTCATCACCCTGCCCATGTCGCTTGGCAGGGATGCGCCAGCTTCCTGAATGGCAGCCTGAACGAGGCCGGCGAGTTCTTCAGCCGGCATCTGCGCTGGCAGGTAACCTTCCAGGATCGCAATTTCAGCTTGTGCAGCGGTTATCAGGTCAGGACGATTGGCTTTTTCTGCATCCGAGATCGATTCCTTGCGGCTTTTGATCTCTTTTTGTAGCAAAGCTAAAATTGCCTGGTCATCCAACGGTCCGCCTTTATCCACCTGAGCCAGTTTGATAGCCGCAAGAACCATACGGATGGAGGATTTCTTTACATCGTCGCCATTGCGCATGGCATCATGTAAATCACTTTCGAGTCTTGGTTTAAGTTCCATAGTTTCATTATACTCCTTTGAAGGATGAGATTTCCTTCCCTAGAAAATGGCCTAAATTAATTGGCATGGATAGGGTCAATAGCTCCAGTAGTGAACGAGTTTCAAACCTTGTGCGGTCCACTGCGGCTTGATATGCCAGTGGAAACCAGGTACTGTTCCTGGGGGAATCAATATTCAGATATGCATGGGAATCCCGGGGAAATAAACTGATAAACAGCCTGCCAATCACCGGGAGAAAGGTGATCAGCTCCCACGGGGAATAAAAATGACCTGATATCAGTCGAGGACTATGCAGTATACTATCGTCCTGACAATCAATTCTGCCATCCCAATCCTGCGGGGTTGTATCCCGCGATTCTGCCCACAACTGTATGTAATTGGAATGAGCGTAAAAATCCTGTAGAGCATGGGTAAAACGACCGAATTTTGTCCGTGCATGGGGATAGTCTATACCAGTTTGAATCCTGGTGATGACCTCTGATTTAAGCTGATCCAGGTAAGCATATGTGCGCGCAAACTCGCTATCATCAAAGTGAAACTCAGGGTGACCTATTTGCCCGTGCAGGTGATCCTGGCCAGTATTGCCTGCCAGAACTTCACGCAACTCTTGTTCGCCAAAGAACACTCCGATGGCTTCACGGGTGATCTGCTTGTGGAATGGGGGATACATCTATTCCACCGTGATCAGGTCTCTAATCTGCTCAAAGACATCCTGGCTGATGCCGGGAACCTGGAGGACTTCTTCTATGGTGACGAAATTGCCATGGTCCGCGCGGTATTGAAGAATGGCCTGAGCGCGTATCTCGCCGATGCCCGGTAATGAGTCGAGTTGATTGAGGGTCGCGGTATTAAGGTTAATGAATAAACTGGTTGACCGAGCTGACTGAGGTTGAGCTGAATTCACGTATGGAATATGGATGCTCTCACCATCTTTCACCATTCTAACCAGGTTGATTGAATCTGCCTGCGCTTCTGGAATCAACCCACCGGCTGCAACGATGGCATCGCTCACCCGGCTGCCCGGTGAGAGGCTGTATATACCTGGTTTCGTTACGGCGCCATCCACCTGCACGATGAGAGCAGCGGTCGGGGCAGGGGTTAGCATAATGGGTGTGCCGCGGGGAGGACTGGTGACAATCTGGATTATGGCTGCGATTGCCAACCCGATAATAATCCCCAGTGGAATTTTCATCCAATCTTTCATGAGATTGACGGAGCAGGTGCTGTCTCCTGTTTTTCTTTTTGGTACATCGTACTAAATGCTGCAATGGCGACCTCGAGCTGATCCAGGGATGGCTCGCGGGTGGTCAATTTTTGCAATGCCAGGTTGGGTTTAATGATAAAGCGGAAGAAACGGTTCTCTATATGGGACGCAACAAAGCGGATATATTCATAAGCCACAGAAGCCAATAGCGGAAGCAGCACAATGCGGCTGGCAAACCTGGCCCAGGCTGGCATGGGGCCGAGCATGGCAAAGAGGAATATGGATAGCACCACCAGCGCCAGTAAAAAGGATGTGCCGCAGCGGGGATGCTGCAGTGAGTGTTTGGCCACATTTTCCGGCGTCAGTTCACAACCAGCTTCAAAGGCATTGATGGTTTTATGTTCAGCTCCATGATATTGAAAGACACGCTTGATATCCGGCATCTTGCCAATGAGCCAAATGTACCCGACCAGCAGCACCAGACGAACGAGTCCTTCCAACATGTTGCCCCAGAAGGTGTTCCATCCCAAGATTGTTTCTGCAAGGTGACCAGCACCAGCAGGGAGCAGAAAGAAAAGACCAACGCCAATAATCATGGAAAATGCCAAGGTAGCATAGAGAGGCAACCCCTCCAGCTTTTCGTCCTCACCGGTCTGGGTGTTGGCAGAGATGGTCAGGAACCGCATTCCAAGGATCAACGCGTCCCATAATCCAATCAATCCCCTCAGGAAAGGCAGCTTCATCCAGCTTTTCTTGTATATGCCGCCAAGTACCTCCTGGTACAGCTTAATGCTGCCATCCGGTGTACGCATAGCCATGGCAATATGACGGGTGCCACGCATTAACACGCCTTCAATGACAGCTTGACCGCCGTAAGTGGGTAGCCGCTCTTTCATGGCTGGAGATTGTAGAAGAAGTGAATGAGGGTATCGATGCCGCGGTACCAATTGGGCAGATTAAGGTGTTCGTTGGGCGCATGCAGGTTATCATCCGGCAAGCCAAAACCGGTGAGAACAGACTCGGCATTCAAAAGATGCTTCATGTGGCCAACCACCGGGATGCTGCCACCTTCCCGTTTGAATACCGGCCGCTTGCCATATACAACTTCAAGAGCTTTTTCCAGCGCCCTCACACCGGGTGTATTCGGGTCGGTGAAACTGGCGGGGTTGCCTGCATGCACGATGACCTCATAGGTCATTGTGACTGGCAGCCGCGCTTCAATGTATTTCACCAACGATTGGCGAATCTCCTCCGGGTCCTGGTCTGGAACCAAACGCATGGAAACTTTGGCCATGGCATAGCACGGAATAACGGTCTTCGAGCCTTCACCCATAAAACCGGAGTACATACCATTTACGTCCAGTGTTGGACGGGTGCTGGCCAGCTCAATCCAGCTATACCCTTTTTCGCCAACCAGTTTCCTGGCCCCGGTTCCTGCGAGGTAATATTTCTCATCCATGGGAAGGCGGGCGATCTCCTGCTTCTCGATTGCGGATAAAGGCCTGACGCGATCGTAAAAGCCGGGTAGGGTGATGTGATGGTCTTTGTCTTTCATTCCAGCCAGTAAATCAGCCAGTACATTGGCCGGGTTTTGGACTACACCACCCCACAGGCCGGAATGCAGGTCGGTTGCCTGGCCACGCAGGCGGATTTCGAAGTAAGCCAGTCCGCGCAGGCCATAAACCACGGTAGGAATATCTGCGGCGATCATGCCCGAATCTGGATTAAGCGCGAGGTCGCATTTTAAAAGGTCGGTGTGCTCACGAATAAAGGGCTCCAGGTTGGGTGAGCCGATCTCCTCTTCGCCTTCAAAGAGAAATTTGAGGTTGACCGGGAATGCGCCAGCTGATTGGATGGATTCGATGGCTTTGAGACACGCCATGATCTGGCCTTTCATATCGGATGCGCCGCGTGCGAAAATCAGATCACCGCGGATGGTGGGCTCAAACGGGCTGCTTTCCCACAGATCCAACGGATCTGCTGGTTGAACATCGTAGTGGCCGTAGACAAGCACAGTGGGTTTATCCGCACCTGCGCCCAGCCATTCCGCGAAAACGATGGGGTGCTTCTTTGTGGGCAGCAGTTGAATATTCTCAAAAGCCCGCTTCTTTAACTCAGCCATCAGCCAGGTCGCAGCTTGCAGCATATCGGGATTTTTTTCTGGATCGGTGGAAATGGATGCTATGGAAAGCAATTCTTTCATTTCGGTAAGGAAACGCGCGCTGTTGGCGTGCGCAAAGGTGATAGCTTGTGGCGATAAATCCATTGAGTAATACCTTTCGTTTAGTTAATGTATGAATTATATGACAGAAAGATAAATCAATCCAAGAGCAATACAACCGGCAGCATACTTTTTCCACCACTCGGGTATAATCATTCTAACTAATCAGGGATTATCAAGCGAGATAATGAGGGTATGAAGAAGACTCCCCCCACTGGTATGGCCGCCTTTATTACGATCTGGATCGGGCAGATCGTTTCTGTTCTTGCTTCCACCATGTCGCAATTCGGGCTCACCTTATGGATGTACCAGAAGACAGAGAGTGCCACTGCCATGGGGTTGATGCAGGTGTGTTTTATCACCCCCTTCCTGATCATGTCCCCTTTTGCCGGAGTGATGGTGGACCGCTACAGCCGCAAATTGATGATGATGATCAGCGACCTGGTGGCGGTGATTGCCACTGGCGGGATATTCTTCCTTATCACCATAGGCAAATTGGAATTCTGGCACCTGTACGTCGCAGCGGCGCTCAATGGCATTGGCAACACCTTCCAGTGGCCGGCATATTCAGCAGCCATCAGCACTATGATACCCAAAGCGCAGCTTGGGCGGGCGAATGGGTTGATGTCCTTGATTGAAGCCGGACCCGGGGTGATTGCGCCGCTTTTCGCCGGGGCGCTGCTGCCCATCATCGGCTTGAAAGGCCTGCTTGGCATTGATGTGGCCACCTTTTTCCTGGCTATTGGCGCGCTGGCAGTGGTGCGCATCCCCAGGCCGCAGCAAACGGAAGAGGGGAAGCAATCACAGGGGAACATGCTGAAAGAAGCTGCATATGGTTTCAAATATATCTTCGCCCGGCCCAGCCTGCTGGGTTTACAGACCATCTTTTTCATTGGCAACCTGTTCGCGGGTATTGCCTTCACGGTGGTGCCGGCCATGATCCTGGCAAAGACGAATCAAAACAGCCTCATCTTCGGCACGGTGCAAACAGCCGGCGCAATCGGGGTCATTGTGGGTGGGATTACCATGAGCGCCTGGGGCGGATTTAAAAAGCGGGTGCATGGCGTCCTGCTCGGGTGGACCTATTGTGGGCTGATCGGCACCGCCATCCTGGGGTTAAATTACGGGTTGCCTTTATGGATCACCGCGATGGTGCTGGGCAGCCTATCCATGCCGCTGATCAACAGCTCCAACCAGGCTATCTGGCAATCCAAGGTGGCGCCAGATCTGCAGGGGCGGGTTTTCAGCGCGCGGCGGCTGATCGCCTGGTTCGCCAACCCCATTTCGCCCATTATTGGCGGCACACTGGCTGACTTCGTGCTGGAGCCAGCCATGCGCTCCGCCACGCCGCTGGCATCCGCGTTTGGCTGGCTGGTGGGCACCGGCCCAGGCACGGGCATGGGTTTGCTGCAGATCTTCTGCGGAGTAGCCATTACGATGGTGGGTGTGGCGGGATATTTCATCACCAGCGTGCGCAACGTGGATGAGATCCTGCCGGATTATGAGCCGGTGGTAGCTGATCAGCCAGATGCTGTCCTAAAACCGATTTGAAATGAAATGACTTTTTCTGTTATTCCTTTTTCAAACCAGGGAATGATATTTTTTGATGCATTCATATGATAACCCGTGCTTGACCACCGTCAAGCTGTCATTAATTACAGGCAGGGAACAAAGGATTTGATTTTGATATTCAGGTAACGGAGTGGACGACCTCCATATATCAGCATTTCCATGATTGATTACAAAATTGTACATTAGACCTTATGGTTCGTTTTATGGTGCACTTTGTGCATTTTGTTGTGCATATTGCAATAATCTATCTTCACCTTATGCTATAATCAAAGCAATGGATTCGGTGGTCGCCGCCCGGAAACCGGGTGACGGCGTCGGACCGGATGAAGGCCCGTCGAAAAGTACCGCCTGATCACATCCACCGATCCTATGCCTACCTGGAAATATTACCTTCTTCCAACCTCACTACCCCAAGCTTTTCAATATATTCAATCCCATGGTCCATCCTGCCTGATCGTTTCCGGCGGGACGGATCTGCTATTGGAGATCCAGCAGGAACACCGCGCGCCAGTGGATGCGCTAATCGATGTGACTCGCATCCCTGAACTGAATGCCATCGAGGTGCGCGATGAGCGTCTATTCATTGGCGCTGCTGTGCCGCTCAACCAGGTCTCCGGTTCGCTGTTGGTGCAGCAGCACGGGCAGGCGCTGGCTGAATCCACCGGACAAATTGGCGGACCGCAGGTGCGCGCGGTGGGGACGTTGGGCGGCAACGTGGGGCATGCCCTGCCGGCTGGTGACGGAGCCATCTCGCTGCTGGCGTTGGATGCGTGGGCTGAGGTTGCCTCCGCAGCAGGTTCACGCCGGATAGCCCTGGCGCAGCTTTACAAAGGTCCGGGTGTCAGCGCGCTGGAAGCAGGGAAAGAGATCATCGTCGGCTTTGATATCCCGCTACAGCAGGTGGGTCAGGGTTCCGCCTTTTCACGGGTGATGCGTCCGCAGGGGGTGGCGCTGCCGATCATCAACATGGCTGCCTGGCTGGAGGTGAGAGATGACCACATTACGGAAGCAAGATTGGCGGTTGGTCCAGCAGGACCAGTGCCCAAACGGGCGGGTGATATCGAAACCTTCATCCAGGGCAAAACCTTGAATGATGCTCTATTGACCGAAGCCAAACAAGTACTGCACACCTGCGTACAATTCCGCAGCAGTCCGTTGCGGGCGACCTCCGGATACCGCGATCACCTGGCAGAAGTACTGTTGAAACGGGTACTGTCGACATCCTGGCACCGGGCCTTACAATCCAATCGGGGCAGGAGGCAGGAATGATCGAGATTAAAGTCAATGGCAAAGATTACTCGCTGGAAGAGAAACCCGGTGAGATGCTTGCGGACTTGCTGCGCTACCGCCTGGGTCTGACGGGTACGAAAATTGGCTGCGGCGAAGCAGAATGTGGCGCTTGCACAGTACTGCTGGATGACAGCCCGGTGTTATCATGCTCATATCCGGCGGTCAAAGCCAGCGGGCATGCGGTGCTGACCATCGAAGGATTGGCGGAAAAGTCCCCCAAACCCGTGCATGAAGAAGGGCAGCTACATCCCTTACAGGAGGCTTTCATCACCAAGGGTGCGGTACAGTGCGGATTCTGCATCCCCGGGCAGATCATGACCTCTTATGGGCTGCTGCTGGCTAATCCGGATCCATCCCAGGAGGATATCAAAGCTGCTTTAAAAGACACTTTGTGCCGCTGCGCCGGTTATTCAGCCATCTCCGAAGCCGTTACAGAAGCTGGGGCGGTGATGCGCAGTGAGGGACAGATCACCCCGCGCGAAGTACCAGACAGCGTTCACGCCAGGCGGGTAGTTGGGCGCACTGCCCATCGACCGGAAGCGTTTTCCAAAGTGACCGGGGAGGCAAAATTTAGCGATGATCTGCAATTCGAAGGCTTGCTGGTAGGACGCACCAAACGCACCTACGTGCCGCACGCTATTGTAAAGAATATTGATGTAACAAAAGCGGAAAAGTTATCCGGCGTCCGCGCGGTGCTGACTGCTGCTGATCTGAAGCATGCAAAAAACCACGGACTGGTGGTCAACGATTGGCCGATCCTGGTGGGGGTGGGGGAGCGGGTGCGCTATGTAGGCGACGCGGTGGCAATCATAGCCGCGGATACCGGTGAAATTGCAACTGCCGCCTTAAAGCTGATTGAAGTGACATATGATGAGCAGCCTGTGATTGATGACCCGGTAAAAGCACGCGAACCGGAGGCTGTGCAGCTACACGAAACCGGCAACCTGTTGAAGCATATCAAAGTTCGCAAGGGTGATGTGGTGGCTGGATTTGCGGATTCGGATGTGGTTGTCGAGCACTCCTACCACACTGCCATGACGGATCACGCCTTCATTGAGCCTGAATGCAGCATTGCACGGGTGAATGAGGATGGACGTATGGAAGTGTATGTCGGCTCGCAAATCCCCTATTCCGACCGCAAACAGGTGGCGGACGCGCTGGGCTGGCCGGAAGAACGGGTGCGTGTCATTGGCATGCTGATTGGCGGTGGCTTTGGCGGCAAGGAAGACATTATGGGTCAGATCCACGCAGCGCTACTAGCTGAAAGAACGCAGCGCCCGGTCAAGGTGCTGTATGACCGGCACGAAAGCCTGCTGGTACACCCCAAACGGCATGCGACTCAGATCCACGTCAAGGTGGGGGCAAAGAAGGATGGGCGGCTGGTGTCGGTGGAAACTGAGTTGTATGGCGATACCGGTGCGTACGCTTCGCTGGGAGAGAAGGTATTGACGCGAGCAACCACCCATTCCATCGGGCCATATGAATCCGACCACGCTAAAGCGGACTGCTACGCCATGTATACCAACAACCCACCAGCCGGGGCATTCCGCGGCTTTGGAGTTACCCAGTCCGCGTTTGCCATTGAAAGCACCATGGATATGCTGGCGGAAAAGCTGGGTATGGACCCGATCGAATTACGAAAAATGAACGCCCTGCGCGTAGGCAGCGTTACCAGTACTGGGCAGGTGCTGCATGAAAGTGTGGGGTTGCTGGAATGTATTGACAAAGTTGAGAGCGAATTACGTAAACGGGTGGAAGGCAATCCCTTTGATCCACGCGTTTCTGATGAGAATCCTGACAAGATTCGCGCATGGGGATTCTCAACTGCTTTTAAGAATACCGGACTGGGCGGAGGCGCACCAGATGAAGCTGGCGCGGATGTGGAGCTCTACGCTGATGGTACAGTGCAGGTGCGTACATCTTCAGCGGAGCTGGGGCAGGGTCTATGCACCGTGCTTCGCTTGATTGTGGCTGAGGAGCTGGAACTGCCAGCGGAGAAAGTGGATGTGCTGCTTTCAGATACCGACCTGACACCGGATGGCGGCCCGACCACTGCTTCGAGGCAGACGTATGTCTCTGGCAACGCCGGGCTGCATGCTGCGAAGGCATTCAAACAGGCGGTGCGAGGTGTGCTGGCAGAAAAGTACGACTGTACTCCGGATCAGATCGAGATCTCCAGCGGACAGGTATTTATTTGCGGTCGCGGGATGTCTTTCGCGGAGGTTTACCAGGAGTTCAAGAGCATCCATCGCGAGCCCAAGGTGCGCTATGTTTACCAGGCACCAGTCACCAAACCTCTAGGGCAGGGAGGTGATATGCACTTTGCCTTTTCGTTTGCAGCTCAGGCAGCCGAGGTGGAAGTGGATCGAAACACCGGAGAAGTGAAAGTATTGACGATCATCGCTGCCAACGATGTCGGCACCGCCATCAACCCGCTGGGGCTAGCGGTGCAGGTGGAAGGTGGCGCTGTGATGGGGCTTGGCAACGCGCTGACTGAAGCTTTCTTAACCAAAGAAGGCCGGGTGATCACCGACCGCCTGGCACGCTACCGCATCCCATCCATAACCCACTCACCGGAGATCGTTTCATTTATCGTGGAGCACCCTGTGGCCACGGGGCCGTTTGGTGCCAAAGGCGTGGGCGAGATTGTCAGCATACCCACCACACCGGCCATTACCAATGCCATCTACAACGCCACAGGCTACCGTGTGGACAGGCTTCCTGTGGATCAGGAGCTCATTGCCAGGCATATTCATCAGGACAAGTTTGTTGGAAAGTAGCAGCATGAAAATGGACAGCCAGGTTCCAAATTGGTTGCGCTGGGCCAGAGAAATTCATAGTATCGGGAAAGCCGGGCAGTATTATGCGCAGAATGAGTTTGACCGGCAGCGTTATCAGCGCCTTGTTGAGATGTCTGCGGAGATAATCGGTAGCAATATTGGTTTACCTGAAAAGCATGTCATGGCGGCACTTTGCACGCAGGATGGATATGTCACTCCCAAGGTGGATGTGCGTGGTGCGATCTTCAAGGCTGGGCAGGTATTGCTAGTGAAGGAAATAACTGATGGGCTGTGGTCCTTGCCAGGCGGATGGGCTGACGTGAATGTTGCCCCATCCCGGATGGTTGAACAGGAAGTAAACGAGGAAACTGGATTGAATGTGGCTGCACGGAAGATCGTTGGAATTTATGAGGCAAATCATGATCGGGATCCGATCAACGTATTCCACTCTTATAAAGTGCTATTCCTTTGCGACTATTTGAATGGTGAACTACGCAGTAGTTATGAAACCCCGGAGTTACAGTATTATTCATTGAATGCCTTACCGCCGCTCTCCACCAGCAGGACATGTGAAACCTATATAATGGAAGCGTACAAGCACTCATTGGATCCTTCTTTACCAACGGTTTTCGATTAGGAGGTCGTATGCTGATCACAAATGGTAAATTGATCACCTGGGGGGAAACCAACCGCATTCTGGAAGGCTGGGGGTTGCTGGTCCGTGGTGATCGGATCGTTGAAATGGCTCCCTCCAGCGAGTTGGAAGACAAATATCCGTGTGAGGAGCAGTTGGATGCGAAAAGGCAATATATAATGCCTGGCAACATTTGCGCGCACACCCATTTTTACGGGGCGTACGCGCGTGGAATGGCCATCCCCGGCGCGGCTGCCAAAGACTTCCCTGAGATCTTGCAAAAACTGTGGTGGCCGCTGGATAAATCGCTGGCTGTGGAGGATGTGTACAATTCCACCCAGATCTGCCTGCTGGACGCGATCAAGCATGGTACCACTACGTTGATCGACCACCATGCTTCTCCGAACGCCATTGAAGGCTCATTGGATCAAATAGCAAAGGCAGCGGTGGAAATGGGAGTGCGGGTATCCTGTTGCTACGAGGTTACCGACCGTGACGGCATGGAACTCTCCCACCGGGGCATTGGCGAGAATATCCGTTTCATCAAACAATTGAAGCAGGAACCCAATGATCTGCTGGCCGCTTCCTTCGGCATTCATTCCAGCCTGACCGTTTCAGATGAAACGTTGGAAGCCTGCCGCAAGGCAGCGGGAGATGAGACAGGATTTCACATCCATGTGGCCGAGCATGAAGTGGATGAGTATGACAGCCTGGCGAAATCTGGAACACGGGTGGTGGACCGGCTGGAAAAGTTTGGCATCCTGGGCACTAAGAGTATCGTGGTGCATGCGGTGCATATCGACGCGAAGGAAGTGGAGATACTGGCGCGCACGAAAACCTGGGTAACCCACCAACCACGCTCCAACATGAACAACGGGGTGGGGTTGGGGAATGTCGAATCCTTCATTCGGGCCGGGGTGAGTGTCTGCGTGGGGAATGACGGCTTCTCAAACGCGATGTGGGATGAATGGAAGACAGCCTACCTGGCGCACAAACTTTGGAACCGCGATCCACGCCGCATGGGTGGGTACGAGGTGGTTAAGATGGCCATCACGAACAATGCCAACCTGGCCAACATATTCTTTCCCAAAGCGCCTATCGGGGTGTTGAAAGAAGGAGCTTACGCAGACCTGATGTTCGTCGATTATCACCCATATACAGAGATGACTGCCGGTAACCTGCCTTGGCATATCATCTTCGGTTTCAGCAACAGGGATGTGACAGCCACGATTGCAGCAGGCAAGGTGTTGATGAAAGATCGGGTAGTGCTTGTGGCTGATGAGGCAACGATTGCTGCGAAAGGCTGCGAACTTTCCCGCAAAACTTGGGAACGGTATCACAAACGATTCAATTAAACATAAAGGAAATAATATGACAGAAGAAACAACGACGACCATCAAAACTATTGCCATTGCCGGTGGTACTGGCAAGGAAGGTAAAGGCCTGGCGTACAGATGGGCAAAAGCTGGCTACCAGTTGATTATTGGTTCACGTCAGTTAGAAAAAGCACAGGCAGCCGCTGACGCCCTGAATCAACTGCTGAAAGGTAGCTCAATTGTTACCGGAATGCTGAACTCTGAAGCAGCTCAAGCTGCTGACCTGGTCGTTTTGACTGTACCATTCTCCGCGCACATTCCCACACTGGAGGGGCTGAAGGAAGAATTAAAAGGCAAGATTCTGGTGGATGTATCCGTACCTCTGGTGCCGCCTAAAGTGTCCAAAGTACAGATGCCGCCTTCAGGATCTGCAGCGCTAGAAGCGAAGCAGGTGCTGGGTGAGGAATCCAGAATTGTTTCTGCATTCCAGAATATTTCCTACGAGCACTTACTGAATGACGAAGAGATTATTTGTGATGTGTTGGTGACGGGCACGGATAAAGAAGCGCGGAGCATTGTGTTGAAGCTGGTGAAGGATGCGGGTATGGTTGGCTGGGATGCCGGTCCAATTGAGAACTCTGTGGTGGCGGAAGGCATGACCTCCATCCTGATCGGCCTCAACAAGCAGTATGGTGTCCAATCTGCCGGAATTAAGATCACTGGTGTTTCGCGGGAATAAAGCGGGAAGTTATACAATGACATTGACGCTTACTCCACTAATAAATTTGCCGCTCGTCAAGCCGGGGGATTCCCTCGAAGAGATGCTTTGGTCCGCAATATTGGAGGAGCACATCAGGCTGGAATCTGGTGATATCCTGGTATTAGCGCAGAAGATTATTTCCAAGAGTGAAGGCCGCTTGGTTAACCTTACCCAGGTGAAACCGGGAAAGAAAGCACTGAAGCTGGCGGAAATCTGTCATAAGGATCCACGGTTTGTTGAAATGGTGCTGCGTGAGAGCAACCGGGTGTTGCGTAAGCGTGTGGGGACAATCATAGTAGAACATAGGCTAGGGTTTGTATGCGCAAATGCCGGGATCGATCACTCCAATGTTGAAGGCAGTTGGGGAAATACGGATGATTGGGTGCTGTTGCTGCCTGCAGATCCGGATGCTTCCGCTGAACGGATCAGGCATTTCATCGAGGAAAAGGCAGGCATTGGGATAGGCATTTTAATTATCGATTCACACGGGCGTGCGTGGCGAAATGGAACTGTTGGCATCTCTATTGGCATGAGCGGTGTGCCTGGTTTGGTAGACCTTCGCGGTAGGGAAGACCTGTTTGGTTTCAAATTAATGATCACCCAGGTGGGGGCTGCGGATGAACTGGCCGCGGCTGCTTCACTGGTGATGGGGCAGGCAGGTGAGCGTATCCCGGCGGTGCACGTACGCGGATTCCCATATCCACTGCGCAAATCAACGTTGACCGAGCTCATCCGTCCGCGGGAACTGGACATGTTCCGGTGATGAAAGTAGCGGCACTGGCTGGCGGGGTTGGTGGAGCAAAGCTAGTTGATGGTTTGGCTCGCTTGCTTGCGCCGGATGACCTGACAGTCATCGTAAACACCGGGGATGATTTTCGTTACTGTGGCTTGTCCATCTCACCAGATCTGGATACCGTTTGTTACACGTTAGCAGGGATAGCCAATCAGGAGACCGGATGGGGACTGCAAAACGAAACCTGGATCACTTTGAGTCAACTCAAGACAATGGGTGCGCCTGCCTGGTTCAACCTGGGTGATAAAGACCTGGCAACCCACCTGGAGCGTACCCGTTTATTGGACGATGGTGTACCTTTAAGCTCAATTACTAGGGGATTTTGTGAAGCCTGGGGAGTTAAACCCACAATTTTACCCATGACGGACGACCCGGTGGCCACAGTGGTAATAGATACCGCTGGAAATAGACTTGATTTTCAAGAATACTTTGTTAAATACCACTGGGAACCGGCGGTGAAAGCCATCGAATTTTCAGGCATAGATAAAGCCAATCCTGCCCCGGGCGTGCTGGATGCCCTGAAGGATTGTGACCTGGTGGTGATTTGCCCTTCTAATCCTTATGTGAGTGTTGCGCCCATCCTGGCGTTGCCCGGAGTACTACATATTGTCCAGCAAAAACCGGTTGTGGCAGTCAGCCCAATTATTGGCGGGGCAGCAGTTAAGGGTCCGCTGGCAAAAATGATTGGAGAACTGGCCGGCCAGCCTGCCACTGCAGGTTTCGCGGCGAATTATTATAAAAAATTAAGTATATTAACTGGGTACGTGCTGGATACCCGTGATGAACTCGAGGGAACCCTGCTGGAAGGCTGGGGTATAATTTATGAGACAGTAGATACATTGATGATTTCTACTGACGACAGAATGCGCGTAGCCAATACCGTTCTTGAGTTGGCATCAGAGATATACGGAGATAAATAAAACTGTGAATCTGTGGGCTATAGTTCCAGTAAAACCGCTTCACAGGGGAAAATCGCGCCTTGCAGGCGTGTTGAATGAAGGCGAACGTTACTCCTTGAATATTGCATTGCTCATCCGTACTCTGGAAGTACTTCAACATGTCAAAGGGATAAGTCAAACCGTAGTTGTCAGTCGAGATCCAGCAGCTTTGGCAATTGCTGCTGATATTGGAGTGGAAATAGTGAATGAGGAGGGCAAACCAGGATTGAACGCGGCATTAATGCATGCAACCGCTATGATACAGGACTGCAATCCGGATGGTGTGGTCATCCTCCCGGCAGATCTGCCGCTTATCCAGCCAGCAGATATTGAAACATTTATACACCTTGGAAATAATCCGCCGGTAGTGGTAGTTGCACCGGACAGGCACGAATCTGGTACAAACGCGTTGATGGTACGATTGGCGGGATTGATAGAGTATTCTTTTGGGGTTGGATCTTTCAAGCAGCATTGCCGGTCGGCTCAAGGAGCCGGGGCACACCTGGAGATATGCCGGATTCCATCTCTAGCTCTTGACCTGGATCTGCCTGAAGATTTGGAAATTCTCCAGGATATGGAAATGGACCTTCCTGGCATTAAATTACCAAGCATTATCTCACATTAAAATTGGAGGAACACATGAATCAGAGAATGGCGCTTTATCTTCAGGACTCGCATGATCTGCGTGATGGTCTGGATTATGTAAAATATGCAGAACAACGCGGTTTTGAAGCCGTTTGGCAGGCTGAAAGCCGCCTGGTACGGGATGCGATAGTTCCCATGGCTGCCTATGCTGCGGTAACAGAAAAGATTAAGGTCGGTTCCGGTGTCATTAATAACTGGACAAGAAATATAGGCCTGCTGGCTGCCACCTTCCTCACCCTTGATGACCTGGCACCCAACCGGATCATTTGTGGAATTGGCGCCTGGTGGGACCCGTTGGCGAAGAATGTTGGTATTAACCGCGCCAGACCATTGACAGCGATGAAAGAAACTGTACAAATCATGAAAAGGTTACTTAATATGGAAAGGGTGACCTTCCATGGCGAATTTGTACATGTGGATGGAATAGAACTTGATGTGGTGCATGGCCGGCGTGAACCGAGGAATGTGCCCATTATGATTGGTGCCACCGGGGACCAGATGATGGAAATGACCGGTGAGATCGCAGATGGCGTGGTGTTGAACTACTGTGTGGAGCCGGAATATAATCATAAGGCATTGGAGCTGCTCGTTGCCGGTGCAAAAAAGAGTGGGAGAACCATTGATGAGATTGACCGCCCGCAATTGGTGGTTTGCTCGGTGGACCTTGATCATGACAAGGCGATTGATACCACTCGCGAGCTGCTCACTCAGTACCTGGCCCAGCAACCGCACATTGCCAAGGCATCCGGTGTTTCAATGGATGTCGTTGCTGAGATCCAGTCCATTCTGGGATGGCCAGCTACCCACGAGCAGATCAAAAAGGCCAAGCACCTGGTACCTGAAGAGCTGATCTTGCGCATTACCGCATCCGGAACACCAGATGAAGCTCGTGCAAAGGTAAATGAATACATCAAGAATGGCTGCACTTGCCCGATCCTCTACCCGGTTGGCGGTGAAGTAAAACTGCTGGTCGACACTTTTGCTCAGATGTAAAAAATGAAGAAATCGAAACAGGCAACTTCATTAACATGCTTCGTTTGTGGCGCGGAGAATCCCAACGGATTGCATATGCATTTCTACAATGTTGGTCTAGGGCAAGTGGAAGCCACTTACACCGTGTCGGAGAAATTTAACGGATATCCCGGTATCGTTCATGGTGGGATCATTGCATCCATGCTGGATGAAACCATGGGGCGGACCTTCATGGAAGATGACCCCACCCGGTTTATGGTCACTGCAGAGTTGAAAATCCGATTTCGTAAGCCTGTCCCGGTAAATGTGCCGCTTAAATTGACCGGACTGAGGATTAAGGATACCGGCAGGGTGGGGCATGCTACCGGCGAGATCATCTCACCAGGAGGTGAGGTGTTGGTCACCGGTGAGATTATCGTGGTCAATAAACCCGGAGCCAAAATGAGCATCATTGAGCTTGAAGGTATGGGTTGGAAGGTTTACCCGGAAGTGGACTGGATGGAATGATTACAGAATATCACCGCCCATCAACATTGGAATCAGCGCTTGAATTGTTAAAACGACAGGATAAAGTGATACTCCCGCTGGCTGGCGGCACATTGCTCAATCGCAAGGTTGATAGTTCGATGGTCGTGATGGATATACAGGATCTGCCTCTGAAGGATATCCACCTGGATGGCACAGAGCTCAGGCTGGGGGCTGCTGTGACCTTGCAGCAGCTGATCGACCACCCGGTGGTGCCTGATACGTTAAAACAGGCCTGCCAGGTGGAAACCAGTTTCAACCTGCGCCAGATGAGCACCATCGGCGGATGTATTGCGGGTGCTGGTGGTCGTTCAACCCTACTGGCATTACTGTTGGCATACAATTCCCGGATTGAGATTCAACCCGGAGATGAGGTAATTGCCATTGGAGAGATGCTTCCCGTCCGAGGAGATTATCTGCGAGGAAAACTGATCACCGCCGTAATCATGGATACCACCTGCAGGGTAACATGTGAGACAGTGGAAAAAACACCAGCAGATCAACCCATTGCCGGGGTGACGCTGGCTCAATGGCCATCAGGACGGACAAGAGCATATGTATATGGCTTTGGTCCTCATCCCAAACCTGCGCTGGATGGTCCTTCTGCTGCTGGACTGGAACCTGCCGTGAAGAATGCCTTTGCTGGCAGCGACGATTTACATGCCAGTTCTGCCTACCGTGAAGCGCTGGCTGGCATCCTGGTTAATCGTTGCATGAACAAGATGGAAAGGCAATAAAATGGACCTGAAGATCAGGATCAACGATATTACCTTACGGGTATCCACTTCTGCGGGAGAGACACTACAAGACGTATTACGTAAAAATGGTTATTTCGGCGCCAAACATGGCTGTGAAGATGGTCAATGTGGTGCCTGTGCCATCTTAATGGACGGTAGACCCGTGAACTCATGCCTGGTGCTGGCCGCACAGGCGGAGGGACACCATATTCGCACCATTGAAGGGATTGGCAGCCATCCGGAAAAAGGGTGGAAGAAAACCGAAGGGTTATCTGCAGTACAGCGCGCATTTGTGGAGACTGGAGCGATCCAGTGCGGATATTGCACACCGGCACAGGTATTGGCTGCGACTGCGCTGCTGGAGAAGAATGTGAAACCGGATGAAGAACAGGTGAGAGATGCACTCTCAGGGGTACTATGTCGCTGCACGGGATATTTAAAACCAGTGCAAGCTGTTTTACGGGCAGCAAAATATTTACGTGGGGAAGAAGTGGAGCCTGTTCAGCCGGCGAGTGAAATCCAGGCTGAAGCAGATGTTACCGTAGTCCTTGATGAACCCTCACCTGGCGGCTACCCTGAAACGCTCACCCAGGTTGGCGTGCTGCCAAAGATTTGGACAACCGCGCAAACTAAAACATTTTCCACTGTAGGCAAACCGGAAAAGAAAGTGGATGCCATCAAACTGGTGCAGGGCAAGCCGGCGTTTGCCGGGGATATTGAACTGCGCGGGATGTTATTTGCCAAAGTACTTCACAGCCCGGTTGCACATGCCAGAATTAAATCCATCGATGCTTCAGCGGCCAGGGCATTGCCAGGTGTGGCTGCGGTGCTAACCTGGCAGGACATTCCCCGGGTGGTATATTCTACAGCGGGACAGTCTGACCCAATTCCCGGACCATTGGATACCTTTTCATTGGATAACAAAGTTCGTTTTGTGGGCGACAGGGTGGCATTTGTGGCTGCTGACACTCTTGAGATCGCAGAACAAGCGGTGAAATTGATCCAGGTGGAATATGAAGTATTGCCTTCCATCCTGAATAGCTCCCTGGCGATGGCTGATGGAGCTATTGTGCTGCATGATGAACCAGAATATGTAAAGTTTGACGGATCCAATCCCGCCAAAAACCTTGCGGCTGAGATCCGCATTGATATTGGCGATGTGGAAAAGGGGTTCGCTGAAGCTGATCTCATCATTGAGGGCGATTACGTTGTTCCCAAAGTACAGCAAGCTCATATCGAACCCCATATCACTGTAAGCTATTGGGATGAGGATGACCGCCTGGTACTGCGAACATCCACACAGGTGCCTTTTCACGCACGGCGGGTGCTGGCGCCTGTCCTTGGACTGCCAGTGAAACGCATCCGGGTCATCAAACCGCGCGTCGGTGGCGGTTTTGGCGGCAAACAGGAGATACTGATCGAAGATGTGGCTGCGCACTTGACCATCGCCACAGGACACCCGGTTTATTATGAGTATACGCGTGAAGAGGAATTTACTGCATCCAGATCACGTCATCCGATGAAAATCCACATGAAGACGGGAGTCAAAAAAGATGGCACCATTACAGCCAATGAGATGTATGCGCTCTCGGATACCGGGGCATATGGCTGCCATGCACTAACGGTTACCGGGAATACCGGACACAAGTCCATGGCATTATATGTGGGTGATGGGAAATACCGACAAGAACCAAATATCCGTTTTTACGCGGATGTGGTTTACACCAATACACCACCTGCCGGCGCCTACCGCGGATATGGCGTTCCGCAAGGGTACTGGCCAGTGGAAAGGCACATGGAAAAGATTGCCCGCACCCTGGGAATGGATTCAATAGCGTTTCGCCTAAAAAATGCCATCCGATCTGGGGAGTTACATCCCTTTAGCAAATCTTGGAGTGAAGGCCGCGAACCCAGACCCGAAATTATCCACACCGTCGGGTTGGAGGATTGCGTTCGACAGGGTAAAGCGGTCATTGGTTGGGACGCAAAGTATGGCAATCCAACCTGGCGGCAAGTGGAAGGGCATCCGCACCTGAGACGTGGCATTGGGATCGCGACCGTAATGCAAGGCACCGCAATTCCATATCTGGATATGGGCGGCGCATCCATCAAGATGAATGACGATGGGTCTTTCAACCTGCTCATTGGCGCGACAGACCTTGGCACCGGTTCAGATACGGTTCTTGCGCAAATGGCAGCGGAGGTGCTGGGTGTTCCAGTGGAGGACATGATCGTCTATTCTTCAGACACCGATTTCACTCCTTTTGACAAAGGCGCGTACGCTTCGAGCACCACATACATTTCCGGCACGGCAGCCGTGCAGGCAGCCCAAAAAGTGGCTGAGCGGATAAGAGCGCGGGCGGCGGACATGCTTAATTCTAAGAAGACCGGTCTGGTGAAAGCCCAAGATATCAAGCTGGCGGAATCCATGGCTATTGCGCCAGATGGTAGAAGGATCAGCTTGAAGGATATTGCGTACAATGCTCTGCATCATGAAAACCAGGAACAGATCATGGCGGTTGCTTCTTATGTCTCCCCGGTTTCACCCCCGCCATTCGCCGCGCAGTTTGCTGAGGTTCTGGTGGATATCCAGACAGGCGCTGTCAGGGTGGAGAGGTTAGTGATGGCTGTGGATTCTGGGGTGATCATCAACCCGGTCACCGCTGCCGGTCAGATCGAAGGCGGTATGACCCAGGCTTTGGGCTACGCTGTAACGGAAGAGATGACCTATACTGCCAGTGGTGAAAGCCAACAAAAGGATCTTATTGATTACCATCTCTTCAGGGCGGATGAGATGCCGGAATTAGAGACACTTTTCATTGAAACCTTTGAACCATCCCATCCCTTCGGCGCTAAAGCTGTAGCTGAGATCCCGCTGGATGGTGTAGCGCCTGCGGTGGGGAATGCCATTCTTGATGCCTGTGACGCTGAATTGAAGGAGATACCTGCAACTCCTGAAAGGGTGTGGAAATCTATTCAAGCAAAATGAAAGTAAAAAGGTCTATGGAAACAAACCAGGTTTACATCATCGGGCATGTCAATCCCGATACCGACTCCATCGCATCCGCCATTGGATATACCTGGCTGCTGCGTGAACGGGATGGATTAAACGCCATTGCCTGCCGGGCAGGTGCAGTAAACCCACAGGCATTATGGGTTCTTAAGCTCCTTGGCATGGAAGCGCCATTGCTGCTTACCGATGCTTCTCCGCGCTTCTCCTCTGTGATGCGCAGATTGGATACAGTTACTCCTGATCAGCCGCTGGGAGATGCATGGACAATTGCCAGCCGAACGGGCGGTGTTACCCCGGTGATTAACCCAGACGAGACAGTCTTTGGTTTGATCACCTCGCGTTCATTGTTTGAATTCCTATTGCGAGAGCTAAAAGTAACCGAACGGAGACGAGATTTAAAGATCAGCGATTTAATGCAAATTAAATGCAGCGAAGTGGCCGATCAACATGTGATTTGTTTTCAATCCAACAGTCGCATCCGCGACAGTCTGAACCGCATCCTCCGGGAGGAGCGGGATGAATTCCTGGCAGTGGATGAGAATAAAAAATATGCCGGCCTATGCTGGCAACGCGATCTATTGAATCCACCCCGGATCAGGATCGTCATGGTGGATCATAATGAGGCGCACCAGGCACTGGGCGCTTTGGATGAAGCTGAGTTGATTGAGATACTCGACCATCACCGGCTGGGGAACCCATCCACTCATACTCCCATACGGTTCAGCGTGGATGTGGTAGGCAGCACCAGCACCCTGGTTTCAGAACGGGTGGAGGAATCGGGATTAAGCCTGCCGTGGAAGATTGCCGGGGTATTGCTGGCCGGGCTGCTTTCCGATACCTTAATATTATCATCTCCTACTACAACTGCGCGCGACAAACGCGCTGCGGAACGGCTTTCACGCTGGGCATTCAGCGGTACCAGTGTGCTGAAAGAAGAGACAATTCTGAGTTTTGGCAAGAAGATACTCAATGCAGGCGCAGGTCTTTCATCCCGTACGCCGGATGAGATTATTACCAATGACATGAAGATCTACCAGGCTGGTGGGATGCAATTTGCTGTAGCTCAGGCAGAGGTGGATGACCTGGTGCAGGTAAATGACCACCTGGTGGCTTTGAACAAAGCTTTGACCGATTTAAAAAACCAGCGAGGTTTGGATTTTGCCATGCTTATGGTCACTGATGTTGTCCAGGGAAGCAGTCGTTTGTTGCTCTCAGCAGGACCATCAGTGCTGGAAGGATTGCCATACCCGCCCCAACCTGATGGTACCCGGCTTGCTGAGGGTATGGTTTCGCGCAAGAAGCAATTGCTGCCGGTCGTACTGGGTTTGCTGGAGGATTAGGTGAGTATTATATATCAGGCAGTCTTTGAAATGCAGCGGAAAGGGGAATCTGGCGCATTATGTACAATCATTGAAAGTCATGGCTCAGTTCCGCGCCATACGGGAAGTAAAATGCTGGTATCGGAAACCGGCCAGCTAAGCGGTTCGGTGGGCGGGGGGGAAATTGAGAGTAGAGTGGTCGATGAGGCGATGCAGAGCATCCTGGATGGACAAGTTCGACGGCTTACTTATAATATGGTCGATCCAACCCGGGGAGATCCGGGCATTTGTGGTGGTCAAGCGGAGATACTTGTGGAACCTATATTAGCGCAACCAACCATTTTTGTAATTGGCGGGGGACATGTGGGCAAGGCGGTCACACACCTGGCAAAATGGCTGGGTTTCCGGGTTGTACTTAACGATGATAGATCTGAATTCTGCAACCTGCTGGCGGTTCCTGACGCAGATGAATACATCTGTTGCCCGATGGCAGAGCTGCCATCCAATACCAAAATAAAGCGACAGGATATGATCATATTAACCACTAGGGGGGTGGCCATTGATACACCTGGTTTGCCAGCGTTGTTGGAAACTTCAGCAGCTTATATAGGGATTATTGGTTCCAAACGGCGCTGGTTGGCCACGCGCAAGAACCTGCAAGAGGCTGGAATTGCAGCTGAGAAATTGGATAGAGTCATCAGCCCGATAGGATTGGAGCTGAAAGCAGAAACACCAGAAGAGATAGCTGTGAGCATAATGGCAGAAGTTCTGATGCTGCGCAACCAGGCGACAGGCGTGCGCATGACCATGCAAATGGAAAAGTGAAAGGTGTAGATCTATGTGGCAGCGATATATCATCCCAGCAAGCATTAATGAAACTGTGAACATTCTTTCAGATCATGGCGGAAAAGCCAGAATTATTGCCGGGGGAACAGATTTGATGCTGGAAATTGAACGTGGTCAGCGACAGGGAATCGAAACACTGGTGGATGTCAGCCGGCTTCCGGGAACAGCTGGGATCGAGATGGATGATCACGGCTGGATACATATTGGGTTGGGGGTGACACATAACCAGGCGGCAGCCAGCAAGTTGCTGCAAGAGAATGCGCTGCCATTAGCGATAGCTGCATGGAATGTCGGCTCCCCGCAAATCCGCAACCGAGGCACGATAGCAGGCAATTTGGTAACCGGCTCTCCAGCGAACGATACCATCACTCCACTCGTGGCGCTGGGGGCGGTTTTACGTTGCGTTTCAACCCAAGGCGAAAGAATCATTCCACTAACAGAATTTTACACCGGAGTCCGGAAAACGGTTTTACAACCAGCAGAGATGGTGGTTGATATTGCATTTCCAGCTTTAATGACTAATCAGAAAGGAACTTTTATTAAATTCGCTTTAAGGCGGGCGCAAGCCATTTCGGTATTGAATATGGCAGTTGTGCTGGACATGGATGGTAATTTAGTCTTAAAAGCAGCGATCACGCTTGGATCCGTAGCGCCAACCATCATTCATGCTGCGGAAGCGGAAAAATTGCTGATTGGCCGCAATTTGGATGCAGATATGACCGATGTGATGGCTGCAGCTGCTGTCGCTGCCCGGCCAATCGATGACATACGCGGATCTGCAAGGTATCGGACGAAGATTGTGGGAGTGATGTGCGGCCGGGCAATCGCAGCAATCCGGGCGGGGAAAGAACGCCAGGAGCTGCCGGTAGAGCCAGTGACCTTGCTAGGAAAATTAAATGAGAAGGTATTTTCTCAAACAGCATCCCTGAATAGAGACGGCAAAATTAAAGCATTTATCAATGGAACCGAGCGGGAACTAATCCGAGGTGACCACCATTCCCTGTTGAATTTGCTCAGAAAGAATGCGATGCTTACCGGGGTGAAGGAAGGCTGCGGGGAGGGGGAATGCGGGGCTTGTACGGTTTTTCTGGATGGAGCGGCTGTAATGAGCTGCCTGGTGCCAGCTGAACGGGCGCATGGTGCGGAAATCACCACCATTGAAGGAGTTGGTAACGGGGAAGAATTACACCCGGTTCAGCAAGCCTTCATTGAAGAAGGCGCTGTACAATGCGGTTATTGCACACCTGGTTTTATCATGTCTGCGGTGAAATTGCTGGAAGAAAAAGAACACCCGGATAGGGACAGCATCAAACAGGCAATCACTGGCAATCTTTGCCGCTGCACAGGATACTATAAGATCATCACGGCGATTGAAAAAGCAGGCGAAGCAGTTCTTTAACTTGCCTGGATCTGGCTGAAATTGTCATCAAATAAACCACCGGTAGCTTAGTTGAATCTCCGGTATTAATCGAAGAAATATTCAGGAGGCAGTATGAGTATCATCGGGGAATCGGTCATCCGGGTGGATGCGCGCAGCAAAGTAAAAGGCGAGGCTCTTTATCCCGGAGATGTCGACCTGCCTGGCCAGGCATATATGAAGATCCTATTCTCTGCCAGGGCGCATGCCATCATCCGCCACATTGATACTTCCAAAGCGGAGCAATTTCCTGGTGTGTTGGCTGTGTTTACTGCCAAAGACGTCCCAAACAATGTATACGGCCTGATCTCGCCGGATCAGCCTGTACTATGCGGGCCAGGTTCCAACAGGGAATTTGCAGACCGGGTGCGTTTTATTGGTGATCAAGTGGCACTGGTAGTGGCGGAAAGCGAAGGGATCGCTGCCGCGGCTGTCCGTTTGATTGAAGTGGATTACGAAGACTTACCAGTGATCACCGATCCTGTGGCTGCCATGGACGATAAGAGCGTGTTATTACACCCTGACCGCGGATCTAATGTTTTTGGGCATTATCGGGTGCGGAAGGGCGATGTAGATGACGCTTTCAAGCAGGCGGATGTCATCGTGGAGAGTACATATCATACCCCGGTGCAAGAGCATGCTTTCCTGCAACCAGAAGCCGGATTAAGCTATATCGATGAAGAAGGCCGGGTCACGGTGGTTGTTGCCGGCCAGTGGACGCATGAAGATCAGGAGCAGATCGCGCACTCGCTTAATCTGCCGCTGGAAAAGGTACGGGTGATCTACCCGGCAATCGGGGGGGCTTTTGGTGGACGTGAGGATATGTCCGTGCAGATAACGCTGGCATTGGCAGTCTGGAAGCTGGATCAACGCGGTATCAAACGTCCGGTAAAGATCGTGTGGAGCCGGGAGGAGTCGATCATTGGGCACCACAAACGCCACCCATACCTGCTAAAAGCAAGGTGGGGCGCTACAAGTGAAGGCAAGGTAGTCGCTGCCGACGTGGAGATTATTGCGGATGGCGGTGCATATATCTATACTTCCACCAAGGTGATGGGAAATGCAACTTTGATGTGTACCGGACCTTACGATATCCCAAATATAAAAGTGGATTCTTACGCTGTTTACACCAACAATATACCAAATGGCGCATTCCGAGGGTTTGGCGGTCCGCAAGGCGCATTTGAAGCAGAATCTCAGATGAACAAGCTTGCAGACAAGCTGGGTATGGACCCGGTGGAAATCCGAATGAAAAATACTTTCAAAGAAGGATCATCACTTTCTGTCAACACACCCCTGCCTCCAGGAGTGAGCATGGATAAGGTTGTGGAAAGGTGCGCACTCGAAAATGGTTGGCAGAAATCTTCCTTTGGTTGGCACCGCGAAGCAGGAATGCGCCTGCAGGAAAGTGGTCCATTAAAACGAGGGGTTGGATTTGCGTGTGGCTATAAAAATGTTGGTTTTTCTTTTGGCGCACCTGAACAGTGCACAGCAACGATAGAAATCGTGGGGAAGGGTAACATTGAAAAGGTTATACTTTATCATGCTGGGGCGGAAGTGGGTCAGGGATCTCATACAGTATTCGCCCAGATGACTGCAGAAGCCTGC
>PNON01000026.1 GCA_013824865.1 Anaerolinea sp. | reverse complement strand
GGTGAACGGTCAGAACCTGGCAGACTTCGGTTCACGAGGGCAGGTGCGCACTGCGCTGCAATCTTTGAAGCTGGGCGAAATGCAGTGGATGAAGGAAAAGACGGGGGAGTCTCCGGTGCTGCTGCTGGATGAAACCCTTGCTGAGCTGGATGAACACCGTCGGGCAAGCCTATTGCAGGCTGTCTCTGACTGCGAGCAGGTATTGCTCACTACCACTGACCTGGATCTATTCACGCCTGCCTTTTTAGCTGCCAGCCAGCTGTGGCAGATCACTTCCGGTTCGCTGGTGATGCAGAAATAAAATATCCTTCCTTTGGAAGGTTATCATCTTATTTGAACCCATCTCTGCTCACAATGGTTTTTTTACTGGCTGACCGGCGAAGCGCGGATATTGACCCGGTGTTGCCGCGATTTTCTTAACCACCACCAGGAAGCGTTCATCACTTACCCCCGGCAGCTCCACAGACAGGATGCTCTCCAATTCACCGCCCAGCACCTTAAATGCATGCGCAGCGGTTTGTGTTTCTTCATGTGCGCTGCTGCCTTTCTGTGCAATCATCCACCCGCCAATCCTTACGAGGGGCAGCAGATATTCTGCCAGGGTGGGCATGCAAGCCACGGCGCGAGCCAGGGCGAGATCATATTTCTCCCGGTGGGCAGATAAATGGCCAGCATCTTCCGCGCGGGAAGCGATCACTTCAACATTAGATAATGAAAGGGCATCCACCACCAACTGACAAAAAGTTGCTTTCTTGCCAATCGATTCGACCAGCGTCAAACGCATTTTGGGATAGACAATTTTAAGTGGGATGCCCGGAAATCCTGCGCCAGTACCGACATCTATGCAGGAGGTTGGTGGACCGCTGATGGAGCGAACAAGGCTGAGGGAATCCAGGAAGTGCTTGACGCGGATACTAGGAATATCGCGAATGGCTGTCAGGTTGATCTTCCGATTCCATTCCAGCAGCAGCTGTTCATAGGTTGAAAATAGCCTTACCTGCTTGGGAGAGAGGGTGATTTGGAACAGATTTGCAACCTGGCGGGCAAATTCATCCATGCGACGATTATACCTGTGAACTTTCAAATAATGAAAACAGTTGAAACCAAGATGATCAGTGATATTAGTGACTGGAAGCGAAGGCCTTCATAATGCGGACGATGTGTTTTGCCCCTTTTTCAAAAAGATCCAGCCGCAGGTTTTCATTCGGAGCGTGGGCTTGCATAGTCGGGTGACCTACACCAGCAGTGACGATCGGAAAGTCGAAATAATCCTTAAAGATGGCATTCGGTCCTGAACCACCAATGCTGGGGATGATGAGCATGGGGCTACCATACACATCGCGCGCGCTTTCCACCACCATGCGCACAAAGGGATGATCAGGATCGGTCACCGCGGGTCGTTCATGTGCCAGCAACTCGACCTTTACATCTTCAAAGCCATTATGATCGAGGTGAGCGTGCAATAGCTTGAATATTTCCATGGGATTCTGATCAGGCACCAGGCGAAAATCCACCTTGGCTGTGGCTCGGGCTGGCTGCACAGTTTTAGCGCCTGGCCCCTGGTAGCCGGTGTTAATGCCGCAGATGGTGCAGCTGGGCTCATGCGCTCCCGCGTGTCGCAAGTCCGCCCCCCTGGTCAGCCCCTTGAGGAAAGACGAAATTCCATATTGCGCCTTAAGGGCTTCTGCTTGATCTGGAATTGCCTCGAGGAGCTCGCGTGTTGTTGCTGAGACTGGTTTAACCCGGTCATAGAATCCGGGGATGAGAATGCGTTCCCGCGGATCTTTCAGACTGGCCAGCGCCCATACCAGCCGCCAGGCAGCATTGGGCATGATCGAACCTCCCACACCGGAATGCATGTCCTGGTTGGCGGTCTCCACCGAAAATTCCACATAGCAGATTCCACGAAGACCCAAATATTCGATCGGGCGGTCCTGTTCATCCACCTCGCCAAACTCCCAGATGCAGGCATCCGCGCTGAATTTCTGTGGTTGGGCGTGCACCACCTCGCCCAGCGTCTGGCTGGTGGTTTCCTCCTCCCCTTCCAGTACCCACTTAACATTGCATGGCAGTTCGCCATCCACCGACAGCAGTGCGTCAATGGCATGCAGGCGGCTGACGAAATGCCCTTTATCATCATTAACGCCGCGTCCATAAAGCACACCGCCGCGCTCGCTGGCTTCAAAGGGCGGACTATTCCACAATTCCAATGGTTCAGCCGGTTGAACGTCATAATGGTTGTAAATGAGCAGAGTCTTATCTACTTTTCCTCTGCGTTCACCCAGCACCACCGGCGCTCCTTCTTCATCGAGCAATTCCACCTGGAAACCGCGTTTTTCCAACATGTTTTTAACCAGGAGCGCGCATTCGGTCTGTTGTTGCTGCAGGGCGCTAACGCTGGGAATGGCTACCAGGCGGCTGAGTTCATGGATGCTGGCGGGGAGGTTGACAGTGATGAATTCGTCGTAAAGCTGCATGATTGTCTCCTGGGTTACCGGCTGAAGATACTGCCAAGCCAATTAAAGATCGAGGAACCTGCATAAGCAAAGACCAGCATTTTGAGGATCTTGCCAATGGCGCACCACATTAGGAATTTTGCCACTGGCATTTTCAAGCCTCCTGCCACAATGCCAGCCATATCGAAAGCCGGGTTGGGAATGAATGCCAGGAATAAGATTGTCCATCCCCCGTATTTTTTCATCCATTCGACCAGGCGGAGGTATCGCTCCCGGCCTTCCACCACGATTTGTCCACTGTAGCCGGCCATGTATCCAGTCAGCTCGCCCAGGGCGGCTCCCAAACCGGCAGCTAATGCCACCCCCAGCGGATTGAATACTGTGGCCATGGTGCTGGTGATCACCACCCCTGGTACCGGAATGATCAAGGTGGCATTGGCGAGGATAGAGAGGAGGAAGATACCGGGGTAGCCATACCCTTCAAGCTGTTTCAACTGGTCGCGGATCAGAAAGACGCCAACCGTGATTGCAATTACAGGAAGGAAAAGCAGCAAGCGCTTGATGATCTCCCGGCGGCGTTCGTTCATATCCGTTAACCTTGATGCTGTGACACTGCCAATAGGGTTTCAATGCGCGCGATGACCATATCCATGGCTACCACGTTGAATCCGCCCTCGGGGATGATCACATCTGCATAGCGTTTGGATGGCTCCACGAACTCCATGTGCATCGGGCGCACAGTTGTCAGATACTGGTTGATAACGTTCTCGGTGGAACGTCCGCGCTCGGCAATATCGCGCTGCAGGCGGCGGATGAAACGCAAATCGCTGTCGGTATCCACAAAGATCTTTACATCGAACATCTCGCGCAGCACCTTCTCCCCGAAGATGAGGATGCCTTCCACCAGAATGACGCCGCGCGGGTGCACCTTGCGGAACTGGTTTGTGCGCACGTGATTTTTGAAATCGTAAATGGGCAGGTCAATGGTTTTCCAGTGCCTTAGCTGGTCAATGTGTTCAGCCATCTGGTTCGATTCGAGCGAATCCGGGTGGTCGAAATTGACTTCGTGCCGATGCTCGGGGGGCAGATTGCCCAGATCTTTGTAGTAAGCATCATGAGGCAGGTAGGCGATGCGCTCACGGCCGACTCTTTCGAGGATGGCCTGGGCGACGGTAGTTTTACCAGAGCCGGATCCACCGGCAATACCGATAACAAGGGGGATAGGGCGAGTATATTCCATACATCCATTATATCCGACCCGGACCTGTAATTAATGACAGCTTGAAAAATCTGGAACAGATCGGATAATTAGAATAAATGTGCTAAAAGAAAGAGAATCGAAAATGGAGAATCGAGACGGTCTTAATTGTTCAATTCCCTATTCTCTTTTCTCAATTCTCTATTTTCCTTTTTCCAAGGAGAACCATGGTATTTGAGGTCCCGGAAGGGGTGAATGTGTATGATCTGATCGCGCTGGCAATGATCGAGCAGGCTGCCAAGGACGCGCAAAGCGATAAAACAAACCTGGCGGAAGAAGCCCGGCTGTGGCTGCAAAAAGAAGGCCGGGTTTGGTGGGATGTGCTTGGTTTAGAGGGAGGTTTATTTGAACATATTTTAAAGAAGTGAGTAGGGATAAGTGGTGAGTGATCAGTGATGCCTTCCTTCAATAACTCAGCACAGACCACTTTTCAACCAATAACTGAGTAACTGATCACTCCAATAATCTACTCGACATCCTCGCCTACCCAGTATTCTCCGAGCAGGTTATCCCTTCCGGCAACAAACATAACCTCTTCCATAGTATGTACCCCCAGCTTGGCTTTGATGTTGGCGAAATGGAAATGGATTGTCCGGCTGGCCAAGTGCAACCTGCTGGCGAGCATCTTCACGCTCAATCCCTGTGCCAGCAGGCGCAGCACTGCAATCTCTCGCGCGGATAGGAGGTCGTTGATGACGGGCATGAGAATATTATAGCACTAATGTTCTATTAAGAAAGAAGAAAGAGAAGATTTCATCAGGTTGGGACCGAGCATCCCATATCATACTTTTGACATCTGAGGTGGATGAAGCAATCCCCGCCTTGTCGATGGAGATGTTGTAGACGCGAGTACTTGCATCGCCCTTATTTCCCGTAGACGAATGTGGAAACAAACGTTATTCAAAAGTTTGTTGTTTGGAGCGAAATCACACGCCTGCCCTGCTGAATGGCTTTTTGTGAAGCGAACGAGAATAATGGGCTTCCCGCGAGGATTGCAATGAAGGGCCAATCCGATTGAAATTAATTACCCAACAAGCCTGATTCCAGGCAAGTTTTCAAGACAATTGGATCAAAGTGCGAACCCGAAAGCGAACGAATATGAGCAAGTGCTTTCTTCTTCGTCCAGACCTTGCGGTAGGGACGGTCGGAGGTCAGCGCGTCGTACACGTCCACAACGGCAAAGATGCGCGCCGCCAGCGGAATCTGTTTGCCCTTCAGGCCGCGCGGGTAGCCGGAGCCGTCCCACTTTTCGTGGTGGCAATAAGGGATATCGATTGCTGAACGTATGTAGCGAATAGGTGACAGCATTTCGAAGGCATTGGTGGTATGTTTTTTCATAATTACCCACTCTTCTTCTGTTAATGCACCAGGTTTAAGCAGGATTCTATCGGGGACGCCCATTTTTCCAATATCAGGTAATAGGGCTCCCCAGCGAACCTGGGTTAAATCACCGCCGCTGATTCCGAATGCGGATGCTTGTTCTATTGCCATATCTGTGACCCGCAAAGTATGACCTTCGGTTTTTTCATCTCGTAAGGCAAGAGCTCGCGACCAACCTCCAATTGTCGAGTCGTATGCCAGTGAGAGTTCAGTGTTGGAATGTTGGAGGTCCTCGAATAAAGTTGAATTTTCAATAGCTATTGCAGCCTGACCAGCCAGGGAATTTAAGAAACTTAACCATTCATTATCTGCCTTGAGAAGAGCGCGGCAGCGGCCTTCGGCAAGCTCAGGCAGCAGCAGGCTTATGCATTGCCTTGGCGTTCAGCGGAGACTTTAACATGAAGATTAGAGATTTATGAATTTCAGAATATAGTTATAAAAATGTTTTATCCGATTAACAAGAGAGCAGCTTACTGATGGAAAAATTGTATAATTAAACTGTCCGATTTTCATTCAAAAGGAAATAAAACCTATGGTGATCGCTTCCCCAATCCCTTTAAAAGAATTCACGTATGAGCTAAAACCCGTCATTCACGGTTATGCCGGGCGGACGCTGCACATTGACCTGGAAACTAGGCAGATCAATATCAAACCGGTGGATCAGCGGATGATCGATACCTTCACCGGCGGCAAGGGCTTTTGCCTGTGGCTGTTGTGGAACGCGATCGACTCCAAAACCAAATGGAATGACCCAAAGAACGAACTGGCTATCGCCGGCGGTCCTATCGGCGGGATCACTGCGTACCCGGGCAGCGGGAAGTGTACGGTGGTTACCCTTTCCCCGCTCACTAAATCCATCATGGATAGCAATGGCGGCGGGAATTTCGGTCCGTATCTAAAATTCAGTGGTTTCGATGCGTTGGAAATCCAGGGGAAAGCGGAGCAGGATGTCATTATTGTGATCGATGGTGACACTGGCAGGGTGACGATTGAAGATGCCCAATTGGACGAGGTGAACACCCACCTGCTGAGCAAGCAGCTCACAGAGAGATTTGGCAAGACGGATCGTGAAAAACGGGGTATCACCGTCATGTCTGCCGGCCGGGCAGCGGAACATGTGCCCATTTGCGGGTTAAACATCAGCTATTGGGATACGAAAAGACAGGAAGTGCGCATTAAGCAGGCCGCTCGCGGGGGTTCCGGTACTGTCTTGCGCGACAAAAAGATCAAGGCGATCGTGGTGATCTATTCCGGTCTTTCCGGGGATAGCAATGGTGCAGCCAACATGGAACTGATTCGCAAGGCTGGCCAGCGCATTAACAAAGAAATCGCTGATTTTGACGCGCACCAAAATGACATGCGCCATTTTGGAACCCCCTACCTGGTGGAGATCATGAATTATTACGACATTCTCCCGGTGCAAAACTTCCGCTATGGGTCAGATCCTGACGCTGTTAAGATAAACGGTGAGGTTTGGAAATCCATGTTCGACTTTCGCGGGCCGGATGGCTGTTGGTACGGGTGTTCGCTGCAATGCGCCCATGGCGTACCGCATTATCACTTACAATCCGGTCCGTATAAAGGCGATGTGGTTTTTGTGGATGGGCCTGAATATGAATCCCTGGGGGCTTTGGGTTCGAATTTGGGCATATTCGATCCACAGGCGATGCTGGAGTTATGTTTTTATTGCGATACTTACGGCATCGATACCATTTCGGCCGGCAACTCGATGGCTTTTGCGTTTGAATGTTACGAAAAAGGGATCATCAACCGTGAGATCACCGGTGGGTTGGAATTGACCTGGGGGAATGCCTCAGCCGCCTATGAACTGCTGCACCAGATGGCCCGCGGGGAGGGCTTTGGCGTTACTGTCGGGCAGGGTGTGCGGGTGATGAAGAGCCTCTTCGCACAGAAGTACGGCGCGGACCCCGCCATGCTGCAGGATATGGGCATGGAGATCAAAGGACTGGAAATCTCTGAATATATCTCGCGCGAATCGCTGGCACAGCAGGGTGGATATGCCATGGCGTCCAAAGGTCCCCAGCATGACGAAGCCTGGCTGATCTTCATGGACATGGTGCATAAGCAATTACCCACCTTTGAAGCCAAAGCGGAAGCCCTGCATTACTTTCCTGTGTGGCGCACCTGGTTCAGCCTGCACGGGTTATGCAAACTGCCCTGGAATGACATCATCCCTGAATCCAACAAGACTGCCAAAGAGCCTGCCAAGGTGCCAGAACACGTGGAGAATTACTGCTGGCTGTATGAAGGCCTGACCGGTAAGAAAACACAGCCGGAGGACCTGATGCTGCAGTCGGAAAGAGTTTACAACTTCCAGCGGTTGTTTAACTTACGGATGGGCTTTGGCACCCGCGCGCACGACTATCCGCCCTACCGTCTCATTGGCCCGGCAACGGTGGAAGAGTATGAGAACCGGGCGGAGTTATACGATAAGCAGTTGCGTGAGGTTATCGGAGTTGAATCTGATGGTCTCTCAACAACTGAAAAGATCCGGCTGGTGCGAAAATACCGCGAGAATCAGTATGAGCAATTGATGGATGCCGTGTATAAACGCCGCGGCTGGACGAACGATGGCGTCCCCACCCTGGAAACGGTGCAGAGATTGGGCATTGATTTCCCGGAGGTGGTGGAGATGATCAAGGGATGTCGAGGGTGATGGGGACGCTTTCATTAATATATTTTGGTCCTATAATCACTCAATACCACAACCATGGTGGGGAGTAACATATGGGTAAATTTCTGGTCAGCGAAAAAGTAAAACAAGCAGCTTTCAAAGCCAATTCACCCTATTTTTCAATAGCAGCCAAAGCGGATGGTTTTTACAATGGTACAGCTTATCCATTCTGCATACCAAATGAGCATGCGGAGGAAAACCTGTTTCCTCCCATTCGCCAGGTTGCAATGGATTTTTTTACCAGGCACAAGATCAAATGGCACGATGGGCAAAATGGCAAGCCAAGCAATCACCTGTGCAGCTCGATGGTTTGTGGTGTCAATTTTTTATTTCCATTCGCTGATAAACCAAGGCCATTGGCAGACCTGCTTAAACCAAAATTCCCGGTGGCAGAAATGCTGCCCATCGAGGATGGCCAGTTCGTCTCATTCGAATGGATTGGGGCAGAGAATTATCTAGGGGAAAAGAATAAGGGCAGCAGTGAACGGTCACGCGGTGCGAATTTCACCAGCGCAGATGCGGCCGTACTGTTCCGGCGGACGGATGGCAGGAAACAGATCGTCTTGATCGAGTGGAAGTACACCGAATCTTATGGCGGTACCTCGCTCAAGTTTTCAAAATCCGGGACAGACCGCTCAGCGATCTATCGGCATCTTTTTGACCATGCTGACTGCCCGATCAATAAAGACCTGCTACCCGGTTATGATGCCCTATTTTACGAACCTTTCTATCAATTTATGCGTCAGCAGTTCCTGGCTCACGAAATGGAAAAAGCGCATGAACTGGGTGCGGATATTGTGAGTTTGCTGCACATCTGCCCGGCGCATAATGAAGATTTTCGCAAGGTCACTTCACCGGCGTTGAGGAATCTGGGAGATAGTGCAACCGGTGTTTGGAAGAAACTGGTTACCCCGCAGGATCGATTTCTGAGCGTTTCGGTGGAGGAGTTGTTTGGAGGGTTGCCTGCCGAACAGCACCCCGAGATCGAGGATTGGGTGGATTATATACATTCCAGGTACATATGGATCAGCGAGGAATAATGGTTGTGACCTGGCGGTCTACAAGTGTGCGGTAGGAGACTGACACAAACATAGCATTATTCACGCCAAAACCAATAAAACAGTACACAATGTGTTTATTATATGAGGAAAACTATATTGCCTTATAATTGAATGACTTATCCCAAAAAAATAATTTTATTTTATTCTGAAGGTTGGAAAAAATAATCTAAACTATAACCAAATAATACGTTTTTCAGCCTAGGTTTAATAATCAAAAACAATGTAGATAACAACTATTTAGGAACATCCAATATTTTGCTTTACTGAAGGTGAAAAATGGAACAAAATTCTCAACTTGTCCTCGCACATGACTTTAGCATTGCTTTTGAACAAATGTGTGTTATGGCAGCTGTATCCCAAACCCGAAATTCTCAAGAAACCCTTCAAGAATTGGTTTTATATTGTTTTATAAGATTTTCTGATGAACCCTTTTCAACACCAAAAACTCTGCATGATGAAGTCTTAGTTATGTCAGGCTTGGATTTTCCTCAACACGAAATTGATTCCGCTATCGCTGAATTAATTAGAAAACAAAAAATCCTAAGCAAAGAGGGTAATTTAAACCTTCAAGTAGATTTGAAATTATTACTATTGAAAAATGTTGAGGATGCAGAAAGACTAGAAGATGATGTAAAAAATGAATGGTTTTCCGAGGTGTCAAGCGAACAACCTCTCCTTCCGCTGGAACCTTTATGGCGAGGGCTGAAAATTTATCTTTCCCTTGCGTTTCGGCGGCATGGAATTCAAACAGTCTCCCTAATAGACCCCACAGTGAAAGTATCACAAAATGGTATTGAGAGCTTATCCATGATGTTAGATTCTTCTGTTGATGAATTTGCTACAGAACAGAAAGAAATTTCCAAAGGATTAATTCGCAGTTTTATGGCATCAGTTGGTAAATCATTCTGCCGGACAAAATATATCTCTCAAATGGCAGACTGTGCCTTTAACTATTACGCATTAGCCATTATCCCAGAAACTGCTGAAGATTTTCGGAAGAATCTATGCCCATTAATTCTTTACTTAGATACGAATTTCCTTTTTGGCGTACTTGATTTAACGGTAAGTACGCAAGTTGCTGTATCAATCGAATTATTGGAAGCAATAAAGAAATATAAATTACCTTTTGACTTGCGATATCACCAAAGAACAGAACAAGAACTGTTAAGAAGTATTACTATTCATAGGGATAGCCTTCGAAGCACGAATTGGAATAAGAATATTAGTCTGGGTATATTAAGTTCCCGATCTATTTCTGGGATAGAACTACGTTATCATCAGAGAAACGCGAAGGAATTAATTGATGCGGATTCTTATTTTTTACCTTATGAACATTCGGACGTTATTCTCTCTGAGAAAAAAATAATAAGAGTTATTCCAACAGATGATAGGGTTGCTTCAATAAGTTCTCTCTCATCGGATTATTCGGATTACCTTGTAAGAATAAATCGGGATAAACCAATAAGATTGATAGAACATGATATGACTGTTCTTGACGCTGTTAGAACCTTGCGAACTCAAGCTAAAAACACACTTGAAGCTGGTGCGCTCCTAATTTCATGTGATTACACTCTTTATGGATTCGATTGGGAAACAAGTAAGCGAGAAGGTATGTTACCTTGCACTGTTTTGCCAAACCTTTTTTGGCAATTACTTCGACCGTTTATTCCTGCAGATGGAGATTTTGACAGGTCATTTGCAGAAACGTTTGCAATTCCAGAATTCAGATTAATTGGGAGTAACGCATCTATGACCGCATCCAAGATGGCGTCTATCTTAAATAGCTACAAAGGGATAAGCGAAGAGACTGCCACAAAGTTATTATCGAACGAATTGCTAATTGGGAATCTGCGAAATTATTTGCTAGACGAAGTTGCTTTCAAAGAGCAAATTGAACTAGCAATAGTTAAAGAGAATACAGAACTTGAAGAAGAATATTCGGCTTTACAGGAGAGGTTCGAGCAAAGCAAAAAATCAAATGCTGAATTATCAGTATCAATAGCTTTGAAGGAAAAAGAACTAGATGAAAAAATGATAGCTGAAGACAAGTTGCGGAATGAATTGGAGTTATCTCAAGCTCAAAACCGTAACGACCTAAGTCATCGACAGGAAACTGAGCGAAACCTTAGGGATGAAAAGGGAAGGTTAGAGAAATTATTACTCGATGAAAGAGAAAAAGACAGAAATAATATTAAGCTTTTTTTGACTATTGTTTCTTCTATTGTTATTTTGATTGTCTTTGAGTTACTCGTCTACGAACTAAACTGGACATGGTTCATAAACCACTCGAAGTATCTTGGTTTACAGGGTTGTATTTTTCTACTTATTCCTTCAATCATGATATTTATCTTCATGCCAAAACATCGAAAATCATCATTATTTGTTGGCTCATTAATTGCGATTCTCGGGGTATTCTTATCGATAATTGATGGAAAATAAGAATATTCTTTGAGGGGTATAAGTCAAAGCAATAATTCCATTCCCGTATCTTGTATTGGATACAATTAATTCTATGGCCGCGTAGAAAACTCATAAAGGTAAAAATTCTAGAAGATTCTACCCTTTCCATTGTATTCATCATTTATATTTAAGAATCACTCAATGAAACATTCACCTTAATTCGTTCGCGTTGGAGTCTCACCAAGGACGAGGTTTTGACCAGAGGCCTTTGGTTTTCTTTTAGCTCCTTTTAAATCCTGAGAGGAGTTATTCTTTGGTGAGGTCTTCGCTTCCGGACACGTCCGAGTTACAACCGTATTCAGAGATTATTGGCAAGGTTATTTCATCCTAGAATAATTAAAAAGAGCCACCTATGGGAGTCGAACCCATGACCTGACGTTTACGAAACGCCTGCTCTACCATCTGAGCTAAGGTGGCGGTGGCAGAATTATACCATTTACCCTTTTTTCCAATTCATTACAAATTGCTTTTGTTCACCGGTCTGCGGGCTGAACTGCCCGCCGCCATCCAGGTCGGAGCGCATCCGGATGATCTCCGCCAGGGCTTCCCTTCCAGTCAGGCCGCGCTCCACCAGGAAACAACCCACCACGGTGCCGGTGCGGCCCAGGCCGGCGTAGCAGTGCAGGTAGATATTGCAGCCTTCTTTCAAGGCACGATGGATGCGCCGCAGGATGGCGCTCATCTCTGTTTGGGTGGGCAGTCCAAAATCTACTATAGGGTGGTTGAAATACTGGTATTCTTTTTCATGTTGATATTTCTCAAGGATCGGGGCATAAGCCACACCGCCAAATTCGTCTTTGTGGGTAAGATCAATGAAGGTGTCGATTCCGCAGGCAAGCATAGCCTTTATGTTCTTTTCGTCAATCACTCCGGGCATGGCCAGCGGATTTCGACCGGCCATAAAGCGTCCGGGGATGACCCAGTAGGTATCAGCGATGGGGGAGGGGGTGTTGGTCATTAACGTGTTTTACCTCTCTGCAGCATGGTTTTACCAAACTTTTCGCGAATCTCGTCCATTGCCTGGTGCAGGCGGATCTCTTTTTCCTGTTTCGGCTCAAACAGCGCCATCTGGTGCCAGCCTTCTTCCAGCTCGCTTACGCCAACACCCAGCAGGCGGATGGGTTGACCCGGTTTCCAGAAGGTGTTGAAAAGTGTCATGGCTTTTTCGAAAATGATGCTTTCCAGGTTTGTAGGTGAAGGCAGGTGCTCCTGGCGGGTGAAGGTGGAAAAATCCGCCAGCCGCACCTTGATGCACACCGTGCTGCCGCTCATCCCTTTTTGCCTCAACCGCCGGGCAACCTTATCCGCCATCCAGCGGAAGGTGGCCGTGATCTCTTGGATATCAGCCGTGTCCTCAGCAAACGTACTTTCCTGGCTGATGGATTTGATGCCATGAGAGGCATGCACCTGTGAGTCATCCACCCCCAGCGCTGCCCGGGCGAGATATTCGCCAGTTTTCCCCAGCCAGCGTTTTAGATCTGCCGGCGAGGACGCGGCGACATCCCCGATGGTGTGCAATCCCAAATCATTGAGATGAGCAGCGGTCTTGGCTCCCACCCCCCAAATGGCCTGAACAGGCAGTGGAGCGAGGAACTCGGCTTCTTTACCGGGTTGAACCACCTTGATGGCTCGCGGGGCAGTGCTGCCTTTCTTTTCTGCTTTTCCAATATCAGTGGCGATCTTGGCCACCAGCTTGTTGCCAGCCGCGCCGATGGAGCAGGGCAGATTCACTTCCACCCTTACCCTTTCCTGGATCTGTCGGGCGATCAGCTCGGGGGATTGGGGCAGGTCGCTGACATCCAGGAAGGCTTCATCAATCGAGACCTCCTCGACCAGTGGTGTGGTCTCATGGAAGATGGCCATAACCCGGTCGGAGTATTCGCCATACTCCGAATGCCGTCCGGAGACGAGGATGAGCCCCGGGCAGAGCGCCAGTGCGCGTCCGGTGGGCATGGCTGAACGGACCCCGAATTGCCGGGCAGCATAAGAGCATGAAGAAACTACTCCGCGCTGTCCGGGTTGTCCGCCAACCGCGAAGGCTTTCCCTACCAGTTGTGGGTCTTTAATCTCTTCCACCGAGCAAAAGAAAGCATCCAGGTCTATATGTAATATTTTTCGAGCCATTATTTTAGATAATTCATTCTATAGGAGAATGCCTGTGGAGACAAGATGTGGAAACAACCTGGCCTAAGAAGGTTGCATTCAAATCAACTTTGATTTATGCTCATGCTATGAAAATGGAACTGATCATTCCCATTCTCCTTATCTTGATGCTCACCAGCGCTTGCGCGATCCCATCTGCCAAACCTTATAACGAGAGCAACGCGGTTCCGGTTGAAAAGCCAGCCACAGCCACCCAGCCGGAATTGATTTCAACAAGCAGCCCTGAGACAAATGTTGAAGAGCAACCGGAAGGAACTGAATTTGACCTGTTGGAACTTCGCATGATCACCGCAGAAATCGGCTGGGTGATTAGCGGAGTCTCTGGAAAGAGCCTCACAGTGCTGCGCACCATTGATGGAGGGAAGAGCTGGGTGGATACCCGCCTGGCGTATGAAGCGGGCAGAGATCCAAATTCCACCCGGCTGGCAAGCTTTTTCCTGGATGAAAATATCGCCTGGGTTGCACCTTACATGACCGCGCTGCCGCCATTGGGAGAGCAGGTTATTTGGCGGACGGATGATGGCGGCAGGCATTGGAAAGCAGCAACCATACCCGTTGATGGACTGATGGAAGCATTTTCCATCTCGCATATCCAGTTTATCAACGCATACCATGGCTGGCTGATGGCGCATGTGGGGGCGGGGATGAACCATGATTACATCGTCATCTACCGAACCGGGGACGGTGGTGAAACCTGGGATAAAGTGGTCGATCCAATGAACGATCCCTCCGGGATTCAAAGCTGCCAGAAAACAGGGCTGCTTTTTGTGGATGCACGGGAGGGTTGGTTGACCGGCACCTGCAATGGCGTGGCCGCCGGGGTGCTGCTCTTCCATACTTCAGATGGCGGAGCATTTTGGGAAGATGTGCAGCTACCCGATCCGCCCGGGCAGGCAGGATTATATGCGAATTTTGATGCTGTATGCGCCTCACAGTTCCCACATGCAGGGGTGAGCAGCATCCAGCTTGAGGTGGCCTGTAAGATCATGAGCTCGCCACTGGAACAGCCTTTGGCCTGGCTTTACACATCTTCCAATGATGGCGTGGAATGGACGATTACAAATATTCCAGCCGGTGGGTTGACTTATCTGCCAGGCGGAGGGGTCTTCATCCAGGGTGAGACCACCTCATTCGTTGCCCCGGCTGGCGACCTGCAAGCCTTTCCCAATCTTCCGGATGGCTTCAGAATGCATTTCATCAATGATCAGCTTGGATGGATGATCTCCGCTGCTGGCGAGGTGCTATCCACTGTGGATGGCGGCCTTACTTGGACAGCAGTTATGCCACAGTTAATAGAATAAGTCAGATGAATTCCAACCTGCTTACCAGCAGATATATACAGTCCCCAATTACTCCAATGGTTTACCTGGAAAACACTAACAGGATGGGTATTCGCCGTCCTGTTAGTGTTTGGTTTATAGCTTTTGCTATTTATTACGGTCGGTTTTGGCTTAGGAAACCATGGCGGTATCCAGCGCCTGTAGTAGTACGGGTCTCATATTGCATGCCCAGGCCGCTCATTCCTGTACCAGCGCTGCCACGATTTCCGCGGGCGCTGAGCCAGTCAGCCTGTTCCTGGGTGATATCCCCATCGGCAACTGCTTCAGACAATGCAGTGGCAAAGACGCCATCCTGTAATACCTGGAAATCTTCCAGTGAGTAGCCAGCAGCTATGGCGATTTCAGCAAGCGTTTCACCAGCATCGACACGGGATTCGATTTCTTCCACCGGTATTCCCAGGGCATCGCTATAAGCCGCAATTATATAATCGTGCAGGATTTCATCACCCAATAAAATGGGATCCTGAATACCAGTGCCGGTGCCAGGGTCTCTACCGCCAGCTTGCCCGAATCCAGTTGATTCTGCTGTTGCAGGTAACACTGGTTCAACGGCGTAGGCGGAGACAGCGGAAGTGCCCCCAAAGGTGAAGGCGATCAAGGCTAGTGCAGTCAGACTTACGATATAGATTTTTTTCATTCTTATTTTCTCCTTACTGATTGGTACAGATGAACTGTACTATTATTAGTTTGATGATAATTGGATAATGTGAAGAAGGTGTGAAGAACCTATGAAAGACATGTGTGGAGAATAAGATATCCCAATAATTACCTGTAAAGCCATTACTAGTACACTGCGGGATTTAAAACACCTGACTTATGCCAGGTGTTTTTGGCTCGTAATAATCAGAGGCTAGATATTAAACGCCCACTCGCCAGCGCGGAATACCGGTTCGGTGGTGCCATCCGGCAGGCTGCCGTCAATATCCAACTTTTCCGAGCCTACCATGAAATCCACATGCACCAGGCTGGTGTTGCCTCCCTGGATATTAAATTCTTCATCACCCCACATACCACCACCTTCCAGTGTGGTCTGGTAAGCCCGGCCAAGAGCCAGGTGGCAGGAGGCGTTCTCGTCCAGCAGGGTATTATAGAATAGCGTCCCCGATCGTGAAATGGGGGAGCTGTTGGGTACCAGTGCGACTTCACCCAACCGGCCGGCGCCATCATCGGTGGCGATGATCTGCTGCAACACACTTTCTCCCACCCTGGCGGACGCATTGACCACCCGGCCGTTTTCAAACCGCAGCGAAAAATCGTCGATGAGTGTGCCGCTGTAATTTAAAGGCATGGCGGAATGGATTACACCGTCTGCCTGCTCACGATGCGGAGCGGTGAATACTTCTTCGGTGGGGAGATTGGCAATAAATGGAATGCTGCCTTGCGATTTTTCGCTGGCGGCGATCCAGGTGGATCTGTGTGTAAAGCCAACCTTAAAGTCAGTGCCCGGCCCGCGATAGAGAAAATGGGTATATTTTTTTGAATTCAGGTACTCAGCCCTGTTTTGCAGGCTGAGGGTATGTTTCTTCCAGGCGGCTATCGGATCGGCTTGGTCCAACCGGCAGAAAGCGAAGAGCGTCTCCCACAGTTTCTTGACAGCTTCATCGGCTGATAGATGGGGATATACTTTGGCTGACCAGCCAGGGGTGGGGGCGGCCAGTACCAACCACTGTACCATGTTTGTGCTGACCGCATTGGAGAATGGTGCCAGCCGTTTTTGAATAGCCTGCGTATAGGCAGTGACCAGTTCCGGGTCCTGACCCTTCAACAGGTCCGGGTTGATGCCGGTGATCCCCAGGATTGCGTCTCCATTTTGGACGTGCTGAAATGGGCCATCCCCTTTCCAATCGGCCATCTCTGCCAGTGAATCTCGCGGAGCATATTGGAAGCGGAGTAATTCGGTTTGATCGTCCCCCCAAAACACATCCACCCGGCGCGCACCTGCCTGGTATGCGCTTTTCACAACAGCATTCACCAGCGGAGCAGCACTGATCGGCGCACCGTAAAGCAAAGGACCGCGAATAAGAAGCCGCTGATCTTTTTGCAGGTTTAAACCGACATGGATGGCCAGGTCCGCGTAGCGCTGCATCTTTTGATCGAAGTCATTGTTCATATGAATACCTCTTGGGAAAATATATAATTATTGTTGTTCAGGCCACGGTAAGGCGGCTATCAGTTTGGGTTGAATCATGCCCCGAAAATTGCATAAAGGATTATTTCGCGGTATTTTAAATTCGTAGTTGAAGCGCAACAACATAGCACATAGGGAAGTATAGTACGAGAACACTAGTATAAATCCTATTGTAGTCATATCTTTTGGCTGCTCATAAGCATTTGTAATCGAACCATTGTTGCTATTCCATCTTGTAGAAAAAATGAAGGAGGATAGTCTATCTCCAGGTTTAATTCCACAGCCAAGGATTCGCTTCTAAAAATGACCTGTTCTAATTGGGTAGAAATAACCGCTGGGGGACATCGTTCAATTTTAGCATATTTAAAAATAATACCTCCAAGGTCAGTTTGGATAATGGACATACTTATCCATGTAACAGATGATTTGGCTATTGATTTATAAAATTGATAGTGATAAAATGCTGCTAATAAAAAAAAATGTATTAATGGTACTAACTAGCTGTTCATTATAGTAGCAGTAGCTATGAGTATGTTGTACTGGTTGTTCTTATTATTTCCCAACAGGAGGTTTTATGGCAATTCAGGTTCCTACAGAGACAGAGTTAGCACCCACGGTTTCGCGGCGCGATTTTCTAGCCTTTTGCAGTTTAATGGCTGGCGCGCTGGCTTTACCAAAAAGCTCAGAAGAGCTGATCAGAAATGCCCTGACCAACCCCAAACGTACTCCAGTGATATGGCTTGAGCTACAGGATTGCGCTGGTTGCAGTGAAGCCTTCCTGCGTTCATCCAGCCCTACGGCAGCGGAAGTTGTGCTGGACATCCTTTCAGTGGATTACCATGAAACCATCATGGCAGCCTCGGGCAGAAGGGCGGAAGAAGCCAAAGAAGCCACCATTGCTGCGGGCGGTTACTTACTGGTGGTAGAGGGATCCATCTCACTGGATGAGGATGCCGGTTACTGCTGCGTGGGTGGAAAATCATCGGTTCAGCTGCTGAAGGAAGCCGCGAAGAATGCCATTGCTGTTGTGGCGGTTGGCAATTGCGCCACATTTGGCGGCTTACCCAAAGCAAGACCCAACCCTACGAATGCTGTTGGTGTGATGGATCTCATCAAGGATAAACCGGTACTTAATATCCCCGGTTGCCCGATGAACCCGGTCAATCTCACAGCGACAGTGGTTCACTTCCTAACCTTCGGTGCACTACCAGCGATGGATGCACTGAATCGGCCCATGTTCGCGTTTGGCCATTTGATCCACGATAACTGTGAACGGCGTGGGCATTTCTCAGCTGGCGAATTTGTCAAAGATTGGGGCGATGAAGGTCACCGCCTGGGGTGGTGCCTGTACAAAATGGGCTGCAAGGGACCCATGTCGTATCATAATTGCCCGACGGTGCGCTTCAATGAAGGTACAAATTGGCCAATTGGCGCTGGTCATCCATGCATTGGCTGTTCCGAACCTGGTTTTTGGGATCTCGAGACATACGAACCCTTAGAGCTGGTAGAATTCACGCCACCTTCGCAATATCCCGGGATCGTTCCTCCTGAAGAACTGATTACCCCAGTGGGTGCTGCCATTGCAGGCGGGACATTGGGTTTGATTGTTGGTGCTGCCGGGGCATTTGCTTATGATATGGTCAACAAGAAGTCTGGCATGGAACTGAAACATGATGATGAATTAACCGGACCGGAAGAACATCCGGATTCAAAGTAAGGATGATGGAGGATTGATATGTCCATCAACCGGAGAGATTTCTTAAAAACTGCGGGGGCGGGGTTGGGTGGATTAGCACTCACTGAAGTTCCCATACCACAGGTAAAGAACCTGATCAATCAAGCTGCGGCTGAAACACAAGCTTCGATGCTGTACGATGCCACCAAGTGTGTGGGTTGTAAAGCCTGCCAGGTGGCTTGCAAAGAACGCTCCAATCTTCCCCCCACCACTGACCTGGAGGGCATCTGGGAAGCTCCAACCGACTTAAATGCAGATACCTGGACGCTGATCAAGTTGTATGATGGCGAAGAAGGGACATCTTTTGTCAAAGCCAACTGCATGCACTGTATCGAACCTGCCTGCACTTCAGTTTGCCCGGTGGCAGCATTGGAAAAAACCGATGCTGGCCCAGTGGTTTACCATGCGGAACGATGTATTGGCTGCCGGTATTGTATGGCAGCCTGTCCCTTTAGCATCCCCAAAGCGCAGTGGTATTCTAATTTGCCAAAGATCCAAAAATGCGACTTCTGTGCCGACAGACTGGCGAATGGTGAACAGCCAGCCTGTGCCGATGCCTGCCCCACCGGAGCAATTGGCTTTGGTACACGAAAGGATATGCTTGCTGTGGCCAAAGGGCGCATCGAGGACACTGAGCGCTATGTGGATTATGTGTATGGTGAAAAGGAAGTCGGCGGCACCGATGTGCTTTACATCACAGGCGTGAACCCGCTGCTTCTGGGCTTGCCAGAATTAAATGAAAGACCGTTACCTGAGGTCGACTGGCCGTATTTGAATGCTGTGCCATGGGTGGTGGGTATCGTTGGGGCATTCCTCACCGGTACGTATTTCTACACCCACCGCAATGATGATGGCAAGGAGGTGCATGATGGCGGCTAACTTTGGCGACATACGTTTACGGCATTACAAGGTTGGCCCTGGAATAAAATTCATCTGGATTGTGGGGGCGCTTGGTATGGCTGTAGCTGCCTGGAGATGGATTGTTGGATTGGGTCCCACCACGAATCTGAGCGATCTTCGCGGTTGGGGTATCTGGATTAGCTTTGATATGATGGCTGGAATTGGCCTGGCAGCAGGAGCATTCACAATAGCTGCGGTGGTGTATGTTTTCAATCTGAAACAGTTTTATCCGATTGTGCGCTCCACCATCCTCACGGGCTTCATCGGCTATATTCTGGCTGCACTGACCTTGCTGGCAGATCTTGGCTTCCCGCTGCGCATCTGGCATCTTATCATTTATTACAACATACACTCGCCCTTATTTGAGATTGGTTGGTGTGTGATGTTGTATTTAACTGTGCTGGCGTTGGAATTTAGCCCCACCCTTTTTGAAGCGCTGCACTGGAAGGTGCCGTTGCGGACGGTACATGCCATCCAGGTGCCATTGATCTTCGCTGGCATTATCCTGTCCACCCTTCACCAGTCCACACTGGGAACCATGCTGACCATTTTGCCATACAAAATACACCCATTATGGTATTCTTCGTTATTGCCGGTGTATTTCTTCATTTCTGCCATTGCCGCCGGTCTGGGCATGGTAGTTTTTGAATCCTATCACTCAGCCCGTACTTATGGCTATAGGTTCGAGTTAAATCTTTTGTCCAGACTCACAAAGGCAATCCCGTGGGTGCTTGGTCTCTATTTGGTTCTCAAAATTGGCGACTTGATAGTTAGCAAAGAATATATGTACTTACTCAAAGTCGATCTGGCATCCTTCCTTTATTTTATTGAAATAATAGGCGGTATAGCCATCCCAATGTTGATGTTCGCAAACCCAAAAATCAGGAACTCGCGGAAGGGGATCATCTGGGCTGCCTTCTTTGCCATGGTTGGATTGATCATGAACCGAATTAATTCTGCCCTGGTGTTTTTTAATGGCGCTCTATACGTCCCCGCCTGGTCTGAAATCGCGGTATCGATTGGGCTGACCTGCCTGGGCATCATCATGTTTGATGCAGCAGTCAGATTCCTGCCGATGTTCCCGGAACCAAAAGAAGCAACTGTCAAGCAGCTTTAAAACACTTCCTGAAGGAGAGAGATTATGGCAAAAATTGCAATTGATCCGATCACCCGCATAGAAGGTCACCTGCGTTTAGAGGTGGAAGTTGCGGATGGTGTTGTGACCAAAGCCTGGAGTAGCAGTACCATGTTCCGGGGTATTGAGTTGATCTTACAGGGGCGGGACCCGCGGGAGGCATGGACATTCACCCAAAGAATTTGCGGTGTCTGAACGACTGTACATGCACTCAGCTCCGTGCGAGCTGTCGAAGATGCCCTGGGGATACAGATCCCAAAGAATGCCCGCCTGATCCGCAATATTATCGAGGCGATTCAATACGTACAAGACCACGTTGTCCATTTTTATCATTTGCATGCGCTGGATTGGGTGGATATCGTTTCAGCGCTCAGCGCTGACCCCAAAGCCACATCCGAACTGGCACAGTCCATCTCCGATTGGGACAAATCCAGCGAGGATTATTTCAGGAGTGTTCAAACCCGCATCCAATCCTTTGTGGATAGCGGCCAGTTGGGTTTGTTTGGTAACGCTTACTGGGGACATCCAGCTTACAAACTGCCGCCGGAAGCCAACCTGATGGCGGTTGCGCATTACCTGGAAGCGCTCGAGTGGCAGCGTGAGGTAATCAAAGCACACGCCATTCTTGGCGCCAAGAACCCGCATCTGCAAACCTACCTGGTGGGTGGTATGTCCATTCCGGTGGACCCGAACAGCCAGGCAGCCATCAATGCGGACAAGATCGCGCAATTGCTGGGTTTATTCCGTAAAGCCAAGGAATTTGTGGATAAGGTATATGTGCCTGATGTGCTGGCTGTTGCCCCATTCTACCTGGAATGGGCTGGATTGGGTGAGGGGCTGGGCAATTTCATGTCCTATGGTGATTTCCCGCTGGTGGATGGCGCTGACCCGAACAACCCCGAGCATTTATTCTTCCCGCGCGGACTGATCCTTGACAGCGATCTATCGAAAATTATTCCACTGGATGGCGACAAGATCAGTGAGTATGTCAGCCATTCCTGGTTCAGTTACGATGATGAAAAGACAGGCTTGCACCCGTCCGTTGGCGAGACTAAACCGAATTACACCGGTCCCAAGCCGCCTTACGAATTCCTAGATACTGAGGGTAAGTATTCCTGGTTGAAGGCACCACGTTATGACAATAAATCCATGGAAGTTGGGCCGCTAGCCAGGATGCTTATCGCCTATGTTTCCGGACATGAGCGGGTGAAATTCTATGTGGACTTTGTGCTGAATAAGCTGGGAGCGCCTGCATCAGCTCTGTTCTCTACGCTTGGACGCACTGCAGCCCGCTGTATCGAAACCGCGGTGTTGGCTGAACAATTGGAGCCCTGGACGATGGAACTGGCAGCCAATATTGGCTCCGGCGATCTGAAGATCCATGAGAACGTTCACTGGGATCCTTCCACCTGGCCGGCGGAAGCCATGGGCTGGGGCTGGACGGAAGCTCCCCGCGGGGCGCTGGGGCACTGGATCCACATCAAAGACGGCAAGATCGCAAACTATCAGGCGATTGTACCTTCTACTTGGAATGGCTCGCCTCGGGACGCGAAAGGCTTGCATGGCGCCTATGAAGCGGCTCTCATCGGTACACCGGTGGCAGACCCGGAACAGCCAGTGGAGATCTTGCGAACCATCCATTCATTTGACCCATGCATGGCCTGCGCTGTCCACGTGCTCGACCCGGAAGGGAAAGAGATTACCCGTGTGGTTGTGATGGATTGACCAGGGTTATGGGAAGAACACTCATACTTGGTGTCGGTAATTTGATACTCTCAGACGACGGCGTGGGCATCCACGCCGTCAAATTGCTGCAGGAGTCTGGGGAGATAGACCCATCCATTCCGATTGTGGATGGCGGCACCTGTGGACTGGATCTGCTGCAATATCTGGAAGGATTGGAACGGCTCATCGTTTTGGATGCGGCCAAACCCAATGGTTCGCCGGGCAAGATTAGCCGGATCACAGGAGAGAAAGTGCCGGCATACCTTTCCATTAAGACCTCGCCGCACGAGATTGGCCTGCCAGAAATGCTTTTCGCGGCCAAACTCTCCAATATATATCCGAAAGAAGTGGTCATCTTTTGTGTGGAGGCGGAAAGCCTGGAAACCAGCACAACATTAACTGAAGAGGTGGCAGCAGCATTACCGGAGTATGTGGAGAGGATTAAACAGGAAGTGAGATGACTTTCCCCTCTCATGATGATCCATCTATAAGGAATTGCAAATTCTTCAACTGATAAAAGTATAAAAACAAAGGGAGTGAACCAGGTTCGCTCCCTTTGAGTTGTATTTGTTGTAATGCTTATTTCATTGAATGAAGCTGCTGCTTTAATTTTTCCGCTGTCTGCTGGAATGCGTCCAGTTTCTGTTTTTCTTTTTCCACCACAGCGGCGGGGGCGCGTTCTGCGAAAGAGCCACCCAACAGGGTCTGTAACCGGTTAATTTGATCTACAGTTTCTTTCAATTCTGCCTGCATACGTTGTTTTTCTTCCTCCCGGTTGATCACTTCCTCCAGCGTAAGGTAGATTTCGACACCTGAAACGACCAACCCGGGTTGTGCGCTGGTTAAAATGCCTTTGGTGGTGATGAGGACCTTTTGTGGATCCAGGTGTGCGAGGGATGCGATCACGCCAGCTTGCTGCTCCAGCATGGATTTCTTATCACCGGCTACTATCATTGCCTCAATCTTCGTCCCGGGTTTCACATTCTTCTCGGTGCGATAGTTGCGAATGGCTCGCACAATATCCATCACCCGGGCAAAATCCTCCAGGGCCGCGTCATCCATTGGGGTACTCATAGAAGCTTTTGGCCAATCCGCTATCATCAATGCATCCTTCCATCCCGACGGGGGGGTGAAATTAGCTGGATGTTGTTGGCATGCTGACCGCAGGATGCCCCAGAGTTCTTCTGTAATGAATGGCACAAATGGATGCAGCAGACGCAGAGTGGTATCCATGATGACCACCAGGTTTTGAGCAGTATGGAAAGCCAGGTCACTGCCAGCAGCCATTTGCTGCTTGGTAATCTCGAGGTACCAATCCGCAAACTCGCTCCAGAAGAATTCATAGATCTGGCGCCCGGCTTCGCCATATTGATGCTGACCGAAGAGACGATCCACGTCCTGGATGAGCTGATCCAGGCGGGTCTTGATCCATCGGTCTGCCAGGGTGAAGTTTGGCTTATCAGCAGCATTGGCCGGGGCATTGGGTAATGCATTGATGACGAAACGTCCCGCATTCCATATTTTATTAATGAAGTTGCGGTTGGCTTCCACTTTTTTGACGCTTAAACTCATATCGTTGCCGGGGGTGGAACCCACCAGCAGTGTGAAACGCAAAGCGTCTGTTCCCATTTCATCCATTACTCCAAGTGGATCAATGACGTTCCCCTTGGTCTTGCTCATTTTGGTCCCTTTTTCGTCACGGATAAGACCATGCAGGTAGACGGTATGGAAGGGAGGTTTTCCGGTAAATTCGATACCATCCATGATCATGCGCGTGACCCAAAAGAAGAGGATGTCGTAACCAGTTTCCAGGATGGATGTAGGATAAAAATACTTATAGTCAGGGGTCTCCTCAGGCCAGCCAAGGGTGGAAAACGGCCATAATCCGGAGGAAAACCAGGTATCCAAAACATCCGGGTCCTGCGTCAAGACTTTGCTGCCGCATTTTTGACAGGAGGTGGGGTCCTGTCGGCTTACAACCTGTTCGCCGCATTGGCTGCAATACCAAACCGGGATGCGGTGTCCCCACCATAATTGGCGGCTGATGCACCAATCCTGGATGGTTTCCAACCAATTGTAATAAACCTTGGTGAAACGTTCCGGGACGATCTTGATGCTGCCATCCTTCACTGCTGCCAGGGCGGCATCTGCCAATGGTTGGATCTTAACAAACCATTGCGTGGATACCATAGGCTCCACGATCTCCCCACCGCGCTGGGTCCGGGGGACATTCAATGTGTAAGGCTGTTCTTTGATGACCAACCCCGCGTTATTCATATCCGCCCAAATCTTCTTTCGGCATTCGAAACGATCCAACCCGGCATAGGGTCCGCCCACTTCAGTAACCCGGGCAGATTCATCCAGCATACTCAGAATGGGTAGATTGAATTTCTGACCGATGGCATAGTCATTCGGATCGTGACCGGGGGTGATCTTTAGGGCGCCGGTGCCAAACTCGCGATCTACGTATTCATCCGCGATGACCGGGACTTCCCTTCCCAGCATGGGGACGATGACCATTTTGCTGATATGTTTTTGATAGCGGGGATCATCTGGGTGAACGGCAACAGCGGTATCCGCCAGGATCGTCTCCGGACGGGTGGTGGCCACCGCGATGAATTCACCGCTGCCATCAGCCAACATATATTTGAAGAAGTAGAGTGTGCCTGGCTCTTCGGAGTATTCCACTTCCAGATCCGAAACGGCTGTTTTCAAACCGGGTGACCAGTTGATCATCCGGGGGCCGCGGTAGATGAGACCCTTTTCGTAAAGGCAGACGAAGGCCTCACGCACTGCCCTGGATAAGCCTTCATCCAGCGTGAAGCGGGTGCGGCTCCAATCGCAAGAGGCGCCCAGGCGACGGATCTGGTTAAAGATCATCCCGCCGTACTTTTCCTTCCACTCCCAGGTGCGGCGGATAAATTTTTCCCGACCTAACTCCTCACGGGAGACCTCTTCAGTTGCCATGAGCATTTTTTCAACCTGAAGCTGGGTGGCAATACCGGCATGGTCGCTGCCCGGCACCCACAGGGTGGGTTCACCCAGCATGCGGTGGTAGCGGATCATCAGGTCTTCCATGGAAACGAACATGGCGTGCCCGAGGTGCAGTTCACCAGTTACATTGGGTGGAGGAATGGAAATGACGAATGGCTTCCTGGAAGGGTCATGCCCTGGTTCGTTTGGATCGTTCGTCGGCTTGAAGTAACCCTGCTTTTCCCACCAATCATAAAGACGTTGCTCCGTAGCCTTAAAGTCGTATGCTTTTGCCATTTCAATATCAGACATTTTTCCTCCAGTTAAAAATAAAATCTTTCGTCCATGAGGACGAAAGACAGAAATCTTCCGCGGTACCACCTCGATTCGCCTGAAAAGGCGCTCTCAAATGCGTTATAACGGGCGCATCCGTGCCGGTCTACTCTTTGCATTTCTTCGGCATTACAACCAGGCGACTTTCAAACCGGACACACTGCGGGTGCTTTCAGCCGGGGCAGCCCTTTTCTTTCAGCGGTCGCGGTTTTACTCCTCCTGAAGGTAACCAGATTATAACATATCCATGGATGATTTCAATTTGGATCGACAAAGGATCGACCCGACAAGGGTTCATACACCTTCAACAACGACCATGTTGGCGGTGGAAGCGCTGTGGCGCAATTCCTTCGCCAGCGCGTATTCGGGTGAATCCAACCATGCCTTTGCCTGCTCCACACTTGGAAATTCTAGGATCACCAATCTGCCAGGAGTCCATTCCCCTTCCAATATTTCACAACTACCACCGCGGGCGAGGTATTTCCCGCCATAGGCGGTTACAACAGGAGGGGCAAGCTCTTTATATTGAGCGTATGTCAGCGGATCGTGTACGTGCACATCCAGCAGTACATATGCGGTCATATTTCACCTCACAAAATTGATTTGAACGTTAATATGCCAGATAATCCACCAGGGATTTATCAAGCAACCCCTGATACGGAGTGGGCAATCTGCCTGAATAGGTGAGCACCAGATTCGATCGAGCTCTGGACATGGCCATGTACATCAACCTGCGCTCTGCCGCTTCTTTAGATGCATCCAAAAAAGTCTTATGCAGGAAGGGCAGGATCACCACCTCGGTTTCCAACCCCTTAAAGCTGTGACAGGTTTCCGCCCAGATGTCCAATCCTTTGATACGTTGCCGAATGTTGTTCAGGTCATCGTTATGACGGGCTAATATGGCAATTTGCTTATCCAAATAGCCTTGGTTGCGATATGTTTCTACCACATTGCGGAGGTAGTCTTTCTCCTCCTGAATGGTATTAAATTTGCGCAGCAGGGGTTTTATTCCTGTACGCATAACCTCCCGCGAGATATCCGGTTCCACCCGCTCACCCTCTTCAACGAGCGAATCCTGGATCTCCTGGTATCCGTCGATCAGGTCATAAGCGGCACGATAGATCTCATAGGTGTTGCGGTAGGGGACTTTTAACCAACGCGTCCGACCGACCACAGGGATGCCCTTTTCCCGCCAGCTAAAGTAACGGTAAATACTCTGTGAGGGGTCATCTGCCAGGAAGAGGATACCGGTTTCTGGCTTGATCAAGTGGTTGACGATCTTGAACCAGACGGGTGCCCAGTCCTGAGCTTCATCAATGAGCAGCGCATCGAACTGCTCCACCGGGTAACCGGCTTCGACTTTTTCCCACGCCAAGAGTGGCAACTCCTGCCAGTCCCAGAGATGGTTTTTCCTCAGGTGGTCGCGGAAAACTTCGCAGATGGTGTATATGGAATGTTTCTCCTCCAAAGACAGGCGATGATCCTTTCCTATCCCTTTACGTTCAGCTCCCAGGTACTCCTCCTCGTTACTGAAACCGACATCGCGGATCCAGTTAATCTCGCGGCTAACCACATCCCTGCCAAGCTTAAATATAGATGGGTATTTGAGTGCATTGTCTTTCAGCCATGCATCCAACTCTATCCGATTTTGGTCATCTACTTTGACAATACGCTTGCACAGGCTATGGAAGGTTTTTGGTTGGATGTCAGTACCTTTAAAATACCCATCCAGGTTTTCCTTTAGCAAGTTATTGAAGGTTAAGATACCAACTTTCCAATCCGGGTTAATGGCGGATATATACCTGGCACGCTGGATCATCACCAGCGTTTTACCACTGCCAGAAAATCCGCGCACAAGCCGGATGCTCAAGTTGCGGGTCAGCTTTTTGCCAGCCTCTGGCAGATCTTCCTCTGCAGCCATTGGCGCTATATCTTGCAGGAAGTTCGCCTGCTCAACTGTAGAATCTGTTGTCAACTGCTTCTGTGGTTTTTCTAGAGGGCGAAGTGGCTCGGCTACAATCTTTTCCTGTTGCGAATCCAAAGTAAAGGATGGCTTGCCTGAAATGGATATGTCCACCACCGGGAAGATGATTGCCCGCAGGTGGTCCAGTTCGGCTCTGGTTAGGGAGCGCATTCGGTCTGGCGGCATGGTTTGTTTCAGCCGTGAACGCAATTCATCCGGGCTTTCCAAGTCTGCTTTTCCCAGGACGAATTCTTCCCCCCATGGGATGCGCACCTGCGTAATAACTGCCTGAGGCAGATTAAAAAGGACGGCAGCATAGCTCCAGGGAATTTGTTGTTGGTCAAGGTTGGCTGGCCATTTAGAATTAATGGCTTTGGTTAGAGCGAAGCCATACTCCCTTGCTTTGGTAACAGGATTTTCCTCTCTTCGATCTTCTCCAGTCCTGGTTCGTACCGTCGCACCGTGTGGATCTGCATGAGTAATCAGGTACCAATCTTTTACTTCCAGGATGATGAAGCCATAGTTGGTGACAATGACAAAATCAGGGTACCGAAAATCACGCTCCTGCTTGATCGGTGATTCTACATAGACAGTGTATTCCTTGGGAAGATTCTGTCCGAGCAGCCTGCGGGTTTCTTTTTCGCCATAGGTTGCATCTTTTTTCAAGTCACCCACTACTTCAGCCATTGTATCCCTCCCGTCTGCCTTCAAGACGCTTCAGACAAATCCAGTTTGCTACCAATAATTATACAGGAGGAGTTTCAAATATTCATCTGGAGCGTGGTCGCTTTGTGTTGGTTGAAGTTGTAGGTTGGGTAGAGTGCGCCAGCCCGAAACCCAACATCCTTCTGCGTCCCTCCCACGGGATGATCCGCTTCGCTATGCGATCGACTGGCTCGGGAGCCGGCTCAATTCGACCAATAACCGCTGAGGACGAAGTCGAGTAGGATTACTGCTTTGATTTCAGCGTCCCCGCTGAAATCCTCCATAATACGTTGGTCCCGATTTTGCTAGGATGATATGCGAGGAAGTGTTTTTTGCGACCCAGGCAATCTAAGGTTTTTCCATTTGTTGGATTTCGCTGCGCTCAATTCAACCTACAATAAGACTTCGTTCACGATGACAGATGGTCGAAGTTTTGGTAGGGGCGGACCTGCGTATCCGCCCTTGCTTGTTTATTTAGCCTGTCGAAGCCAGCGGGGAGGCTGAGTAAGAAGAGAATACAGACCGTCGCAATCTGGTTTGCAGGCATTGAGATCGCTTCGTTCCTCGCGATGACAACCATATGTCGGATTTCGGGCTGACTCTCTCATTTCAACCGACAAAAATCTGGGGGTATTAGTAATAATAAATGTTGGATTGAGCGGTTTTTTGCGAAATCCAACAATAAGGCACGCGATAACACGATTCAAATCCATTATTTCCCTGCACACCTGTAACAAATGACAGGTAGTCAAAACCCATTTTGTGCTTATAATGATTATAGAACAAATAATCTATTAAAGAAATGGGAGGATTACAAAAATATCATTTCATTTCAAAATTCATCTATGGCTTTGCCTCTCACTCTGTGAAGCGTATCAATGGGAGCCTGTGACTCTCCGCAAAATGCATATTTCAAAAATAAAAAAACACCGGCGAACCGGTGTGTGAGGATAAATTATCTGCCCATACTGACAACCTGATGTTCCCATTTGTGCCAGCTGGTAAATTTTTGCTGTACAATTTTTCTGCCTTCACCCGGGCATTCCAAACCGGCAAGTTCAAGGTCAGCATCCACCATGATGCGCACCAGCTCGTGGAAGCGCACTTTGGGTTCCCAGTTGAGGCGCTGGCGTGAGCGGGAAGGATCTGCCAGGAGGCAATCCACTTCAGTTGGGCGGAAGTAGCGCGGATCTATCTCGACGTACTGCTTCCAATCCATATTGGCATAACCGAAGGCTTCATCCAGGAATTCACGGATACTGTGAGTTTCGCCAGTACCGATGACAAAATCATCGGCTGCATCCTGCTGCAGGATTTTCCATTGTACCTCGATGAATTCTGGTGTATACCCCCAGTCCCTTTTAGCATCCAGGTTTCCCAGGTAAAGCTTCTTCTGCCGACCGGATTTAATGGCTGCCAGAGCGTGAGTGATCTTGCGGGTAACAAAGGTCTCGCCGCGGCGGGGGGACTCATGATTGAAAAGGATGCCATTGGAAGCGAAGAGATTATACCCCTCGCGGTAGTTGCGGGTGACCCAATAGGCATATACCTTGGCTGCAGCGTATGGGCTGCGCGGTTCGAATGGCGTAGTTTCGCTTTGAGGTGGTTTTGCACCCCCAAACATCTCGCTGGAGGAAGCCTGATAGAACCTGGTTTTGATGCCGCTCTTGCGGATGGATTCGAGGATGCGGATGGTGCCCAGTCCGGTGACATCGCCGGTGTATTCAGGCATATCGAATGAAACCCGCACGTGTGATTGCGCGGCAAGATGGTAGATCTCCTCCGGTTTTATGTTGTAAATGACATCCGTCAGCGTATCCTGGGCGGTGACATCCCCGTAATGCAGATGAAGGTTTTTCGCCTGGCCATTGCTGTGCGGATCACTATACAGATGGTCTATTCGGCGGGTATTAAAGGTGCTTGCCCGGCGGATGATACCGTGGACTTCATAGCCCTGGTAGAGAAGGAATTCTGCCAGGTAGGAACCATCCTGGCCGGTGATTCCAGTAATCAGCGCTTTTTTCATATAATTACACTCCATTAACGAATATCTGGAATTTTATCATCAAACCTGCAATCCATAACTGAATCGACAACGACTTGTTTCTTGGAAAATCAAGATGTGATACTCATTCCCAATCATCTGCATTGTAACGTCTGATCTTTTTTTGTTTTCCCCGTTCCCGCTTATGATTCACCCTTGCGGCACTGGCTGTTAAACTGGGACGGGTTTTCTTGCGTGGTCTGGGTTCAATGAATGCCTGAGTAACGAGCATTACCAGTCGATTGATAGCATCCAGTCGGTTTTTCTCCTGTGAGCGGTAGCGTTTTGCTTCTATAATGAGAACGCCTTCAGAGGAAACGCGCTTTCCGGCCAGCTTGATCAACCGCGATTTGACATGTTCATCCATTGCTGAAGAAAGGAGGATGTTGAAATGAAGCTGCGCAGCAGTGGCAACTTTGTTTACGTTCTGTCCGCCTGGACCTGAGGACTGTATGAATGAGAATGTGATCTCGTTATCAGGAATACGGATACTGTCATTGACCATGACCATAATGGAAGTATAACAATAATCGTGTCGTTTTATTAAAAATGCCTGCAAAAGTGTTTGATTATGACACAGCTTTCGCTATAATATTCTTAACATCTATCAGTAATCTAAAGGAGGCAATATGATAAAGGTAGCAACGATTCTTACTAGCAAAGGCGACAATGTGTGGACCATAGGTCCGGAAGCCACCATCCTGGATGCGCTGATATTGATGGCAAAGCATAACGTGGGTGCGTTGGTAGTCAAAGAAAATGGAGAAATCGACGGGATTGTCTCTGAAAGGGATTATGTACGCAAGACTGCGGAAACCAGATCTGGGAATCTGATTGCTCCTGTAAAGGATTACATGACCGTAGAAGTCCATACAGTTTCGCCCGAGCAGACGCTGGATGACTGTATGGTTTGGATGACCAAAGAGCACATCCGTCACCTGCCAGTGGTGAAAGACGGCGAACTAATAGGCATCATTTCAATCGGTGATGTGGTGAAGAATTTATTGGATGAAAAAGCCACGACCATTGATGAAATGGAAAATTACATTCTTGGAAGGTATGTTAGGAAGTAAGCAGCCACCCCTTTAAATATTGGGCTTAATAACACCCAATACCTATTTCATAAGGCAAGAAGTAAGCCTTTCCAGCAGGTGATCCGGGTTGGAATTTTTGGCATGCTGTATGTAATGAGTATAGAAGTCACCAAAGGAGACGCCATGGTCATTCCGTTTCGTTTCTTTCTGATCACTGGTTTGCTTTTTATTATTGCTGATACCTGTCATCTCCCAGGTGACAATCGGCTACCGCTCAACCAAGTCTTCCCGACAGCCACCGATAAACCCATAATTGCAAATCTCATCAATCAATGGTCTAACGAGGATCTCAGCCTGCAATATCCATATAATTTCTACAAATTCAACGAGATATGGCTGGATCTGGGGGATTATATTCAATACAATCCAGAGTATCAAACGGACGAGATATTAAATTTGGGTGATGGGACGCCAGGCGCTAAGGATGGCTATACCTATCGCATTGCAGTCATGCAGCGGACGTACACATCGGACATGGATATGGAGTCAGTCTATGAGGAA
>PNON01000025.1 GCA_013824865.1 Anaerolinea sp. | reverse complement strand
TTACTTTAATCTAGGAAATCGAAATTGAAGTCCCAGGTCATATTGAGGATAAAAAATGGAAAAACTCATTCAAGAAGTCTTTACTGCCGTGGTCAATGGAGAAGCAGAAGAAGTGAAACAGAAAATCCAAACCGGTTTGGAAAGCGGAGTAGCAGTAGAAAAGCTGTTGTACCAGGGGCTGATTGCCGCCATGCAGGAAGTGGGTCAATTATTTGAAGAGGGGGAATATTTTGTCCCGGAGATGCTAATTTCCGCTCGGGCAATGCAGGCGGGGATGACCATCTTACGCCCGGTGCTGATTGAGAAGGATATCCAGCCGATTGGAAAAGTGGTGATCGGTACCGTCAAAGGTGACTTGCATGATATCGGGAAAAACCTGGTCAGCCTGATGTTGGAAGGAGCGGGTTTCCAGATTATAGATTTGGGGGCAGATGTTTCTCCTGAAGCGTTTCTTGAAGCCATTATCACCCACAAACCGGACATTGTGGGCATGTCGGCTTTGTTAACCACCACCATGCAAAATATGGAAAAGACAATTCGCTATTTGGAAGATCATCAGATGCGTGCTGGAATCAAAGTCATAATTGGGGGGGCTCCTGTTACCCAAAAATTTGCCGATGCGATTGGAGCTGACGGATTTGCCCCGGACGCAAGCCGGGCATCCATCCTCGCAAAACGTTTGCTGGCAATTGTGTAACTTGCCAGGGTCTAATTAATCATTTAGAAGAAGGGCGTGAACCCATCGGGACAGCCCGACGAATATTCTCAATCTTCCCCGATAGATGATTTCAAACCAACATGACAGCCATCCCTCGTTGGTTAATATTGATTATGGTGATTAGAAATCCCCTTAAAAACTGATTCATTAATAGACAACCATATAAGGGGGGTTTAAAGCAAAATGATTGCTTTCGGATACCTTAATCAGCAGGTTCAGGGCTCGACTCCCTTGTGGATCACCTAATTAAAGGAACCACGGGGGGATAATAACCATTTATAGTAAAATGAAAACATGCCCACGCGCACATCTAGAACCAATTTACGTGAACTAGAGCCTTTACTGACTGCCAGTGAATTAAAGACAGTTTTTGATAATTTACTGGCAGGTACACAGGAACTGGCAAATGATGTAGAGCTTCTGGAAAACCTGTTTCAGCAAATTACTGGGGTAAAGCATGCCATAGCCGTCAGCAGCGGGGCGGCGGCCATGCATCTCGGGCTTCGAGTGGCGCGGATGCAAGCCGCGGATGTTGCAATCTTATCCCCGTTGACAACCATTCCGGTGATTTCTGCGTTGTTACAAGAGAATATCATCCCGGTATTTGTAGATGTGGATCGGATTAGTGGCTGCCTGAATGCCGACAGCATCTCCCAAACCGCCAGTGACATGAATGCATCGGTTAAACTTTCCAGGCGCTGGCTGCCGCGGAAAGGCTGCGAAAAAATTGGGCATCTGAAAGCAGTCATTCTGCAGCATGGATTGGCACAACCGGGATATGTGGATAAAGTCAAAATTGCATTGCCAGATCAGATGATGCTTTTAGGAGATTTCAGTCAGACTCTTGGCATTATAGGAAATGGGATGGCGGTGGGAACGCTGGCTGACCTGGCTATCTACTCCTTCCAAATGGGGCAGGGGTTTCCCAATGTGACCTGCGGGATGCTCACCACAAACCACGAAGGACACGCTGAACAATTGCACATATTACGCAATCAAGGCTGTCAACTGGAGCAGAATGAGGACAGGATGATACAGCCGGGTTTTAATTATTCGGCCGGCCGGATCCAGGCTGCTCTCTGGAATGCCCATCTTCTCCATGTGGATACCTTCCAAAACCAATGCCAGAAGATAGCAAATTGGTACGAACAGCGGTTGATGGAGATTCAGGTCATTAATGTCCACCCGGCTTATACATACAGGGGACAGGCTATCCGGCCTGAGATGGTTGTCTCACTGGATGAATCATTGAATCGGCAGGAACTCCTGGAAGAATTGGAAATTCTTGGCGTGCTTGCCCAACCGCATGGATTGCCAGCCCACCTGCAGCCGATCATGATCGAAAGATTCGGATACCGGGAAGGAGATTACCCGGCGGCGGAAGACCTATGTTCGAAGTCCATCTCCCTGCCTTTCTCTCAGCGGATGACAGAGCGCCAGGTGGATATTGTCTGCCGGATACTGGCACAGATACTGGTGTAGGGAATGGAGACTGCCAGTTACACCCACCGGTTTCTACCGCATCGAAAAAAAGGTACACTCATCCTTGGCGCAATGACCTTCTCGGCCTTCGCAACATCATTGGTCAGTTTCTGGCTTTCCTCCTTGGCCGGCGAAAGCTGGTTATTTGCCCTCTATCTGACACTGGGTATCCTCTTTCTCCTGCCCCTGCCCATGCTAAGTTACCGATTGTTAGCCCTTAATCGGGCTTTCTATGAGATGAATAGGGATTATTTGACTATTCATTGGGGGCTGAGAAGTGAGATCATTCCAATCCGCGAGTTGGAATGGGTGAGATCAGTCACTGATCTGATCGAACCGCTGCTAAAACCCCGCCTTCCTCTTCCCGGGGCGCTTCTGGGTATCCGCCAGGTGGATGGTCTGGGCAGGGTTGAATACCTGGCTGATGGGCTGACGAATGCTCTACTGGTAGCCGCTCCAGGAACAGTCTATGTGATCTCGCCGGAACCCGCACGGGAGTTCCTATCAATCTACCATCGCAATGTGGAAATGGGCAGCGTTGAACAGGTCTTTGCCTACTCCATCCGGCCATCTTTCATACTCGGGAAGCTTTGGGACAGTCAAATGATGCGTGGATTGTTCCTCAGTGGCTTTCTGATCAACGCGGCGGTTTTCATCTGGGCAATCCTCCTCATCATCAGCAGGCAGCAGGTGACCTTTGGATATTCAGCAGTTGCGCCCGCGGAACCTGCTCCCGCCATTCGTCTGTTGCTGTTGCCCGTGTTGAGCGTGATTATCTTTCTGGTGGATACAATTGCGGGGGCGTTCTTCTTCCGTCTGGAAGAGCAAAAATTCATTTCATATATGTTATATGCAGGTAGCAGCATCACTGCCCTGCTCATCATGATCTCACTGTTTCTAATGACAATATCCCCATGATATTTCCATCCACCATTTCAATAATTATCGGTCTTATCTTTGGCATCACAATAGCTGCCCTGGCATATAAAGTCCACTCACTATCAGGTTCAGGGGCTATCGCAGCCGCATTGTTGGGAACGATTGTCTTTGGTGTGGGCGGTCTTCCGTACACAGCCATCTTGCTGGTCTTTTTTATTTCATCCAGCCTGCTCTCCAGACTCTTCAAAGGGACTAAAAAGGGTGTAAGTGAGATGTTTTCCAAAGGCAGCCGGCGGGATGTATGGCAGGTACTGGCCAATGGGGGAGCAGCAGGTCTGCTGACGTTGATGAGCGCAATCTTCGTTGAGCAAACGATTTTTTGGTGGTTGTTTTGCGCATCACTTGCCGCGGCCAACGCAGATACATGGGCAACAGAATTGGGCGTGCTTTCGCCGACCCGACCCCGGTTGATCACGACTTTAGAACCGGTGGATATGGGTGCTTCCGGCGGGATTACCTTGATAGGGACAGTCAGCGCGCTGGCAGGAGCAGGTTTCATCGCCATTGTGGCCACATTTTTCACCCCTTCATTATCCATGATTCTGCTGGTTACTGGGGCTGGCCTGGTGGGTTCCCTTGTGGATTCTGCTCTGGGGGCTTCCATTCAGGGCATATTCTATTGCGATGCATGTAATCAGGAGACGGAGAAGCACCCACGGCATGGCTGTGGGAATGCCACCCGGCTCATCCGCGGCTGGGACTGGCTGAATAATGACTGGGTGAATACAGCCTGCACGGTTTCAGCGCCGGTGCTGCTGGGTATGATCTGGCTGCTCTTGAGTTGAAAATATCCACGACGGGGCGGGGGGTTACCCGCCAATCTCACTCATCGTCCGGTTTAGCGGGACCTCGCCTTTTGCCAATCCATGCCCCCACGGCTTTCCCCAGATACCCTCCGCGATCATTTTGCGCAGATCCTCATCCGCGGCGCTGTCCCGCATCGGACTTAGCAGATCTACCTCATTTTCACGCAGCAGGCATAATCGTAGCCGACCGTCGGCTGTTAACCTGGCGCGGGTGCAATAAGCACAAAATGGTTTAGAAACTGAAGAAATAAAACCGAGCTTTCCGGGAGCGCCTGGAATGCGGTACATCACTGCTTCGCCATCCATCGCGCCGTTATTGAGGATTTCCAATAAGCCATATTGGTTCTCAATGATGTGGATGGCTTCTTGTGTCGTTACTACCTGGTGGGTTTGTAATTCCGTTGTACCTCCGAAAGGCATCATTTCAATGAATCTAATCTGCCAATCATGCTCCAGAGTGAGTTTGGCGAGGTTCGGGATATTTTTGTCATTTAAACCGCGAACGATGACCGCGTTTAGTTTGACGGGCAGCAATCCGGCTGCTTCAGCAGCCAGGATTCCACGCCAGACTTTGTCATATGAATCGCGTCGGTTTATCTGGAAAAATTCTGTCGGGTCTGTTGTATCCAGGCTGATATTCGCTCGTTCCAGCCCGGCATCGGCAAGCTGGTGTGCCATTTTCTCGAGCAGGACACCATTGGTGGTGATGGATACAGACCGGACACCGGGGATGGATTTTATGCCGCTGATAATGGGCAGGATATCTGGATGCAGGGTTGGCTCGCCGCCAGTCAAACGGATCTTATCCACGCCCATACTGGCAAAGATATGGGTCAACCGCAGTATCTCAGCGGAAGTCATCAGTTCAGCTTTGGACCGGAACTCCATATTTTCAGGCATGCAGTAGACACAGCGTAGATTGCAGGCATCCGTCAGGCTGATGCGAAGATAGTGAATATTTCTACCGAAATGATCGAGTGGCATAGGCTAATTTGGAGTAAATATGTCTAAATTATAGCAGCAAGCATTAGAATTTCAAACAGACCTATTGTACACGAGAATCAACGATGTATAAATCATGTCGTTTTTCCATGCTATAATCCAAAAAACGGACAAACATCACATTCCATGAAATATCTCATCACCGGTGCAGCAGGTTTCTTAGGATCAGCGCTAGCCAACAGGCTGGTACTGGAAGGGCATCATGTGCGCGGATTGGATGACCTCTCTACAGGCGATCCAGCCAAGTTATCTCCTGATGTGTTTTTCACTCGTGGGGATATTAATGACAGACCCAAGTTATGGTCTTTGCTGCAGGATGTGGATTGTGTCTTTCATCTTGCGGCGAGGGTGTCCGTCCCAGAATCTATGCTTTATCCCCGGGATTACAATACGGTGAATGTTGGCGGAACTGTCACATTGATGGAAGCTGCGCGAGATGTGGGCATTAAACGGGTTGTATTTGCCTCTTCTGGCGCGGTATATGGAAATCAGAAGAATCCATTGCTACGTGAAGACGCGGAACCCAAACCCCGTTCTCCTTATGCCGTATCTAAACTTTCAGCAGAATACTACATTCGTACCATTGGCGGCCTGGCAGGGATTGATACCATAAGCCTGCGAATCTTCAACGCCTATGGGCCAGGACAGCACATCCCGCCAGCGCATGCGCCGGTTATCCCCTCCTTCCTCCGGCAGGCAATGCGGAATGGTACTATTGTGATCAACGATGATGGCACACAAACACGGGACTATGTCTATGTGGATGATGTGGTCAATGCCATGATGTCCGCGGGAACTTCACCAAAAATTAATAATATGATCTTTAATATTGGCAGTGGTCATGATACCAGTATCAAGGATTTATTAAAGGTTATCTTGGAGGTGACCGGAGGGAAGCCGCAGGTGGTTTTCAACCAAAAAGCGGATAGCGGAGTAAAACACATGCGCGCGGATATCAGCCTGGCCGGAAAGAAACTGAATTATAAACCATCCATCATGCTGGAAAACGGGTTGAAACTGACGCTGGAGCGCGACCCCAATATTAAGACCTTCAAGATAGATGAAATTTAACTCAGACCTGGATCTCCAGGCACAGATCCATTCCTTTATTCCACAAAGCGAATACCTGAAACCCGCGACCGAGGTAGCCAGGCATCTATTGGGCAAACTGCTGGTACGGGAATATCAGGGTTCCACCCTGGTCGGGGTGATCGTCGAGACAGAAGCTTACCAGGGGGAAGATGACCTCGGATGCCATGCGAAAGCTGGTTGGACTCCACGCACCAGCATTATGTACGGCCCTCCCGGGCATGCTTATGTTTATTTCACCTATGGTATGCACTGGTTGCTTAACGTAGTGACAGGTGAAGTCGGCTCACCGGCCGCGGTGCTTATTCGCGCAGTTGAGCCGCTCGCTGGGTTGGATGTGATGCGGATACTTCGCCCACCACCGCGTTCCAACCAGGAAGGCTGCCTCTCGCGGGGTTGGACGGACGGACCTGCGAAGTGCTGCCAGGCATTCTCGGTGAATGGCCGACTGAACGGGGTATCACTCTGCGGAGTCACTGCTGGGTTATGGATCGCTGATGCTGGCTTTGTAATACACGAAGAGTCTGTCGAACATACGGCGCGGATCGGTTTAAACAGCGTGCCAGAACCATGGCGCAGTATTCCGTGGAGATATGTGCTGAAACAAAACCATCCAGTCTCTGCACTGGATGATTTGCTTTCTAAGAACTGTTCTGTTACCTATTCAAAATCTGGTTGATCTTTTCCTGATCAAATCCGGTCATTATATGGCCATCAATATCGAATGTGGGCGTGACCAGATTGCCTTTATTCCATGCACGCACCTGCTTATCCGCCCCCGGGCTGGACATGACATCCACCTCAGTGTACTGGAGACCCTGGTTGTTCAACCAATCGCGTGCCCGCCGGCATTCGGGGCACCACCTGGTGCAATACATCACAATCCCGCCCTGGGGCAATGGTGATGAGTCTTCAATCATCGCTTCGTCTACATATCCCGGGCGGAGCTTTTTGATCTCATCGAATAACACCCTGTTTTCCGGCTGTTCGTCTATGTCATGGATGTCGATATACCGGATGATGCCTTCATCATCGATCACGAAAATGGCTCGTTCAGATTTTCCTTCTACCCGCAAGACTCCATAAAGCTTGGCTACAGCGCCATGAGGCCAGAAGTCACTTAGAATCGGGTAATGTATACCTCCAAAGGTCTCTGTCCAGGCTTGTAAACAGGGGATATGATCAATGCTGATGCCCAGAACCTGGGCATTTAATCCCGCGAATTTGCCGAGTTCGGCATCATACGACGGGATCTGCGCTGTTCAGACCGGCGTCCAGGCCATTGGAAAGAATGCCAATGTAACCACCTTGCCCCGTAATGTGCTAAGGGTAATATTGGTATCCAGGTGGCTGAGAAGGGTAAAATCCGGAGCCACGTCTCCAACTTTGAGATGGGTCATAGTTGAACCTCCTTATATGAGTAAGAAATAGGTGTACTTGATAACATATAGTTTACGTCATCACGCGGGAATGGGATAATGCATATAAAAGGTTACATGAAGGTATGAGACCTTTGCGATAATTATTACAGATAATATGGTATAAACTGACTGAGGACCGCATGATCAGGGTCAAGGTAAATCATTTCATCGATAAAGTGCCATTATAAAAGTCAGCAGGGATATGACTCAAATCAAAAACAGGAGTACGTATGTTTAAGCGTCCAGGTTCCACTACATCTGTATCAACTACCCCGGTGGAACGGGTCACCTCTGTCATTGGCCCGGGCATCAATTGGGTCGGAGACTTATCCGGTTCCGGCGGCATCCGCATAGAAGGGACCTTTGAAGGTAAAGTTGCCTTGCGCGGGCTGCTGGTTGTGGGCGAAACAGGCCGGGTAACCTGTGAAAATGTAGTCGCCAATACAATCATTGTGGCGGGGGCTGTGCGCGGAAACATTACCGCTGAAAAGCTTGAGATTCGCTCCACCGGTCGGGTATGGGGGGATGTCAAGGTGGTGGCGCTGGCCACTGAGGAGGGTTCCTTCTTGCGTGGACAGATCCAGATGGAAGATACCATTGATCTGACCCGTTATGGACTTGCGCCTACCCCACTCCTAAATGTTGATTCTCCTGCTCCTGAGATTGATGGTGCGCCTGCGGATAAAGATGGTCAGGATAAAACCCAATGAGCGTTCCCATCCTCCTGATCAGCGAAATCATCGGTGTTATTGCAGTCATTATGATCCTTTCAATCAGCCCGGTTATCCGCAACCGGCGTTTGCTGACATTCAAGTATCCAAAAAGGGAGGGATCCGCCGCGCTCTCAGTGGGCGTCCTTGTCGTGCTGATTACAGCCATCTTACTCAGGCTTTCAGGTGCAATATTCACAGACCTTGCCAACTTTCCGTCCTACCCGGGGCTGTTTGGAGCGCCAACGTTCCGACTGGCTGATATGAATGCAATTGTGTCGCAATCGATTTTTTCTGGCATTCTCCTCCTGCCAGTTGCCGCCGCCCTGATCATCCGTAAACAGCCTTTGCTCAGCATCGGGTTGAATCGGAATACCTACAGAGCAGGCCTCCAGATGGGAGCCGCGCTGGCGCTCCTGACCATTTTTCTTCACGGTAAGATCTTCGCGATTATCAATGGTTTACATTCCGATGCCTTCCTGGCGTTGGCTGTGGCTATCATTGCGGTGATAGGGGAGGAAGTCGTCTTTCGCGGGTATGTGCAACCCAGGTTCTCAGCCTGGCTTGGAGAAAAATGGGGCTGGCTTGCAGCCGCACTTCTCTATATTATCTGGTGGACAGTCGTCGCTTTCGCTATTTTACCGTTTACCGGAATAGCCCTCGCTGGCGCGGTGATCTATCGGGTGATGATGGGGCTGTTGATGGGTTGGTTGATGAAAAAGAATGGCAGCTTGCTCGCGCCTATTCTCTACCATGCCGCCCACCTGTGGGTAGCTTTCTTATAATATTATATTAAAGATCAAAGCGGAGCCTGAAGGATACTGGATGAAGATGTCGCGGCTATTCCTACAAACACTCAGATCATCTCCAGTGGAGGCTGTGGGGGAAGGCAACCAATTGCTGCAACGAGCCGGGTATTTCCACCCGCACGCATCCGGAGGTATCAGCCTGATGCCCCTGGGTGCCAGGACGTTACAAAAGCTGGACAGGATACTCAAGAGGGAGTTGGAAGCTATTGGTGGGCAAGAGTTATGGCTTCAAAATGCTCCGGTTAATGGCGATTACCTTCCGGATGGCATGAATGAAATAATTGAACTTTCACGGGCAAAAATACGCTCTCACCGGCAGCTCCCACAGATCGTTTATCACACGCAAAAGAAAAGCCACGATGGTGTTCACACCCGCAGCGGATTACTTAATGGCCGGCAATCCTGGTGTACAGCCATCCATACTCTCGATATTTCTCCAACAGGACATCAAGCAAGCCATCAGACGGTTACACAGATACTTGAGCGGGTCCTGTCCCAATGCGGCCTGCCATGGCGAACCATGCAAGCTGAATCCGGGAGTGGAACCGCAGAATCAGACCTGCGTTATTATTGCGCGACAGACCTGGGGTCGGATACAGTTGCCACCTGCCACCATTGCGGATACGCCGCAGACAGTCGGGTAGCCAGTTTCCAGCGTCAGCAACCAGAGAATGAGCCGCCAGAGGGGATCGTAAAAGTAGCCACACCGCACGCGGAAACCATCCAGCAGTTGGCAGACTTTTTAGGAATTCCAGCCGATAAAACAGCCAAAGCCGTATTCTATATGGCTGGGTATCCATCCGTTGAGCTGCCCATTTTTATCTTCGCGGTAGTGCGCGGTGATATGGATGTGAGCGAGTCAAAGTTGACCAGAATGCTGGGCGCATCTTCGTTGCGCCCGGCTACCACGCAAGAGATCCTTTCAGTTGGAGCGGCGCTTGGATATGCCTCCCCTATCGGATTGCTTGGGAGTAGCAGTTTAAAAGTCGTTGTGGATGAAATGATCCCGTTGTGCACCAACCTGGCAGCCGGTGCCAATGAAGATGGTTTTCACCTGATCAATACCAATTTTCCGCGCGATTACCAGGCGGATATGGTGGATGACATTGCCAGCATCCAACCTGGATATGCCTGTCCAACTTGCGGCGAACCGATAGAACTGATCAACGCGGTAGCATTAAGCAGAGTAATCTCCTATGACCGGGAACTTGGAAAAACAACGGATTGCATGGTGCAGGATGAGAATGGCAATCAGCAGCCAATCCTCTTCAGCACTTGTTCGCTTGATTATGGCAGAATCCTGGGCTGTATGGCAGAAGAGCATCATGACGTGCACGGTCTGTGCCTGCCGGCATCCCTTTCGCCTTTTCAGGTGCAGATGGTCGTACTGCCAGGGAAAGGCTCAGGCGTACTGCCGGTTGCTGAACAGCTTTATACTGACCTGCAGGCTGCCGGGCTGGAAGTGTTGTGTGATGATCGCATGGAAAGCCCGGGTGTTAAATTCAATGACGCGGATCTAATCGGATGTCCCCTCCGCCTGACCATTGGCGAGCGCTCGCTAAGCCATGGCGGGGTGGAGCTGAAACTGCGCCTGTCGGGAGATTTACAGCTCATTGCCCTGGGAAAAGTTATGGAGACTGTCCGGGATGCGTTGGCAGCCTGCTCATAGCCACTCCACCAAAATACTTTCTGTTTAATTCCCCCATGCTTAATCACCGCTGGATAATATAAAAGGAGAACCTAAAACGATATGCTTTCGAATAACCGGCTGAAAAGGGAAGCAAAGACGATAGTTGCTATGATCTCCATGTATTGCCGGGAGATTCATGGCGGCAAGATGCTCTGTGGGGATTGCGTTAACTTGCAGGAGTATGCTCTGCAGAGACTTGAAAAGTGCCCATACCAGGAAGGGAAAACCACCTGTGTCAAATGCCCGGTCCATTGCTATAAACCAGAGATGCGGGAAAAAGTGCGCCAGGTAATGCGCTACGCGGGTCCGCGCATGCTGTTCAAACATCCCATCCTGGCTGTCCTGCACCTGCTGGATGGTATACAGGAAAAACCAAATAAAAAAAGACAGGCTGGATGAGACGGCCTGCCGTAATTTGAATTACAGGGTTATCTGCCTAATGCCTGCTTAACGGACGGTTTTTCAATGTACCACAGGAAAAATGTGGATGCCGCCATGGAGATTATGGATAGTACAAAATACAGCGCATTAAACTCCCCACCTTCTGTTCCAGCCACAGATTGCGGCATAAGCATCAGCAATCGGCTGATGATATTGAACCCCTGTGCGAATGCAACCAGGTAAAGGGGCCATAGGCTGGTAGTTTTTCTCAGCAACTGAGAAGTTCCGACAATCACAAGTAAAACAAGGATGGCTGGTAACCACCATGTTTGCGATTTCAGGTCAAAGGTGGACGGGGGGAATAATAATAAAGGGATGATCTGAAGAAATAAGATCGCACGGATGAGAACAGGATTTTCTGAATTAATATTTGCCATTCAATGTTACCTCCACGCCGAGATGGTACTAACAGATAATAGAAACTTGCTACTTGACAAGATTATAATTAATTATTATAACCTAATAACCCCGAAGTGGTATATAATACCTGTTTTATGGAAGAAACTCTATAAAAGTTATACCGTAATCTCCCGGAAGGAGGTGGTAGGATATTCCAAGAACTCCATGGAATCCAAGAAATTTTATGTCAATCTTCACCAAGCAAGTTAATGTCGTAAGCTGTATTCAAAAATTGCATAAGGAGAGAAACGAAATGAAGTCGTTCAAAGTATTAAGCATTCTATTGGTTGTTGCGTTCTTATTTACCGCATGCGCTCCCGCAGCCCCGGCAGCCGAAGCACCTGCCGCAGAAGCACCTGCCGCAGAAGCACCCGCCACTGAAGCACCCGCCGCTGAAGCACCTGCTGCTGAAGCACCTGCTGCACCTGCCGGTGAACTTAAAGTAGCTGTTCTAGCTCCTCTTTCCGGTCCAGTTCCGACTTTCGGTAATTCCACCCGCGATGGTTTCCTTCTTGCAGTTGAAGAGTGGAATGCCAAAGGTGGTGTACTTGGAATGACAATAGTTCCCCTCGTGGAAGATAGCCAGTGTACTCCTGACCCAGCTGTAAACGCTGCCAATAAAGTCATCAGCCAGGATGGTGTTCATTACATCGTCGGAGAAGTTTGTTCCAAGGCTTCCATCCCGATCTCTGAAATTGCCAATGCTGCTGGAGTAATTCAGATCAGCCCGACTTCCACAAACCCAAGCGTGACTGTGGATGCCAATGGCCAGACCAAGGATTACATCTTCCGCGCATGCTTCATCGATCCTTTCCAGGGTTTGGTTGGTGCTAAATTCGCCATTGAAAACCTGGGCGCCAAGACCGCTTTCGTGATGGTTGACCAGGCTAATGACTATGTCAAGGGCTTGGCACAATTCTTCACTGAAGCCTTCACCGCTGCTGGTGGCACAGTTGTTGGCACAGAATCCTACACCGCCAATGACACCGACTTCTCCGCCATCCTGGCGAAAGTTGCCGATGCCAACCCGGATGTAGTGTATCTGCCCGATTACTACAATATTGTGAACCTGGCTACCAAACAAGCCAAGGAAAAGGGAATTACCGCCGCTTTTCTCGGTGGTGATGGCTGGGATTCCGCTGACCTTGATGTGGCTTCAGCGGATGGTGGTTACTTTACAAACCACTACTCCCCCGAAGACCCCCGCCCCGAAGTCCAGAACTTCGTTGCTGCCTACAATGCGAAATACGGCAGCACACCCGATGCCTTAGCTACTTTGGCCTATGATGCAACCAACTTGCTCTTCCAGGCCATTACCGAAGCTGGCGCTGATGACACTGCCCTGGTCAAAGCCGCCATGGCAGCCATTAATTTCAACGGAGTTTCCGGCAATATCACCTTCGATGCCTCCCACAACCCGATCAAATCTGCTACCATCCTTAAAGTTACTGCGGATGGTGTGAAGTTTGAAGCTGTTGTCAATCCGTAATTTGTATTCAAGCGATGGGGACAGTTGCCTGTCCCCATCGTTCTATAATCAATTCAAAGAAGGAGAGCTTGCCAGATGCAATCAGTCTCCAAACACCAAAAACCTATCACCATTGTTTCCCCAAATTCCTTCCTGGCCTGGATAGGAAAATTCTTATTAATTCTTCTTGGTCTATTGGCATTATATGTATTGGCAAAAAACTTAATTGCAAAGCCTTCATTATTTGCACAAAATGTATTAGATGGTTTGAAATTGGGATTTGTATATGCCTTAATTGCTCTCGGCTACACCATGGTTTATGGCATTGTAAAACTGATCAATTTTGCGCACGGAGATGTGTTCATGGTGGGCGCATTTGTCAGTTACTTTGCTATTGAAAATTTAGGCTTGCATGTTTGGCCAATGGTTGTTTTCCCCAATATTACCCCCATGCTGGGTAGTATCTTGGGTACTATCTCGGTTATCCTGTTAGCAATGGTGATTTGTGTTTTACTAGCTATCACGATAGAACGTGTGGCTTATAAACCACTCCGGGATGCACCAAGAATTGCAGCTTTGATTACCGCGATCGGTGTATCATTCTTTCTGGAATACTTCGGTTTGCTCCAGTTTGTTTTCTCTGCACGTTTTATCTCCTACAAACGGCCATTTGAAGAGGTAACCTGGTATATCAATGATGGCATTCATGCCATTGAGAAGGGCGTCGCTACGCCACCTGGTTCCATCACCTTCTCAAACATTTTTGTAATCATCATCGTTGCCACCGTTCTGGCGCAAATCTTTTTACAATACCTTGTCAGGAAAACCAAGATCGGTATTGCCATGCGGGCAACATCCTTTGATAAGCCAACAGCCAGGTTGATGGGAATTAATGTTGACCAGGTGATCTCCTTCACCTTTGGTATTGGTGCCGCTTTCGCAGCGCTTGGTGGTGTGCTTTTTGCCATAGCCTATCCGTCCATTAGAACTTTGATGGGTGTGTACCCCGGGCTGAAAGCATTTGTGGCCGCAGTGCTCGGAGGAATTGGCAGCATACCCGGAGCTTTTGTAGGCGCTTTGATCATGGGACAGGCAGAATCTTTGACAGCCAGCTATATCTCCACCCCGATGCGTGACGCAATTGCCTTTAGCATCCTGATCATTGTCCTGCTTATTCGCCCAACCGGTATTTTTGGTGAACCCGAAAAGGAAAAGGCGTAAGAGGAATTTATGGAACTCAAATCGATATTGTTTTCTCTTGTTAAAATCATCGCAGTTATTGCCTATCTTTATGGGCTATTATGGGTGCTGGGGGTAAAAGTACCCGTAATAAAAGTGGGTTCGCGTAAACTAAATATCAGTCTTCTGCTCAACGCTGTCGGAGCGGTGGTTGCCTTTTACGTCATTCAACTGGCGTTAACAGATTTTAATGGTTTCAAATTACTCAATAGCTTTGATAGCGGCTTGCTTTACCAGGCATGCTCCATGACCATGGTCGCTCTCGGCTTGAACTTGATATATGGGTTTAATGGCCAGTTCAGCTTGGGGCAGTGGGGTTTTTACGGAATAGGCGCATATGCTGCAGCTGATGTCACTTTTAGGTGGATGAACGGCGATTCGCGAGGTTTGACTGTCCTGGGAATCGGCGTAATTTTAGGTGGTTTAACCATTCTTCTAATCCGCAAATTCTTAAGCAACCTGCGAAGGATGCCCGTTCTTTCTTCCTTTACCCTTTACCTCATTGGGGCTGTAATTGCTGGTGTTGCTGCTGTCTTTGCAGGAAAGTTTCTGGCGCCATTTATTGACCCATACCTGGGCAACTCCCTTGAACCAGGGGTGCTGAATCAATCTTTTCCAATGAGCATTGTTTTCTTCTTCGCGGTTGTGTTTGGAGGAATATTTGCTGCAGAAGTAAGTTTCCTGTTTGGTTTACCGGTCTTATCGTTGGGATCAGATTACTTTGGCATAGCCACATTGGGATTTTCAATTGTTATCTACACCCTGATGGTGAATTCGGATACGATCCTCCCCTTCCCGGAAATGAAAGGTGGTCGCGGAATGATTGGTATTCCCAAGTTGACCACATGGCCATGGGCTTTCTTCTTTATGCTAACGGTAATCATCATTATGCGAAATATTATCCGCTCTTCCACTGGACGGTCGATCATTTCTGTGCGGGAGGATGAGATTGCTGCGCGTTCGATGGGTATAGATGTAGCTGAGACGAAGCTGATGTCTTTCGTTGTTGGCAGCCTTTTTGCAGGACTGGGAGGAGGTGTCTACGCACATTACATCGGCTTCTTAAGTCCCAATGCTTTTGACTTCTTGGTTGGGTTCAATCCATTGATCATTATTGTGTTTGGCGGATTAGGGAGTATGACTGGAACAATTACTGCTGCATTTGGATGGATCTTTTTCCTGGAAGGAATGCTCAGAGAAATACTTGGAAAGATCAGCCCGGAAGCGCCGTCCTGGCGTTATGTGCTTTACCCACTGACACTGTTATTGTTGATGCTCGTGCGACCGCAGGGTTTGCTGGGGAATATTGAATGGGGCTTCTTGAAGGCAAAGATCACCCCATTGCGCAATAATGAAACTAAAGAAGGGGTAAAAACGGCATGAACGAAAATTCAATGGAAGTACTTCCTCTTCTTGAAGTAGAAGGGCTAACCAAATTCTTTGGCGGTCTTCGCGCAGTAAATGACTTCAATATGACGATTTTCAAAGGTGAGCTGGTGGGTTTAATCGGTCCGAATGGAGCCGGGAAGACGACCGTGTTCAATCAGATCACCGGAATCTATCTGCCAACAAAAGGCACTGTCAAATTAAATGGCACTAATCTGGTGGGGTTTGAACCGCACGAGATTACCCGCGCCGGCATAGGCAGGACTTTCCAGAATATTAGGTTGTTTAATGGACTTTCCGTGTTGGATAATGTGCGGATTGCCTTTCATTCATCAGCTGGTTACAACCTCTTAGATAGCATCTTAAGCAATGAGCGCTATAGCCAGAAAGAGCGTGAAATTACTGGACAAGCACAAGACCTCCTCGATGTAATGAAGCTTTCGCGTTTTCAAAATGAGATCGTGAAAAATCTTCCTTATGGCGAACAGCGGCGTGTGGAAATTGCCCGCGCTATGGCCTGCCAACCACAGCTCCTATTATTGGATGAGCCGGCTGCCGGTATGAATCCGCGAGAAATTATCCAGTTGATGGATATGATCCATTTTATTCGAGACAACTTCAAACTTACCATCCTGTTAATTGAACACCAAATGCGGGTGGTGATGGGAATTTGCGAACGTATCACTGTAATGGATTTTGGCGAAATAATCGCGCGGGGTACCCCGAAAGAGATCCAGGATAACCGATTGGTTATCGAAGCCTACCTGGGAAAGGGAGCGGCCAATGTTGCTTGAAGTCAAAGATTTACATGTGTATTATGGCGCAATCCATGCTCTGCAAGGAATATCCTTTGAGGTAAATCAAGGAGAAATCGTATCATTGATTGGAGCCAATGGCGCAGGGAAATCTACCACCCTTCGCGCCCTTTCCGGGCTTATCCGCCTACGCAGTGGCTCCATAACCTTTAAGGGCGAGAATATCACCCTTGCTCCAGCTGACAAAATCGTTACTCTGGGCATGAGCCATGTGCCAGAAGGTCGGAAGATCTTTGCTCCATTAACCGTACGTGAAAACCTGGAAATGGGTGCTTACATTATCAAGGACCGGGCAGAGATCGACCGCATGACTGAAAGGGTCTTTCGTAGCTTTCCACGCCTGAAAGAGCGCATCAACCAGCTTGGCGGTACGCTTTCTGGTGGAGAGCAGCAAATGTTGGCCACTGGTCGCGGACTAATGAACAAACCCACCCTGATCCTGCTGGATGAACCCTCCATGGGTTTGAGCCCAATACTGGTGGAGGAGATCTTCCGCATTATCAAGGAGATCAATGCCGAAGGGACCAGCATTCTGCTGGTGGAGCAGAATGCGCAAATGGCACTATCTGTTTCTCACCGCGCATATGTGCTGGAGACGGGACTCATCACACTCGCGGGTACAGCAAAAGAGATTGCGAGCAACCCTCAGGTGAAAGAAGCATACCTGGGTATTTAATATTAGAGTGCGGGAAACCGCTCTCTTTTTATTTATATAGAAATAAGCGCCACTGCCAGCAAAATTAGACCCACCCCCAGCCACTGCGAGGTGGACACGTGTTCTTTTAAGAAGATTCTCGAAAGCAGAATTGTGATGGCTGGATAAAGTGATGACAGCACAACTGCCACATCCACCCGGGTGAGTTGCTTGGCAAGCATATAAAACGTAGTTCCTCCTGCGTCAAAAAAACCAGTGAACCAGATAATTGGGCTGGTGAAGGCCCCTTGTAAATTGCCTCGCATCAGTATCAACAAGAGGTAACTGACGATGCAAAAAGAAAAACGGGAAAGGATGAGCGGGGAAAATATCAGCTCGGGAACCGACATTGTGATAATAATGAAAAATCCGCCAAATCCGATCCCGGAGATGATGGCCAACCCCAGGCTCCGGGATGAGACCTGTTTTGACTCGCCAGGAATCCGGGAAACCAGCCAGATACCCGCGAACGCCAGTAAAAAACCGGCAAATATTTTGCCATCCGGCATACCTTGCAGCAGGATGCCATACAGCACCGGGATGGCTGCGCCAATGACTGCTGCCGTGGGGGCAACCAGTGCGGAATGTCCCAGGGAAAGAGCTTTATACAGCGTCCCAAGACCGACCACTCCGCAGGTACCGGCGAGAATTGCCCACAGCGCCTCCGGAAACCCGGGAAAGGGTTCTGGCCAAAGAATGAGGCAGATTAAAATTATCGCGATTCCAGCGAACGAAGATATAACCAACACCGCGTAGCGGTTGAATTTGCGGGTGGTAAACCCGCCAAGGAAATTACCGCTGCCCCAACTGGCGGCGGAGAAAAGCGATAACAAAATACCCAGGATATTGGATGAAATCATGAAGACCCTTTTGGTTTGTTGAGAGATGGTAGTAGGTGGAAAAGCAATATCCATAAAAGTGCAGCCGAGCCCAGGAAAGCCAACAAGTTGAATGAGGGATCTACGATGCTGGCAGTAAAAATGGCGGGGGATGGCAGCGCTGACCCGGTGTAATTGGCAATGAGAACAGTCGTGAGGTTGTTGGCGATGTGAACTCCTAGAGCGTATTCCAATCGGCAGCTTTTTAGCGTGATCATTGCCATGACCCAGCCAAATGCAAAATAAAACAAGGCGGTCAGAAAAAATCCCTGCTGCATTTCAGGGTTGAAAAAATGAGGCACAGCAAAGATACTGCCAGAAAGGGTGGCCAACCCCCACTTATTCTTGGAAAGGAAAGCAGTTTGCTGCAGAAAATATCCCCTGAAGAGAAGCTCTTCGGAGCCTGCCTGGATGGGGATAAGGATAATGGCTGCTGGCATGAAAAGAAGCCAATCTGCCAGGTTGAATGACAGATGATATGACCCGGGGTGAACAACTGCATCCAGCAGGCAGTTAAGCAAGGTGATGACGAACCACAGGCTGCCAGCGGTTAGCGCCCGGCGAAGGGAAAAGCTGCCATCTGGGGATACCAGTGTGAGCGGATGACGGTGATGAACCCTGTGCATGGCAAACACCAGGCTGGCTAACAACACAACGAAACTTGAGTTGAGGGCAATAAACGATATCAGCGGGTCTTCGCTCCAACCCAGTGTTATGGCTATAAGATACGGGATAGCACCTATCACTTGCCAGCAAATGAGGACAAAAAATGTTGTCGCTAAAAACCAACGGATGCCATGCCGTCCTTCCCGGGCATTTTGGAGAAAGGGATTGCTATCTCTTAAGGGAGCATCGGGTGAGGTGTTATTCGCAGGAATTGACATGTTGATATTGTATCTGATTCCGCCAAGGATAAACCTCAGCGCGAATTTTTTATTATGGGTAGTTCCGGCAATTCAGGGTCTTGAAAAGTGCAAACGTTTGCAATATAATCAAACCACCAAAGGGAATAGATCATGCTAACGACCGAACTGCTTGGATATCCTAAGGGATCAAGGCTCCTTATCCTGAACATTGATGATTATGGAATGTGCCTGACTGCAAATAGCAGTGCAATCTTCACCCTTGAAAATAGAAATGCCAGCTCTTGTACGATCATGCTGCCGCCGCCCTGGGGAAAACATGGCGCAGAGCAATTAAAAAAGCGGCCGAATATTGCGCATGGCGTCCACCTTACCACCATCAGCGAACATGAGATTTACCGCTGGCGGCCGCTTACATCTCCAAATAAGATCCCGTCGTTGGTAGATGGTGAAGGATACTTTCCGCTGGAAACCGAAAAACGAGCATTATTGCTCAGGGTAGATCTGCGAGAACTGGAAATGGAGTGGCGGGTACAGATAGAGACAGCTTATGCGCTTGGCTTGCATCCAAACCAATTGGACAGCCATTGCAATATCCACGATGCCCGAGAGGATATCTTCAGGATGTCCATTCGTTTGTCACGGGAATATGGATTGGCTTTGCGGGTGCACGAAAAGCATTTGATCAAGCTGGTTAAAAATATGGGATTACCCGTTATTGACCATCCAGATTTGGATAGCTTTGATCTGCCTACCTCTGGCAAAGCTCTTCGTTACCTGCGGATGCTGCAGGACCTACCGGAAGGAGTCTCGGAATGGGCCATCCATCCGGCGCGTGGAACTGCTGAACTACGGACAATTAACCCTCGCTGGCGGGTGCGCCAGGCGGATTATACCTTTTTCAATTCTGTGGCATGTCGGCAGGCAATCGCCGCTGAGGGGATCAAGATCGTAACCTACCAAATACTGCAACCATTTTGGAATAACACATAAAGGAGGGATTATGCCCGGCCCTGGTTATTATTTGTTTGGTGAAGAGGAAAAAAATGAAGTATTTGAAGTCTTAACTACCGGGCACTTATCTCGTTATGGCAGTGATGAAGATCCGAAATTCAAGCACAAAGTTTATTCCCTGGAACAAGAATTTGCGGGATTGACGGGCGCAGCTCATTGTGTGGCAGTTAGCTCAGGTACGGGAGCGCTGATGGCCTGTATGGCGGCATTGGGCGTCAAACCAGGTGATGAGGTACTCGTTCCCGGGTACACATTTGTGGCCACGTTTTCTGCTGTGATTGCCATGGGAGCGATACCGGTAATGGTGGAGATCGATGAATCGCTGACGATGGATATTGCTGATGCCATGGCAAAGATCACTCCCAAAACCAGGGCGATCATCCCTGTGCATATGCTGGGTAATCCGTGCGATATGGATCCTTGCGTTGCACTGGCGAAAGATAAAGGACTCTTCCTGATAGAAGATTGCTGCCAGGCTCTGGGGGCTTCTTATAAGGGGAAAATGCTCGGAACATTTGGCGAGTTTGGCGCCTTCTCATTGAATAATTTCAAAGTGATCAACTCGGGGGATGGCGGATTGCTGATCACCAGCGACACAGCTTTATATGAACGGGCTTTTGGGTTCCATGATCAGGGGCATATGCCCTTGCGGAAAGGCTCAGAGATCGGGAAACGGACATTGATCGGAATCAATTTGCGCATGAATGAGCTTACCGGCGCTTTTGCTCTGGCTCAATTGCGGAAACTCGATTTGATCTTGTGTTTACTGAGGACGAAGAAGCAAAGGTTTAAGCAGGCTATTCAATCTGCCCATCTCGAAGGATTGCAATTTCGCAAGATCAATGATCCGGGTGAATGTGCTACCCTGCTTACAGTCCTGTTAGAAGATGCGTCAACTGCGCAAAAAGTCGCTGAAACTCTGGGATCAAAAACGGTGGACAAATCCGGCTGGCATGTCTATAACAACATGGAACAGATTCTATCCTATGTTGATCGCGACGGGCAGAAGCATTTCGAGAAACACATGCTGCCTAGAACCGATGATATTCTAAGCCGGGCAGTGAATCTGAGTGTGGGCGTGGTGGATTCTGGGTTGGGCACAGATTTCGGGATCAATATCATGAGTACGGAAGCTGAAATTGACCATAAAGCTGAGCAATTCATAAGACTTGTGAAACCCATAATTGGTTAATTGCCATTCACAACCAGGGGGAGCAAAACAAGACGCAACAGGGCGGAACTCATCCACGCGATTAGGTATTGCAAAAAATTTATTTATCTTTAAGCTGTTTGGCCAAAAAACTGAAATACCCTATCATCGGCTCGAAGTAATACTCCTTCCAGCCCTTTTCGTACAAGGCGCCCTGACCTGCCGGTAAATCTGTATGGTGAAAAGTCACCATCACCCCATCATCTTTCTCGTCCAGCACAATTTCAAGGGTGGAAGAAGGATCGAGCGGGTGGAAATCTGTCGTACGCCACGATTGAATGATGCGATGGTAAGGTTCAAGCTTGAGCAGGATACCGGTGATGTAGCCATCCCAGGCAGAGAAATTGCCGCCATTCCGTGGATCGATGTAGGCGTTGCCCCCGGTAAAATCCCGGTGGCAGGTGCTATCGATCCATGCGTTGAACACCACCTCAGCAGAAACAGGCAGCTTTATGGTTAGATGCAACTCTTCCTTATGATTGTTTTTCTTGTCATCCTGCGCCATTGTGCTCCTGAAACACCTCAATCCAGCAATTCAGAGAAAAATTGTTGATTTTTCAGCAGGGTGGAAGTTTCCAGAATGATAGCGACTGCCGGTATATCCATTCTCCCATGCACAACTTTGACCACGCTGCCACTGATGAGGTCAGTGTAACTGCCATTTGGAATATGTACCTGTACCTTTCCCTTTTGACCTTCCACATTGAAGATGCCGTATAGATGGACTGTGTTCGCCTTCCAGGCGACCTGGATGACTGGCTCGGTTTCCAGGAAGAGCAGGAAGCCCTCTGAGACGGCGGGATGTTTTTTGATGCCGTTCAGACGGGTAAGTAAATCCTGGAAAGGATACCCATTCCACCGTACAATGTCTTTCTCAAATAGTGAGGGGGTATGGTCTTCGCCAGCTTCCTGTCCGGCATAGATCAACCATGCGCCATCGTTGAAGGCTTCGAAAGCAGTCCATGCCAGCGCCCGGTTTGTGTCGGGAACAGACTGGCGGATGCGGGACTGGTCGTGATTTTCCACGTAGCGCATCTTGATGAAATTGGCTGGATAAATAGCGTGCTGAAAACGGTACATTTCAAGCAGGCGTTTGACGGGCAGATCGCCTTTGACCGTGTGCTGGAACATGGGCCAGATGTCATAATCGTAGGTCAGATCAAAGGCTGTGTATATTTCACTGTCTGAGATGGCAAACAGCTTCTCCTGGCGGCGCGTTTCTACGAATACAACATGGACACTTTCCGCCAACCAGATGACTCCGTGTTTAACTTCGGATACTTCCCGACGGGCTTGTTGCCAGAATTCAGCAGGGACCAGGGATGCAACATCGCAACGGAAGCCATCCACGCCGATGGACACCCAATATTTAAGAGAATCGATCAGGTAGCGCGTCAATTCAGGATGGGGATGTTTCAAGTCAATCACATCGCTCCAATCTGGGACGGTGGTGACCGGGTTGCCCTGCCCGTCTTGATGGAAGAATTCGGGATGCTCCCTTACGAGGATGGAGTCGTGAGCTGTATGGTTGTAGACCACATCGATCATGACCTTCAAACCGAGTTGGTGACTGACTGCGATCAGCTCCTGGAAATCAGCCAAAGTTCCATATTCAGGATTGACTGACCGGTAATCTGATATCGAATATGGGCAGCCCAGGCTGCCTTTCTTGTTTTTCTTTCCAATCGGGTGGATGGGCATGAGCCAGACGACATCCACCCCCATTTTTTTAATGCGATCCAGGTCTCTGGTGACAGCATTAAAAGTACCTTCCAGACTGTGATTTCGCACATATATTGAATAGAGGACCAAATTCTTGAATGATTTTGGAGTATCTTTTGCCATGGTTCACCCTTTACATGTGAGATTGGCTTATTAAACCATAGTTCCGGTGGAAGGGATAGATGACCTGGCAGGTCTCTACCACCAGGGATAGTGAAGGGTTAGCTTAATATCATCTGGCGATTCTCGAAATTTATAGTTTAGTATAATATGCAGCAATATGGACATTTTCGGGATTGTCGCAATCGCATTCGCCCTGGCCATGGATGCCTTCGCAGTCTCACTGGGTGTAGGGACCAATGGTTCAAAGATAGATCGCCGCTCCATGTTACGGCTGGCTATGCATTTTGGCATTTTCCAGGGGCTGATGACATTCCTGGGATGGCTGGCCGGGAGCACCATCTCCCGTTGGATTTACCAGTTGGATCACTGGATAGCCTTTGGTTTGCTGGTATTTGTCGGTGTTAATATGATCCGCTCTGGCTTTGGCAATGAAGCAGAAGCGCATAAGAAAAACCCCACCAAGGGTGGATTGATGGTCATGCTTTCTGTGGCAACCAGTATTGACGCATTGGCGGTCGGGCTAAGCTTCGCGTTTATTCAAACTCCCATCCTGCTTTCCGTATTTGTAATTGCCATAGTCGCTTTTGGGTTGTCACTGGTTGGGCTGTTCTCAGGTTACCGGCTCGGTCAAAAATTTGGCAAACGGATGGAGATTGTTGGCGGTCTGGTACTCATCGGAATTGGTTTCCGGATTCTTTTTTCCCATCTGGGTTTAATTCAATCATAAAAATAAATCCCCGTCCTGAGCCAGGATGGGGACGATTCTTTGTAACTCCAGCCTAAAACAAAGCCCCATTTACTGTCCGGCTGTTATGATGGCGTTGTAGGTTTCACCTGAATATAGCCCAGGACCAGCTACATTGACCACCCAGGCCACGGCTACCAGTGAACTGCCTGATGGCCCTTCAATAATGACGCTTCCGCCATTCACACCATTTGAGTAATATCCAAACTCAGCTCCAGCAGTTCCAAGTTGGGCTGCGCTGGTATCAATCCGGCTGCCTGAGGCGAAAGCCGGGAATGTTACGGTACCAACCAATGTGCCATCCCGGCCATAATACCTGGCTTTTACAGCACCAGCTGCCAGACTACTTCCCAGGTTCATTGCGCTGATGGTGGTACGCGATTTTTGACCATTGGCGTAATTCGCGGTGGAATACAGTGCAACCGGAAGCGCCAGTTTCTTTCCACCCACTGCCTGGCCCGTGAATGTAGCTGCCATGCCATTTGATTTAATGTTGCCGACCGCAAGAATGGCTGACCCATTGGTGGTGATCACTGCAGAACCGGAGTAGCCTGACACAGTGCCGGTCGGCGTGCAGGCATTGAAGTAACGTTGTCCGCGGGCGGGCAGAGTAGCAGTTTCAAGTTTACCACTGCTATAACGCACTGTGACAATAGCAGATTGGGTGGCATCGGTATTGAATACATAATATGAGGTGCTCATCCCTCCCATTCCATAACATAATGCCAGCGGCATATAGAGTTTGTTGCCTCCCGTTGAAATGCTTTCCGTGGCATAAACTTCGGTGGTTGTGCCGAAAGAATGCAGTGCCATACCACTGATCTTGCCGGGAGTAGTCGATCCGGATTGAGCAGTCACCACTTGAGCAGTGCCAATAAACGGAATTGTCAGTCCGGTCACTTCAGCCAGGTCTATATACGCTGATCCTCCAGCAGGAATATTCTTCTTTTCGACACTTACCGGGCTGGCGCCTCCGTAGAAGGTGAGTTTGATATCCGCAACTGCGCTGTCCAGGTTCTGGATGGAAAGAACCTGAGTTCCATTAGGTGCTTTGCGTAGATTGGGCAGCCAGATTTGAGAAGAGCCGGAAGAAGTGGCTGACGCCAAACCGCGACCTTTAATAGTGGTGGTCGTGGGTACCTGCGTGGTAAGAACAGCGATTTCCATGTCTGATTTGATTACAACTGCACCCCTGGTTCCGATTGTGGCAGGGGCAAGGTTGGTCAGAGAGACCGTCTGACTGGCGCCAACAGCCAGGTCGGGCTGCACAATGGAAGTTGCCTCCGTTTTCTCGTCCGCGTAATACAGGATGGTGACATGCGCGATATCGCTGCCGATATTCTGGTAGGTGATGCTGGTGGAGAAACCTGTGCTGATGGCAGACGCAGTAGAAACTGGCGCGAGCGCCAGACTCAGGCTGATGATGATGGAGAAAATGGCAAGGGACGCCTTATTTTTCATGAGTAAGCTCCTTATAATAAATCCCTATCATCTAGAACGTTGCCAGAATCATGCCATCGTTAGGAAGCCCATCATAAGTTGCTGATGCAGGAAAAAGATAAAATAAAATTCGCACAGCGTATCTTACTGGGAAAGTGTCATCATTAATAAAATACCCAGATAAAACCTTGATATACTCAGTGAATGTCAGGACGCAAGATATAATTATTCTGCCATGAATATTGCAGGAGCAGGTATGGAAGAGAAACCTAAAGAACTATTGGTATTCCAGGCCACCCTTACCAGGGAGCCGGATAGTTCGGCCACATTCATCAGTGTGCCTTTTGATATTTACAAGGTATTTGGAATCCGCGGCCGGGTGTCAGTCATGGGCACGCTGAATGGTTATTCATTTCGAAGCAGCCTCTTTCCTTATGGTGGCGTCCACTACCTGGGAGTGAATCGAAACCTGCGTGAAAGCGCTGGATTAAAGGCTGGAGATGTCGTAAATGTGGAAATGGCCTACGATGACCTTCCGCGGGTGATTTCACCACCGCCAGACCTGGAAGCAGCCTTGGAAGCCAATGCTCAGGCGCGAAAGAACTGGAAGAAACTCTCATATTCGCATCAGAAGGAACACGTGGATGCCATTGAGGCGTCGAGGAAACCAGAAACACGGGCTGCCAGGATATCTAAAACCATCCAGATGCTGACTGAAGTAAAACGTTACAACTCATAATAATAAGGATTTATCCTGACCACGTTTACTCACCAAAGATTTTCGGGTAGGCAGGATCGTAATAAATCGGTGAAAGTAGGTCAGCTTATTCGCCACCCAGTGTCAGATCCAAAAAATCCAGGATCAGTTGCAATGGGAGTGGGGTGAGTTCCGGGCTTAGCAGCATGGTCCCGTGATCACCGCCGGGGATTTCGAATATCTGGTAATTGGGATACTCTCCAGCAGATTTGCAGATGCTGATCTCATTTTCATCAGCCAGACACCAGATCGTGGCCGGTGAGGCAGACTGGCTGTGTGTTTCCACCACCTTTGCATATTCCATCCCCAGGTAACTGCCTGGGGATAGAGATAATGCGCCCTGGCAGGCACTCGGCTGGTGTTCATTAAAGATCAAGCAGCCATCCGCTGCGCCATCTGCGCCGATGCTGGAGCCGATGACTACAACTCGGGAGGCATCCACGCCTTCCAACTCGGTAATCTTTAACATGGCTCCTTCCACATCATCCAGCCAGGCATTCGCGATGAATTTAGGGCACCCTTTTTCGTTCATTGGCAGGCAGCTGCGCAATGAGAATATAAAGACATTGTAGGAAATTTCTTCACCTATAGCCGGGAACCAGGTTGGATCCCACCAGGGTTCATCTGACGGGTTTGGGAAGGGGTTTTTCAAACCGCGATTCTGCAGCCAGGGTGCTATTTCATACCAGTCACTCTTATCTCCCTTGATCCAGTGGATAAGGACCACCACCGGTGTGTTCAACCTGGCTGCGGGATAGAACAAGCCTTTCAATTCCTGCCCATCCACAGCATTAAAACTGATCTCCTGTGGCTCAGGAGGTAAAGCGGGTTCTGGTGTTGGGGTTGGGAGTGGGAGTGGGGGCGGTACTTCTGTTGGTTGCTGTATGGTTGGTGTTACTTCCCCAGCCACCTGACCCTGTTCCACCTGCACTTGAGTTACCTGTGGTGCTGCTTCCTCAGATACTGGTGATTCAGTGGCAGGTTCGCATCCGGTTAATAGCAAGCATAATATAAGCGCAATAACAATAATCTTTTTCATTTCGAATAGCTCCTTTCATACTGAACTATTACCACAGTAAAGTAGAAATAACAGGTATTGAAACCCGCAACAGAAAGCGAGCAATGATTTCTGACAATTAATAATATATTCAGGTAGCGATAAAAATCAAGGACTAAAATGAAATATGAACTGCATGAGCGGAAACTCTCTTGATACGGAAAAGCAACCTTGAACAACTCAAATTCCAATTGACGCCGGATGATAATGATTGTAAAATAAATACACAACTGAATAGAGCAGACCGGGTGCCTCAACCCTCGGAAGGGAAGGCTTAAAGGCGAAGCTGGTGCGATCTTCTTGATCCAGTCCAGCACTGTCGCGCAACTGTAAGGAACTATTCCAAGTCAGGTCGCCCGCCGGGTCTGCGTTAACCACAATCTCGCGCAAAGGAGGTGGAGACTGATTCACATTTTTCACCAAACCTGTCAGCGGACAGGTTTTTTAATTCAAATTTATATACAAGAGGATTTAGTATGTATAAAAAAATAAAGATAAAAAGCATATTATGGATCGTAATCGCTGCCATGACTTTGACGGGCTGCGCAACAATTGGTGCAAATTCAGCGAAGTCACATGAAGTGGTGGATGGACTGGGCAGAACTGTCTCTCTCCCGGTCACTCCAATGCGCATCATTTCCCTCGCGCCATCCAATACTGAACTATTATTTGCAGTGGGAGCTGGCCCGCAGGTGGTGGGACGGGACGAATTTTCGGATTTTCCGGCAGAAGCACAAAACGTGGCTTCGGTGGGTGGATCGATGGGTAAATACAGCCTGGAACAGATCGCCGCTCTCAAACCAGACCTCATCCTGGCGGCTGAAATCAATACTCCTGAGCAGGTGAAGTCAATGGAAGATCTGGGTTTGAATGTCTATTTCCTCTCTAACCCGGTAGATTTGAAGGGTGTGCTGGAAAATATCAGCTTTATCGGCAGCCTGGTGGGTAAGGAGAAAGAAGCCAGTCAGCTAACAGAAACCTTGCAGACAAGGATTGACACCATCACCTCCGCCATCAATTCCCAAGACCAACCGGTTAAGGTGTTTTACGAACTGGATGGTACCTCTGACCCCGCCAAACCATGGACAGTGGGCAGTAGCACGTATATTGACGAGCTGATCAGCATGGCTGGGGGCGTGAATGTCGCCAGCGAAGCCGGTCCGGGATACCTGCAGCTAAGCCAGGAAGCCCTGATTGTTGCGGACCCGGAAGTTATCCTGCTGGGAGATGCAGCCTACGGTGTTACCCCGGAAAGCCTGGCAGAAAGGTCGGGTTGGTCTAATATCTTAGCGGTTGTAAATGGTCGGGTGTATGCATTCGATGATAACCTGGTCAGCCGCCCCGGTCCCCGTCTGGTGGATGGTCTCGAATTGATCGTGGCATTACTTCATCCATAAACTGTATGACTCTCCGCGGAAAGCTGCTGCTCAAACCCATTATCTTGGTCGCTGGCCTGGCTTTCATCGCTGCCTGCCTCAGCCTGGCAGTTGGGACAATATCCATCCCGGTGAGCACCGTGCTAAAAGTCTTTCTGAGCCGGTTGCCCGGGTTGGATATACATCCTGATTGGCCGGTTACCTTTGAGACCATCTTGCTTGACTTGCGCTTTCCGCGGACTGTCCTTATTGCACTGACCGGAGCATCTCTGGCAGGCAGCGGTGCTGCTTACCAGGGGCTGTTTCGCAATCCGCTGGCTGACCCATACTTGATCGGGGTGGCTTCAGGAGCTGGGCTGGGAGCAGTTATCGCGATGAGTATTAAATGGCCAGCCTCCCTGTTTGGATATTTCACCATACCTTTCGCAGCTTTACTGGCTGGCATGCTCACTGTAATGTTAGTTTATATTTTGGCGCGGGTGGGTAAAACCGTGCCTGTGACCAACCTGCTCTTGGCGGGGGTGACAGTGAGTAGTTTTTGCACAGCCCTCACCTCCTTCTTGATGATAAGATCCCAGGGAGAGTTACGACGCGCCATTATTTGGCTTCTGGGCGGTGTGTCCACTTCCAGTTGGGAACCGGTATTGGCCATGCTGCCTTACACTTTTATTGGGTTGGGGTTACTGTTAGCCTCAGGGCATGCTTTGAACGTGATGCAATTTGGCGAAGAGCAAGCTGCCCAGCTTGGATTAAATACCTCTTTTACGAAATTCATCGTGATTTTGGGGTCTACTTTGGCGGCGGCAGCAGCAGTGGCATTTACCGGTATTATCGGCTTCGTGGGGCTGATCGTTCCGCATGTAGTCAGGATCCTTTGGGGTGGAGATTATCGGAAACTGATTCCACTCTCGATCCTGGGGGGTATGGTTGTATTATTGTTAACCGATATGCTGGCGCGCACTCTCATTCCACCGCAGGAAGTACCGCTCGGCATCATCACCGCGTTGGTTGGTGCTCCCTTCTTCCTGTGGGTATTAAAACGCTCCAAACAACAGGCTTTCTGGTAGGTAAAGTGTCTGACGAATATACCTTAAGTTTCGAGCACGTTTCTGCTGGTTATCTAGATCGGCAGGTGTTGTTTGATATCAGCGCGCGGTTTTTACCTGGCCAGGTTTCAGCCTTAATCGGACCAAATGGGGCCGGCAAATCCACCCTCATTCGCGTTGCTTCGGGGATATTAATGCCAGAAACAGGTGAAGTTAAGATCAATGGTTTTAATGTATCAAGATTGCATCCCGCACCCCGAGCAAAACTGGTTTCGGTAATCCCACAAGCCAGGAACCTGCCGCCGGCATTCACAGTGCGCGAAGTGGTCACCATGGGTCGCACGGCATATAGCGGCTGGTTTGGCAATTTCAGCAAAGAAGATAATGAGATTGTCCATCACGCGCTGCAGCGGACAGATACACTCCTGCTGGCAGAACGCAGGATCGGTGAACTCTCAGGGGGCGAAGCTCAGCGGGTACTGGTGGCCAGGGCGGTGGCTCAGCAGGCGCGGATCATGCTGCTGGATGAACCGACCGCGTACCTGGATATCCACTACCAGCTCAACGTATTGGATCTATTACGGGAACTGGCTGTCGAGAACCAGCTGGTGGTACTGGTAGCGATCCATGACTTGAACCTGGTCGCGCGCTATGCGGATCAGATCCTCCTTTTAGTGGATGGTAGGTGCATAGCAGTTGGTTCGCGGGATGAGGTACTAAGAGCGGGCATTCTTTCGGCTGGATACCAGGTGGAAATGAAGGTTTTTCAACCGCCGGATGTTCAATACCCCGTGATCATACCCCATAAATAATTACATTATTGTTACAAAATAATTAAAATTTGGCTAGGCCTTATACAGATGAAAGGTTAGCCATTTATTCCCTATCTTATAAGTATATAATTATAGATAAATATAGTCTAAATTATCTATTATAAGAATTTTCGGGAGAAAATATCATGAAAATAAAAAAACATCAATTCTTTCGGAAACTCGCTTTCATGGCTTATACCGCCGGTGTTGTGAGTTTGATCGTTGGAATAATCTTATCATTCGTAAGCCAGCCTGTTTATGCTTCAAATGGCGCTTCATCGCAAGCGAATAAAATTTGGATCTGCCATATCCCACCCGGTAACCCGGATAATCCATTGGCAATTAACGTGGATGCGGATGGATGGAATGGGCATGATGCTCATGCTGGCGATTTTGAGATCTCCGGTAGAGATGATCCAAGCTGTAGTGCGCCTGAACCGACAGCAACTGATGTCCCGCCTACCAGTACACCAGAAAGTACAATTGAAGCGCTAATACTCATCCCGGTTACAGGGGTTGATCCTACAGAAACTTCTACAGCTACAGTCACTTCTACTGCGGTTGTAGACCACAAAATCTGGATCTGCCATATCCCACCCGGCAATCTTGAAAATCCGCTTTCACTAAATGTGGATGCAGATGGCTGGAACGGTCATTTTGATCACGTTGGCGATTTTGAGATATCTGGACAAGATGATCCGGCATGCAGTGCGCCTGAACCAACCGCCACACCCACTGAGGAACCAACTGCCACACCAACTGAAGAACCAACTGCCACGCCAACTGAAGAGCCAACTGCCACTGTAGTTCCTTTTGCCAGGCTTTCGTTGGGTTATATTTGCGCCGCGCCACAACAACAATGGACCGTTTCAAACACAAATGGTTCTCCTGTGCAATTTGGCTGGTCGCTTAGCAGCGGCGGTTCAGGTTCTGGCACCGTTCCAGCCAATAGCAGCCTGACATTCTCTACTGTCGGCGGTTATCATACCATGACGATTTCCTGGTTGGATAATAATGACCAGCAGCATAATTTAAGCAGCACCACCAGCGAAACCAGCCCGTGCCCGGCGCCCGATACTGCCACCCCGGTTGTCAATCCTCCGCCAACCAAAGTTCCCGAAACTGGCGGTGGTGGTGAAGAACCCCTGCTGATCCCGGTGACTGGTGGCGTACAACCCGTGAAACAGGCTGCTGCCCAACCCACCTTTGTATCCACCCTGACCACAGCGGACCCGGATCAGGAACTTCTGATTCCGGTAACTGGCGCGGATTTCTCCAATCCGTTCTCTGGAACTCCCCTTGGAACACTTTTCCTAAAGTTTGGTTATATCTTCCTGGGGATTGCCTTCCTGTCCCAGGGTGTATCTTTCAAGCTGAAGGATAACTGAGAAGATTGATTGGTAGTAAGATTGTTACCAGAAGGGTGAGTGTATCGCCCTTCTGGTAATTTATTTTTATTTATCAAGAATATACAATGAAGCCAAGAAGAAGTATCATCCTTATCTCCGCAGGCACGATTCTGCTTGTCGCCGCAGTTCTCAATATCTTTGTGGATATCCCGGATGCGATAAATAATTACCAGTTTGAGCGGGCTCTGACGAAAACAGTTCAGGGACCGAATATTTCCTCAACCTTCGCTGAAGCTCCTGTTAATTCAACCGCATCGATCCCAGATCGGCAAGTCACAACCACACCTGTAGTTATTGCTGAACCAACACCAACCTTGGAACCAATCATCGGGTATATTCCAGACCGGATTGTAATTCCAGCCATTAAGGTGGATGCGCCAGTTATCCCTTCAACTCAATCCACGCTGGAGATCCGCGATCAGTGGTTTGAACAGTGGATTGTCCCGGATCAAAGCGCTGCCGGCTGGCAGGCCAATTCTGCGCCATTAGGCGAAATGGGCAATACGGTAATTGGCGGTCATCACAATGCTTACGGCAAAGTATTTGGTCATCTGGTAGAGTTGGAAATTGGCGATTTGGTTTATTTGTATTCGGGTCAAAAGGTATTCATCTATGAGGTGGTTGATAAACAGCTGTTGAAAGAGGTGGATGTCTCACTTGATATTCGGAGGGCAAATGCGGAGTGGATAGGGCACAAGGATGATGAGCGCATTACCCTGGTAACCTGCTGGCCAAAACGTGGCAATTCCCACCGGGTGATCATTGTTGCCAAACCCGTGGAATGAAAAGAGAGATATGAATGCTAATATGTATGTGAGCAGGGGAGCACCAATTCGAGGCGAGGTTACTGTATCAAATTTCCATAGACCAGAAAT
>PNON01000024.1 GCA_013824865.1 Anaerolinea sp. | reverse complement strand
CTGAGGTAATCTGGCATGGGACGGACCAAAGCCTGGTTGTAGAGGATAACGACGAAAAACTGGTTGCGACAATTGGCTTGAAGGATATAATCATCATCGATACAGCGAAAGCGCTGCTGGTTTGCCGCAAGGAAGATGTACAAAAGGTGCGTGAGGTTGTCGCCAGACTCAAGGCAACAGACCGCACGAAGTTTTTATAGGAGACATAAATTTGGAAGGTTATTGCTTCAAGTGCAAAGAAAAACAGGAAATTAGTGACCCTGTAGCCATCTTTCATAAAAATGGTTCACCAGCCACAATGGGGGCTTGCCCGGTATGTTCGACAAAAATATATAAGACCGGCCGCACCGAAACCCATGCTGTGATTACTCCGCCAGAGAAAGTGGATCGGAAACTCAAGGCTGAAGCAAAACGCAGCGGTAAACTGGTAATTGTTGAATCTCCAGCCAAGGCAAAAACAGTCAGCCGCTTCCTGGGAAAAGGATTTACGGTCCGCGCTTCAGTCGGCCACATCCGTGATCTTCTCCGTTCGGAACTTTCGGTAGATGTGGAGAATAACTTTACCCCCAAATATCGGGTGCCAAATGAGAAACGCCCGGTGGTGAAGGAATTAAAAACACTTGTAAAATCCGCAGAGATGGTCTACCTGGCTACCGATCCCGACCGGGAAGGGGAGGCGATTGCCTGGCACCTGGCGGAAGCCACTGAAATCCCACCTGGATTTTCACAGAGGGTTGTATTCCATGAAATAACCGAAAGCGCCATCCATCAGGCCTTTGATCATCCGCGTGATGTCAATATGAACCTGGTGAATGCCCAACAGGCTCGCCGCATTTTGGATCGCCTGGTGGGGTATAACTTAAGCCCCTTATTATGGGAGAAGGTGCGGTCTCGACTTTCTGCCGGCAGGGTGCAATCCATCGCTTTAAAGTTAGTTGTTGACCGTGAACGTGAGATCGAAGCTTTTATCCCGGTGGAATACTGGACGATTGAAGCGGATTTCCAACAAGAGGGTTCCAGTAGAGTCTATCGTGCTTTCCTGGCCAGGTTGGATGGGAATGACCCGGATTTGAAAGACAAAACCTCTGCTGAGCAAGTGTTGGCAGATGTGGTCACCCCTGTGTATCGCATCAGCAAGATCAAACGTGGTGAACGCAAACGAAAGCCTTCTGCGCCTTTCACTACCAGTACATTGCAGCAGGAAGCCTCGCGCAGGTTGGGCTATACAGCCCGCCGTACGATGGCTCTGGCGCAACAACTCTATGAGGGCATAGATGTGGGTGATGGCGGAGCGACAGGTCTTATTACCTACATGCGCACCGATTCCACCCATGTTGCCATTCAGGCTCAAAATGAAGCCCGTAAGTTTATCTCTGGTAAACATGGTGTGGAATATCTACCTGGAGATGCTCCCCAATATAAAACGAAAGCCATCGGCGCCCAGGAAGCGCATGAAGCAATTCGGCCAACTTCAGTATTCTGCGAGCCGGATGCTATAAAAAAACACCTGACCGGTGATCAATATAAGCTTTATCGTCTGATCTGGCAACGTTTTGTAGCCTCTCAGATGGAAAGCGCTGTTTACGATACCATATCAGTGGATATTGAAGGCAGTACGCACCAGCATGCCTATCTCTTCCGGACCACTGGCTCCATACTAAAATTCCCGGGATTCCTGGCTGTTTACGAAGAAACCCAGGATGAAGACAAACAGGCAGATCCGCATGAAAATATGAAAATTCCACCCGATCTTGTGGAAGGCGCACAGCAAAAAATCATAGAGCTCTTCCCGGAGCAGCATTTCACCCAGCCCCCGCCACGGTTTACCGAAGCGACGCTGGTGAAAGCAATGGAAGAAAACGGAATCGGTCGGCCTTCCACATATGCGCCGATCATCTCCACCATCCAGGAACGTGGTTATGTTTATCGGGAAGAAAAGAGACTTTTCCCCACAGAAACCGGATTCCTGGTTAATGACTTGCTGGTGGCTCATTTTGACGAACTGATGGATGTTAATTTTACCTGCCACATGGAGGAAGATTTGGATGAAGTTTCAGAGGGGAAACGTGCCTGGGTTGATGTAATCAAAGAGTTCTATGGACCTTTTGCAATCCTTTTAGCCAAAGCCCAGGCGGAGATGCCTGTAATTAAATCCGAACCAGAAAAGGTTGGCCGAGCATGTCCGCAGTGCGGCCTGGAGCTTATCTACCGTTATGGCAGGTATGGCAAATTCATCAGTTGCAGCGGATTCCCAGCTTGCCGTTATACCGAAGCCATCCTCAAGGAAATTGGTGTTGATTGCCCGAAGGATGGAGGAAAATTGATCGAAAGAAAAACACGAAAAGGTCGCTTGTTTTTTGGTTGTGCCAATTATCCCGCTTGCGACTTCACCAGTTGGAAGAAACCTATTCCTCAAAAATGCACCAACCCGGAATGCGGCAATGGATTGCTTGTGATCCTGAATAAAAGAACTGCCCAATGTATCAGTTGCAAAAAGACATATTCGCTGGACGAAGAGCAAACATAATTCAGCTCTGGCGTTAAGGCATAAAGATTGCAACAATTCCGATAGCATTTACCGGTAATTGGAGATCCATCCATGACCGGTCATGATTGACATGAGGAGTCACTATGGAATTAATCAGAGAATACCTAAAAAAACCCTGGGCGAAAACTGTGCTTGTTGCGCTGGCTGGTATGCTTTTCGGTCTGATCATCCTCGGGTGGTGGTTGATGCCGGTGCAATGGACGGATGCTACCCCGGAATTCATGCGGGAAGATCTAAAAGCCGATTACCTGAGCATGGTAGTCGATTCGTATTCTGTCAATAAGGATGTCGCATTAGCTAAAACCCGCTGGGGGAACCTTGGCAAAGGCGCGGATGAACTCTTCAAGATTATTCAAGGGAGATCTACTAATGTTGCGGCAGCAGACCTGGCAGCTTTCGCGCGCATCGTCAATGCTGAGATCACAATACCATCAGAAACAACCAGCGCACCTTCATCAGAAGCAGCGAGCCAAAATGCTGTTGATAACCAACCATCAACCCTAGCTGAAAAAACGACCAGCGCTAAGACAGGCGGACTATCTGGCGCAATGCCAGTTGTCCTGTCTTTATTCTGTGTCCTTACTCTCGTGCTCGGTTTTGTTGTCTTTTATATCTTCTTAAAAAGAGGTAAACTGCGCAGACCTGCGAAACAGGATGCGATGACTGGATATGATGAGGAAGAAGGCGCAGACTACTTCTCGCCAAAAGTTGGTTCTTCGACTCGCAGCCCGGGTGGCACCCCGGTATCCCAATTCATGACCACTTATATGCAGGGAGAAGACCAGTACGACGATTCGTTCACCATTGACAATCCAATGGGTGAATTCCTGGGTGAATGTGGAGTAAGCATTTCGGACACCATTGGTGTCGGTGACTCCAAGAAAGTAGCCGCTTTTGAAGTATGGTTATTTGATAAAAATGACATCCAGACTGTGACAAAAGTGCTGATGAGCCAACATACTTTCAATGACCCAGCCTCCAAGCAAGCTCTTATGTCCAAAGGTGAACCGATCCTTTCAGAACCAGGAAAGACAATCCTGCTGGAAACCGCCACCCTACAGTTGGAAGCCCGTATTGTGGATATGAATTATGGGCCGGGACCTCTGCCAGCCAACAGCCATTTTGACCGCATGACCCTGGAACTTGTCGTATGGCCGAAAGCCTGATTTCGAATATATAATACATAAAAAAGGGTCCCAGAGCGGGACTCTTTTTTCTATAGCTTGTTATTCGAGCTTCAATATATGGATGCGTATATCCCCGCCAGGTGTATCAACATGCACTATATCTCCTGCTTTGCGGTCAATCAACGCTTTTCCAATGGGGGATTCATGGGAGATCTTCCCGTCGCGTGGATTTGCCTCCTTGGGGCCAACCAGGAACCAGGTTTCCTCTTCCAAATCATCTTCCCGCACTGTGATTTTTGAGCCAATGCTCACTTTGCTTATGCCTATATTATTTCGGTCAATGATCACCACATTCTTCAGGATATACTCCAACTCATTAATGCGGCCTTCCAAAAAGGCTTGGTCCTCTTTAGCTTTGTGGTAATCTGCATTCTCAGACAGATCGCCCATCTGGATGGCGGAACGTAACCTTTTTGCTAGATCTTCCCGCTCAGTGGTTTTTAAAGTATGAAGTTCACTTTTTAATTTCTCAAACCCTTCCGGGGTTAGATATGATGCATCTGCCATTTATTCTCCAGTATTAAGGTAGCATGGTCGGGTCAAACAATTTTTGATATTCATCAATCGCGTAGCGGTCAGTCATCCCTGCCAGATAATCACAGATTGTGCGTTCCAAACCGCGTTCAGTTATATCAGCCTGAACGTGATATGGCAGAGTGGTGGGATTATTGAGATACGCATTAAACAACTCTGTAATGATCCGCTCAGCCTTTACTGCCATCCTGACGACCCGGTAATGCCGGTAAAGGTTCTTATATAAGAAGTCTTTAATTTCCCGATTCCTGCGGCGCATCTCTTCGCTGATACTTACCACATTGTATGGTAATTTTTGCAATTCTATCACGGACTGGACATTGTTCCGGGTGAGATTGGATTCAGTAGTTTCAACAATATCCGTCACTTCCATACCAATAAGCTTACGAATTAGACAGTGGCGGGTAAGATCATCCAATTGCACACCCTTCCACTGGATGCTTTCCAGGAGAATCTCCCAGATAGGAATACCCGCCAGCATTGGGGGAGTAATTATGCCAGAGCGAAGACCATCATCCAGGTCGTGAGCGGTATAAGCCAGTTCATCGGCTACATTGGTAATCTGTGCCTCCAGGTGACCACGCAGGGATGGATCATACTCCGATGCGTCTGATGCATCGTATTCCGTTTCATGTTTCACGATCCCTTCCAACACCTCCATGGTCAGGTTTAAGCCCGGGAATTCAGGAAAGCGCCGCTCCAGGAAGGTAACAATCCGCAATGAGTGCTTATTATGGTCAAAACCGCCATGATCTTTCATCAAGCGGGAAAGCACCACCTCTCCGCTATGCCCAAAAGGTGGGTGACCGAGGTCATGCGCCAGGCATATGGCTTCCACCAAGTCTTCATTGCCACCCAGCGCCCGTGCTATCGTCCGCCCGATCTGCGCCACTTCCAACTCGTGTGTCAGGCGGGTGCGATAATAATCGCCTTCGTAGTTAATAAAAACCTGTGTTTTATATTCCAATCTGCGAAATGCTGAAGTATGGATGATCCTGTCCCGGTCACGCTGAAAGCAAGTGCGGTAGGAGGGTTCCTCTTCTTGATACTTTCGTCCTTTTGACAATCTGCTGTGTATCGCAAAAGGCGCAAGAACTTCATCTTCAGCTTTTTCGAGTGCAACCCGGTCTCTGATCATGATGGGTTCCTTTCAGTATTTCGTATTGTTGTGCCGATCTGGACGCCATTCAAAGCGTTTGCCACCGACCACGGCTCAATACCAGCGAAAACCTGTATTGTCACTTGTGGAAAATCCCCTACAAGGCGCAGCATATTCTCAATTTTTGAGCTCATCCCACCAGTCACATCCGGGGAAGCAGATTCGAGTATCTGTATTTTTTGAGCAGGGTATGATCCAGGAGTGATTAAAGGTATTAACCGGGAGCGCGACGGGAAATCCATCCAGACACCTGCTTCAATACCCGCCAGCAGGATGCTTTCGGGCTGGATGATTCCAGCCAGGTGAAAAAATAGTTCTTCTGTGGAAAGGATGGTTCCACCGATATTCGCATCCAAAACAGTATCCCCGAAGACTACAGGGACCAAACCATAGTGCAGAGATTGTTCTATCTGACTGGTATCCCATCTGGTGATCCGGTGATCCGTGCAGGTGACCTGGGCAGAAGGCGGAAAAGATATAGCTGGCACGCCAGCCTGAATGAGCGCTTGAGTCACCAGTTGGTTAAGGCTCCGTGCATCGTGGCATACTTTACTGAACCCGACCCAGTCTTCGCCCGTCCTGACTCCGTGCCAGGTTTTGTAAAGCGCCGCGCTGGTGTGACCAAAGGAGCCGGATCCATGTCCGATTATTAAACGATTATCCGGGTTGGTACTTATGTAATCATGGATTTCACCCGAGATACGGTTTAAAGTACCGGTTTCCACGGTATAAGGCAGATCCTTATTCGTAATCAGCGAGCCACCCAGTTTTAAGAATTTTACATTCTTATACATGAGACTCCTCAAAAGAGCTTTCCAGTCTGGTCCGGATCACCCTTACTGCCCCCGCCTGTAGCAATGCGTTTTCTAATGGCGGTAAAGCATTCTCCCTGACAAGAGCAATCATATTACCTCCCCAACCTGCACCAGAAAGTTTTGCACCCAGGGCATTTGCTGACATGGCTGTTTCCACCAGCCTGTCTAGTGCCGGGTGAGATACTTCCATATCTTGCAACAGTTGGTGGTTTTTCAGCATTAGTTTTCCAGTTGTTTCAACATCCCCAATTCTGATTGCATCACGTGCAGCCAGGACGATGTGGTCGATCTGCTGGAATAAAGTATCGAATCTAGTCGGGTCCGCCTGCCAGCGCAAACGCACACTGCCAACCACCTCTCCTGTCTGTGCTTTGATACCAGTATCAGCAATTATGAAATTCAGCGTTTCACCTACTTGTAGCGATTGGATTTCCTCCCCGTGTTGGAAGAGTACCGGTTGACCAATAGCAATGACGGTGTTATCCACCCCGGAGGGGATGCCATGGTGCAGTTTTTCGACTTCAAAGGCGATATCCGATATTTCAACGGGGGAAAAGGGTTTGCCGAGGTAGGTTGAGATGCTTTTCGCGATGGAACAGGACACGGAGGCGCCAGACCCAAGCCCGGCAGCGATGGGGATATTTGAGGTAATATGAATGGAAAAGGCTGGTGGTTTGTCCACATGCAGTTTCTGTAATGTTAATCGAACGGCATAACCGATTGGGTCGGTTTCAGCAAGCATATTCAGCCGGCATTTTGTGTTAATATCTGGTGCTGATACCTCGATCGATCCGGGTGGATACTGGATGAGCGGAGTGATCACTGCTGTTGTTCTTACCTGGTTCACCGGGATGGCAATCGCATGGCTGTGATATACCACGGCATGCTCCCCAAATAAAATGATCTTGCCTGGATAGCTGGATGAGGTGGCGGGCATATTAAAAGATATAGAAAATGAGCAGCACGGAAATTACCCACAGAATGATGGCCAGTTGTAAAGGGCGGTCCTTGAAAAGCATATCTTCTGGAGCGCCGCCATGGTTTTTTACCTGGATCAGGTATAAGTAGCGGAAGATGCCATATAAAGCAAAAGGAATAGTAAGCATCATCGAATTGTTGTCTGGCAGATTTGGCGCGGAGAAAGTATATAGGCTGTAGGCTACAATGGTAGTGCTGGAAACCACCGTGATCAACTGGTCCAGCAGGGGAATGGTGTATCCATCCAGTACTTTACGATGAGAATATGCCTCGCCAGCCAGCAAAGCCAGTTCTGCTCTACGCTTGCCAAATCCGAGGTAGAGGGCCAGCAGGGTTGTGACGACATATAGCCAGGGGGAGAAGCGATCCACAGAGATGAGCATTACGCCGCCGGCAATGCGTAAAACAAATCCGGCTGCGATAACCATGATATCCACCAGGGGGACGTGCTTCAGCCAGAAGGAGTAAAGCAGGTTCAATATAAAATAAGCGAATCCAATCAAGGCAAACTGCGGAGAGAGATAATAGGCTGCCGGGAAGCTAATGAAAAATAATAACACGATGATGGCATAAGCCAATGGAATGGGCATCAGCCCGGACGCGATGGGACGGTGTTTCTTTTCCGGATGAAGACGGTCTGCTTCTATATCCACAAGGTCATTGATGAAATACACCATGCTGGAGATCAGGCAAAAAACCACGAATCCACCGAGGGTGTGCAGCATGGCAGGGATATTGGTCAATTGCCTGTCGAATACCAACGCGGCAAAAACAACCACATTCTTTGCCCATTGTTTCGGACGCATGGTTTTAATGATGGCTCTTGCTAGATTAGGTTTCATGAGGTGACCTGGAGTATCCATTTAGATTAATTATAATATAGTAGATGACAGACAATAGTGGAATTGATTATAGATGAAAAATCATAGATTGGACCAAATTATGGTCGAGAAGCACCTTGTGGATAGCAGAGCATTGGCGCAGCGCCTGATCATGGAAGGCAAGGTACGGGTGAACGACCAGGTCATCCTCAAACCCTCGCACGGGGTGCAGGGGACGGAAGTAGTCACGCTGGAAGCTGATCCGCGGTTTGTTTCCCGTGGTGGGGAAAAACTGGAGGGTGCTTTCGAAGCCTTCCGGCCGGATGTGGCTGGCATGGTGTGCGCGGATGTCGGCGCTTCCACCGGTGGCTTTACCGACTGCCTGCTGCAGCACGGTTCTGTGAAGGTATACGCTATAGATGTTGGCTACGGTATCCTGCACTGGAAGATGCGCTCGGACAAGCGGGTGGTGGTGATGGAGCGCCAGAATGCGCGCTTTATCGAGAAGCTGCCCGAGCCGGTAGATTTCGTCACCATAGATGCTTCGTTCATCTCGCTGGATAAACTGCTGCCGGTCATCCGCGGATGGTACGGTGAGAAGGGCGGGCAACTGCTGGCATTGATCAAGCCGCAGTTCGAGGCTGGACGGCAGGAGGTCAACCGTGGCGGGGGAGTCATCTCTGATCCACAAGTGCACCGCCGCGTGGTGCTGGAGACGCTGGAAATGGCGCAGGTCAATGGTTACAGCATCCGGGGGCTGGCAGTTTCCCCGTTGAAAGGTCCCAAAGGGAATATCGAGTTCTTGGTGCATTTGGGTTACCCGAAGCAGAGGGATGTTGAAATATCCACGATGGTGGATGGGGTTTGTAGGTTGGATTGATCGAAACGAGATCCAACAGAACGCTGATTGAAATTCAACGGATCGTTTGGCGTTGGGTTGCGGGCTGGCGACTTCTACACAATCTACGAGAAACCGGACGCATTGGGAATAATAAATTATGTTTGTAGGCGGCGAGTTCTATTACGATCAGCATTGGAAAGCTGAAAAACCGTCCCTTTCCACGGATGGCATGCTTTTTCTGAATGGGGGTACTGCCTGCCTGGTTGTCATTTGCGCATACCTTTTAGATCATGGCATCCGGAAGATGCTGCTCCCCTCCTACTTGTGCCCATCGATAGTATCCACGCTCGAACACTGCAGCATGCAATATGGTTATTACCGGGTCAACCGGGATCTTTCGATGGATGTCAATGACCTGGCTGAAAAAGTAAGCACGCATCAGGCTGTTTATTTGATCAATTATTTTGGTTTTTTGCAGCCGCCTGATGTTCGTAATTATCTGCTTGATTTGCGTCAAAAGGGAGTGGTCATTGTGGAAGATAACGCCCAGGCAGGTTTCAATCCCTTCCCGACGGGTGATTTTATCTTCAACAGTATGCGCAAGCTGGTCCCTTATGATGGGGGATACCTGATCACGAATGTTGATCTCCAATCCACCCTGGACAAATTCAAAAACCGTCCCAATCATCGGCTGCCCATCATCAGGGAGTACCGCAAAAAACTGTATTCATACCTGGCGGAGGGCCACGGCGATTATGACGAACTGGCTGCTTTGTTTTCCATTTCAGAACGATACTACGTTGAGGATTTCACTGTTCTGGGTGACCCGCAGGAAAAAGAACACATCGAGCATCTGGATTGGGCAGGAATAAAAAAAATTCGCTGGGAAAATTACAGCTACTTACTCTCCTTGATCCGTGACATACCGGAAATCTCGCCCATCTTCCCCGTCTTGCAGGATGGAATCATGCCCTTAGGGCTGCCAGTCTATTTTTCAAGGGTTTCCCGTGACAGGGTGAATGAAAAACTGGGTGAAGCAGGTATCGGTCTCACCATCCATTGGGACGAGATGATGGTAGACCCGCGCACGAATTGCAATCCGATGGCGGTGGAGATGGCCAGCACAATGCTGACCCTCACCATCGATCAGCGCACCTCCCGTGCGCAGTTGGATTATTTGTATGAAAATTTGAAAGCTGGGATTGCATCGGCAATGAAGTTGTAAAATTCATTCCTTGGTTGGATCAATACAACGCACGAACTCCACCGATATTCTTGGTAGATTACTCGCAGAGTGGTAGAAAAGGCATCTTCGCATGGGTTTTACTTCATGATCCAATCCTCTGCGCTCTCTGTGTTCTCTGCGGTGAAAATAGGAATCCCCTGTTCCCCGCATCCCAATAATGATTGTAAAATAGGTTATACTTTACCCGCTGATGGCCCAAAATATCCGTAATTTCTGCATTATTGCTCATATTGACCACGGTAAATCTACCCTGGCGGATCGAATGCTGCACCTCACCGGGACGATATCAGATCGCGACAAGACCGAGCAGGTGTTAGATTCAATGGACCTGGAACGCGAGAAGGGGGTCACCATCAAGGCTTCGGCTGTACGCATGGAATACACTGCTGTGGATGGGCAACTATACGAACTCAACCTGATTGACACCCCTGGCCATGTAGATTTTGGTTATGAAGTGAATCGGGCGCTGGCTGCCTGTGAAGGGGCTTTGCTTATTGTGGATGCCACCCAGGGAATTGAAGCCCAGACCCTGGCTAATCTCTACCTGGCGCTGGATGCCGGCCTCGAGATCATTCCGGTTATCAACAAGATCGACCTGGTTTCTGCCCAACCGGATGTTGTTGCCGGGGATGTAGCCACTCTGTTGGGGGTGAAACCGGAAACGATTCTGCGTGTGTCCGCCAAAGATGGCACCAATATTGATAAAGTCCTGGAGCAGATCGTCAAACAGGTACCGCCTCCTAAAGGTGACCCCAGTCAGCCATTAAAAGCCTTGATCTTTGACTCGCATTATGATTCATATAAGGGGGTGGTTGCCTACTTGCGTGTAGTCGAAGGCTCCATTAATGCGAGTGATACCCTGCGCCTCATGCAAACCCGGGTGGAATTGAAACCGATTGAGGTGGGTGTATTTTCACCGCTGATGAAGGTGACAAATACCCTGGTTGCCGGGGAAGTAGGCTACATCGCCACCGGACTTAAAACTGTCTCGGAATGTCATGTGGGAGATACCGTCACCAGTGCTGTGAATCCAGTGCTGGAACCACTGGCCGGATATCGCAAGGTAAAACCCATGGTCTTTGCCGGTATTTATCCTGTGGAGGGCGAAGATTATCCAGATCTGAAAGATGCATTGGAAAAGCTGCAACTCAATGATGCCTCCCTGGTATATGAACCTGAAAAATCACAGGCACTCAACTTTGGATTCCGATGTGGTTTCCTGGGTTTGTTCCACATGGAGATCATCCAGGAACGTCTGGAACGGGAATATGATTTGGATATTGTTGTAACCGCCCCATCTGTGGAATTCGAGGTGGTGCTGCGCAGCGGGGAGGTTGTTCTGATCGATTCACCCGCCAAGCTGCCGGAAGAAGGGGAAGTCTCCGAGATTCGCGAGCCCTGGATGAATATCCAGATTATCACCCCCACCGAATTCTATGGCACGATTATGGACTTGGTCACCAAGCGGCGCGGGACTTTTGTCTCGCAGGACTATCCAGCCCCCAATCGTGTCCAACTTTCCTTCCAAATCCCGCTGGCGGAATTGATCATTGACTTTTTCGATGAGTTAAAATCCCGCACCCGTGGGTATGCCTCTCTGGATTACCAGATTGCGGATTACCGGGCGGAGCAAATGGTTAAACTTGAGATTCTGGTGGATGACTCTCCGGTGGACGCGCTGGCTTCCATTGTCCACAAAGCGGATGCGTACCATAAAGGTCAGCGCCTGGTGACCAAACTTAAAGAGCTGATTCCCAGACAATTGTATGATGTTTCCATTCAAGCTTCCGCGGATGGCAGGGTAATTTCTAGCGCCAAGGTGAAGCAACTGCGCAAAGATGTGTTAGCCAAATGCTATGGCGGCGACATTAGCCGCAAGAAGAAACTGTTGGAAAAGCAGAAACGCGGTAAGAAGCGCATGAAGAAGGTGGGTAATGTGGAAATTCCACAGGAAGCTTTCATGGCTGTGCTGCGTTTGAGCGATGATTAACTGTTACAAATAATGAAGAAGGTGTTATGGCGAAGAATTACCTTGTGACAGGTGGTGCGGGTTTCATTGGTTCCAACTACGTTTCCCGGTTATTGCAGCGCGGTGAAAATGTCACTATCTATGATAATCTTTCCCGTGCAGGCAGCCGCATCAACATGGAATGGCTGCGTGGAGAGTATGGCGAAGGCGCGCAGATTATTCAGGGTGACATTCGTGATTTTGGACTATTGTCAGAGGTTATTGCGGACAAGGATGTTGTCGTTCACCTGGCAGCGCAGGTGGCAGTTACTACCTCGGTTACGAATCCGCGGGAGGATTTTGAGATTAATGCCCTGGGTACCTTTAATGTCGTGGAGGCATGCCGTTTAAGCGGTAAAAACCCAGTAATCTTGTATTCGTCCACCAACAAGGTTTATGGAGGAATGGAAGAGATACGCACGGTCGAAAAAGATGATCGCTATGAATACGCCGACTACCCGGATGGCATCCCGGAGACCCTCTCTCTTGACTTTCACTCGCCTTACGGCTGTTCCAAGGGAACGGGCGACCAGTATGTCCGCGATTATTCCCGCATTTACGGGCTTCACACTGTGGTTCTTCGCCAGAGTTGCATCTACGGCACTCGCCAATTCGGCGTGGAAGACCAGGGGTGGGTGGCTTGGTTCATCATTGCAGCGCTCACTGGAAAGCCCATCACCATCTATGGCGATGGCAAGCAGGTGCGCGATATTCTTTTCGTGGAAGATTTACTGGATGCATATGACCTTGCTATTGCCCAGTCACCCGAAAAACCCGGCCGGGTGATGAATGTCGGTGGTGGCGCGGATAAGACGATCTCCATCTGGAAGGAATTTGGTCCGATGTTGGAAAGACTCATTGGACATCCCATCCCGGTTGCTCGCGGAGACTGGCGGCCGGGCGATCAGGCAGTTTTTATTGCTGACATTCGTAAAGCCCAGGCTGAGTTGGGCTGGGTACCAAAAATTACCCCACTTGAAGGGATCACCCGCCTGTTCAACTGGGTCAAGGGTAATCCTGAAATGTTTAAATAAGGATATAACCGGTCCATGCGGATACTCATTGTCCTCACATATTATCGTCCGCACACCAGCGGTCTGACAATTTATACCGAGCGTCTTGCCAATGCCCTGGTGAAACGCGGACATGATGTTACAGTCTTTACCACCCAATTTGAAAAGCATCTCCCCCTTGACGAGACGATAGAGGGCGTCCGGGTGGTCCGATCACCTGTTTTATTCCGGGTGAGTAAAGGGGTCATATCCCCAACTTTTGGCTATCTGGCCACTAAGCTGGTAAAAAATACGGACGTGATTCATTTACATCTGCCGCAATTTGACGCAGCCGGAGTGGCTCTGCGGGGACGGATCTTTGGTAAACCTTCTGTGATAACCTACCATTGTGACTTGCAAATGCCAAAAGGTTTGTTCAATGCATTCGTTAACCAGGTGGTGCACATTATGAATCACCTGGCAGCCTGTTTCACAAATCGCGTAATTACCTATACCCAGGATTATGCTGACCATTCGCCATATCTTCGCCGTTTCCACGCTAAAACTGGCATCATCCAGCCTCCAATTGTCATACCTCCAATGAAACCTGGAGCAGCAGCAGAATTCGCAATCCAGCATGGATTGACTGGCAGTGACCCGGTGATCGGGATGGCCGCCAGGTTTGCCACTGAAAAGGGGGTGGAGGTATTGCTTGATGCTATGCCAGCCATCTTGAAAGAGTTCCCCAGAGCGGTTGTGCTTTTTGCCGGGCAGTATCTCAATGTCCTTGGTGAAGACGACTATGCCTCCCGACTCTTCCCACGGATTGAAGAGTATATTCAAAAGGGACACTGGAAATGGCTGGGTGTGTTGAATCAGGAAGAAATGACGGCTTTTTATCCCAACCTGGATGTGTTCACTGTTCCCAGCTTAAATTCGACAGAGTCTTTCGGGTTGGTTCAGATCGAAGCCATGATGAATGGCGTCCCGGTGGCAGCTTCCAACCTTCCCGGGGTGCGTCAGCCAGTGAAAATGTCCGGTATGGGTGAGATTTTCGAAATTGGCGACTCACGCATGCTTGCGGAAAAAATATGTGCGATCCTTAGAGCGAAGGAACAATATGTCAAGGATCCAGCGTGGCTGATTGACCATTTTTCCCCGGATTCTGTCGCTGCCATTTATGAAAACATGTTCCTGAATCTTCTGAAAGGCAGACCATCACATCATGCCTGATTCGCCTTTTAACGACAAATACTTTTACACGGATACCTATGAAAAGGTATCATTCGTAAAATATTCACAATACTGGTTCTCAAACCGTTTCTATGCCATGCTGGCGCGCCGATATGCAAAGACCGGTGGCAGGCTGCTGGAAGAGGGGTGTGGCCTGGGGCATCTGATTGGCCAACTAGAAGCGGATTTCATTGCTCATGGGATGGATATCAACCCCTGGGCATTAAAGCAGGCAAAAGAAGGTGCTGCATTCTCAGTTTTCTTCTGCGCATCCGCTGAGTCCCTGCCATATGGCGATGGGACATTGCAAGCCATCATTAGCAAGCATGTGGTTGAACATCTTCATCATCCCGACGTGGCGATTAGGGAAATGGGGCGGACGATTGGGGGAGGCGGCATACTCATTCTCGCGACACCCAATTTAGCATCCTTGTTGAAACCATTAAAAGGCGAACGTTGGATCGGATACCAGGATCCAACTCATATTTCGCTTCACACGCCGCAGGAATGGCGTAAAATGCTTGAAGCGGCGGATTTCAAGATCATTAGAACATTTTCGGATGGATTCTGGGATGTACCTTATATCCGCGGTGTGCCGGCAAAGATTCAAAAAATATTTTTTGGCTCCCTGGGCGGCTTCCAGGCGCTGACGGGGTTGGTATTTTTACCGTTGAGATGGGGCGAAAGTGTCATTTTTATTGCCAGAAAAAATGAGCAAAAACCATGAATGAACCTTCCGTTTTAGATTTCGTGAAAGCAAAGCTTAAGTTCTGGCGTAAAACTGAGCTGAGGATCCCTGCATACCCAGAATCATTAGCACCTCACCAGTTGGATGATTATCTGGAAGAGGTGCCATTGGCTTCAGGTGGTGGCATTTCCATAGATTTGGGAATAAGTAAACCACCTCCAGTCGCCAGGAGATTTCCCTGGAAAACATTGATTGCCTCCTTATTGGCACTGGTGGCGCAAAGTTTGCTCGAACCGCCTGTGCAGCATAAAGATGCTTCCCTGGGTTTATATCTGGTTGCCATCGGACTGATGATCTGGAGCGCGATCACCCAAGAATGGAAGGTTGTTGAAGATGATAAAACCATCTCAGAAGATAAGGCCAAACACAATATTCGTTGGCAACCTTTAATTGCCGGGATGGTCTTTACTGCGGTTACTGTCACTGCTTTTGCAAATGATACTTTCGGATTCATAAATATTGTATTTTGGTTGGCTGCTTTGGTTTGTGTCGTGATTGGGTTCATCGATACAATCCCGTTCAAGGTCAAGTTTTCCAGTTTAATGCAGTGTATAAAGAAAGGAAGCTGGCAGGTGAATTTCAACTGGGGAACCCTGCTTGTAATACTGGTAGTGATCATCATCATTTTCTTCCGGATTTATCAATTGAATGCTGTTCCGCCAGAAATGACCAGCGATCACGCAGAAAAGCTGCAAGATGTCCAAGATGTGCTGGATGGACAGTGGCATGTTTTCTTCACCCGCAATACCGGACGTGAGGCTTTCCAGTTCTATTGGACTGCGCTGGTCATTAAAATTTTCAATACAGACATTTCATTTTTAAGTTTGAAAATTGGCATGGTGCTGGCTGGCCTGCTTATACTCCCATATATTTACCTGCTTGGAAAAGAGTTTTTCAATAAACGGGTTGGATTGTTGGCTCTCATCTTTGTTGGTATCGCCTTCTGGCCAAATATCATCTCAAGGGTGGGGCTTCGTTTTCCACTCTATCCATTATTTACCGCGCCCGCGCTCTATTACCTGTTGAGAGGCTTGAAACGCGGCACCCGCAATGATTTCATCTGGGCAGGAATTGCCATAGGCTTAGGACTGCACGGCTACTCACCTTACCGGGTGGTCCCCATCCTGGTGGTGGTGATCGTTATGTTATATGTGCTCCATCTCCGAAAACCACATCTGCAGGAAAATGCCCTAACTGGCCTTACGATCTCAGGGATCACGGCAGTCATCGTGGCGCTTCCTTTAATTCGCTATGCTGTTGCTCACCCGGATGTGTTTAATTATCGCTTCGCCACACGTGTCAGTAGCCTGGAACGCGAACTTCCTGGAAGTCCGCTGGCGATCTTTTTAGACAACCTCAAGAATGCCATGCTGATGTTTGGCGTCAATGACGGCAGCACCTGGCTGCACTCAATTCCCTATCGTCCAGCATTGGATGTGATATCAGCGGCTTTGTTTTATCTCGGTTTTGCCTTGCTGCTTTACCGCTATTTCCGATTCCGTAATTGGCTGGATCTAACCCTGTTGATTTCAGTCCCTTTTCTTATGCTCCCTTCAATTCTTTCCCTGGCTTTCCCGGAAGAAAATCCTGCTCTCAACCGAACCGCAGGCGCTATTATTCCAGTGTTCTTAATCATTGCCATCTGCCTGGATGGAATACTATCCGCAATCGAAAGAGCATCCCAGGGCAAAACTGGCAGGGTGGCGGCATTTCTGACGGCTGCAGTGCTGGTTTTCTTTTCCGCCCGGCAAAATTATAACCTTGTATTTGATGAATATCTCCGAATTTACAGGGAAGCAGCCGGAAATACCAGCGAGATGGGACAGGTAATCCGTGGATTTATTGATTCGGTCGGCAGCGCGGATTCTGCCTGGGTGGTGGGCTATCCTTACTGGGTGGATACACGCCTGGTCAGTATCCAGGCTGAAGTTCCCATCCGGGATTATGCCATTTGGCCGCAGGATTTTAATACTACCCTAAATGTACCTTCCCCCAAATTATTTATAATAAATACAGAAGACATGGAAGACCTGACTGTTTTAAAGACCTTGTACCCATCAGCAATGGTATCAACTTACACTTCAAGCATTCCTGGCCGGGATTTCCTGGTGATGCTGGTACCATCAGATTAATTCTTTGGACTGAGATCAAGCCTTATGAACATTCCCGCACCTGCTGCAAATATAGAATCCGAAATCATCCATAAACAGAAAGGTTTACCTGCCTACTGGTACCTGGACCTGCTCCTCGTATTTGTGATCTTGATTGGCGGGTACTTCCGCTTCACGGGGATCCGTTGGGATGAAAACCAGCATCTCCACCCGGACGAGCGTTTTCTCACCATGGTGGAAAATGACATCGAACCTGTGCAATCGATAGGGGATTACTTTGACACGCAAAATTCCAGTCTGAATCCACACAACCGCGGACATGGTTTTTATGTCTACGGGACATTGCCAATTTTTATTGTGCGTTACTTGGCGGAGTGGACCGGGCAAACCGGTTATGACCAGGTGAATTTATTAGGGCGGCAGGTCTCCGCCATATTTGACCTCTTCACCTTGATCCTGGTCTACCTCTTGGGCGCGAAGCTGTACGACAAACGAATTGGATTGCTGGCCTCACTCTTTTTTGCTTTTACAGTAATGCAGATCCAGATATCCCATTTCTTTGCTGTGGATACTTTTGTGTGTTTCTTCACTACCCTGAGCATCTATTTTGCGGTGAAGGTTCAAAAAGGGAACGATTTCCAGGAAGAGATCAAGGGAAACCAGGGATTATGGTTGTTGATCTCCGCTCACTGGCAGGGAATAAGCAACTTCCTGCTATTTGGGGTGGCGCTTGGCCTTGCCATGGCTTCCAAGGTCAGCGCTGCGCCAATTGCGATCCTGCTGCCATTGGCTGCCTTACCCTGGTTTTTGAAACTTAATAGTGAAGATAAACGTTACTGGATCATCCCTTTACTGCGTAACCTGGTCCTTGCAGCCTTGATGGCTTTCCTGGTATTCAGAATATTCCAACCCTATGCTTTCAGCGGACCCGGATTCTTTAATATCTCCCCAAATCAAGCCTGGCTTGATGATTTACGGGAATTAAGCGGCCAGACCAGTGGGGCAGCGGACTTTCCGCCAGCATTACAATGGGCACGCCGTCCGGCTACTTTTGCGTTGGAAAACCTGGTTCGTTGGGGTATGGGTATTCCCCTGGGCTTGCTCTCCTGGGCTGGATTCCTATTGATCAGCTGGCGAATGATCAAAAAGGACTGGTCCCAGCATATCATCATCTGGCTGTGGACGGCGCTTTATTTTGGCTGGCAATCACAGACCTGGAATCCTTCTATGCGCTATATGGTGCTTGTATATCCCACATTGGTCATCATGGGGGCATGGCTGATATTTTATCTGTGGGATAAAGCCAAAGGTAAACTTTATGGCAGATATATTAAAACATTATCCATCTCCCTGGCATTCATCACGGTGGTCGCCAGCGGTTTGTGGGCTTTTGCCTTTACGCGCATCTATAACCGCGAGGTAACCCGCATCGAAGCATCACGCTGGATCTACCAGAATATTCCCGGACCCATTAACCTGCATATCCACACCAGCGCTGGCGAGTACAATCAACCGCTGCCTTATCCGCAAGATATGGTTGTTGGTGAAGCCAGGCCTGCAAATTTCAACTTCACAGCCAATACTTCCGGTGAGGTAAATGAAGTTTTTGTTTATCATTTACTGGATACAACGACTGCCAACGGAGATAAGAATTTCACCATCCAGCTTGTCGATAATGAGGATGGGGACATCTCAACTTCAAGGGTAACTGCGGAATTTAATTCTGACGCAGATACCGATGGTAGTTCTTACCTTTTCGAGTTGGATGTCCCATTTGAAGTTCAGCAGGGTAACACTTACCAAATCGCCTTGATTCCTCCAGATGGTGGGTCAGAATTTACATTCAAAGGATCCTCCCTTGCGAACGAGTCGGATTGGGATGATGGGCTGCCATTACGTCTGGATAATTATGATGGTTTTGGTGGTATATATCAGGGCCATCTCAATTTCCAGATGTACTGGGAAGAGAATGAAGAAAAGAGAGAGCGGTTTATCACTAACCTGGATCAGGCAGACTTCATCCTGATCAGCTCCAATCGTCAATGGGCGACCACAGTGCGCATTCCCGAACGTTACCCTCTGGCAACTTTGTACTATCAAGAGCTAATGGGTTGCCCGGTAGAGAAGGACTTGCTCTGGTGCTATGAGGTGGCTGAGCCTGGCATGTTTACCGGGCAACTCGGTTATGAACTGGTTAATGTCTTTCAATCCGACCCAAACCTGGGGCCTCTGAAGATTAATGATCAATCTGCTGAGGAAGCTTTTACGGTCTATGATCATCCCAAAGTATTCATCTTCCGAAAATCCGATTCCTATGACACCGAGAAGGTACATTCGCTTTTTGAAAGCGTGGACCTTGCCAAAGTCATCCATGTCCCCCTAAATGAAGTGCCCATGCATCCACAGGACTTGATGCTCCCTGCTGACCGTCTTGCCCGGCAGCAATCTGGCGGAAGCTGGTCTGACCTCTTCGATATTAATGGGCTGATGAATAAATACCCATTCGTCAGCCTCGTGATCTGGTATCTCAGCATTGGACTGTTGGGGCTGATGGTCTTCCCGTTCATCCGCCTGGCATTCCCCGGTTTGAAAGACAGGGGGTATGCCTTCTCTCGTCTGGCAGGGCTGATGATTTTCGCACTGATCAGTTGGTGGGTGGGCTCTGTGGGTATACCAGTATCCCGGTGGACACTGGTAGGGGTTTTGGTTTTGATTGCCTTGTTGAATATCACCCTGGCTGTGCGAACCCGGAAGGAGCTGGCTGCGTTCTTCCGCGAAAATAAAAAACATATACTTATTACTGAAGCTGTATTTTTGACTTTCTTTGTGCTGGACCTATTGATCCGCATTGGTAATCCTGATCTCTGGCATCCGTCAAAGGGCGGAGAAAAACCGATGGATTTCTCCTACCTGAACGCGGTGATTAAGAGTTCCACCTTTCCGCCATACGATCCTTGGTTTGCTGGCGGCTACATCAACTACTACTACTATGGATACGTGATCGTCGGTCTTCCGGTAAAACTATTGGGGATCATGCCCTCCATTGCTTATAATCTCATTCTCCCCACTCTCTTTGGGATGCTGGCGATCGGCATGTTTTCCATTGTCTGGAATGTTATCGTTCAAACTTCCCACCATTCTTTGGAATTATCCACAGATGCGCAAAGTGAAGCGAAGATTGAAAAGCCAAGCTCTTTGAAACCGTACATCTTTGCACTGGCTGGAGCTTCAGGCCTTGTACTGCTGGGTAACCTTGGCACTGTAAGGATGATCTGGCATGGTCTGATGCGGTTGGCAGCATCTGGCGGAGATATTCTCACAGCGACCATTTTCCAGCGCATTGGCTGGACATTCCAGGGTTTGGTGGCTTTTTTCAAAGGTGCTCAACTACCATATGGCTGGGGTGACTGGTATTGGATTCCCAGCCGGGCAATACCCGCGCTGAATGATGTGGAACCCATCACCGAATTTCCGTTTTTTACCTTCCTATATGCAGACCTGCATGCACACATGATTGCCCTGCCGATTACTGTTTTTGTCCTGGGTTGGGTGATCAGTTTGATTCTCAGCCAGGGTCGAATGGAAGGGGAGCGGTCTGGTCAACAGGTCTTTAGTCTGGCTGCCACCTTGTTCATTGGGGCAACAGCCATCGGTGCATTAAAACCCACCAATACCTGGGATTTTCCGGTGTTCCTGACCGTTGGTTTGCTGGCAATATTTTATGTTAGCTTCCGCTGGTTGGCTGATCTGAATCGGTATTGGCAAGCTATACCGATTCTACGGCATGCTCTGCTTAGGCTGGCTATACTGCTTGCAAGCCTCGTCGGTTTATTGCTCCTGCTTTATCATCCATTTACCGCCTGGTATGGCGCAGGATATAACGCTGTGGAGTTGTGGAAGGGAACGCATACCCCCATCTGGTCCTATATTACCCACTGGGGCGTCTTCATATTTTTTATTGTTTCATGGATGGCGGGAGAGACAATTGACTGGATGGCCGAAACCCCTCTCCGGTTTCTGGGCAGGCTGCGCCCGTTTTTATGGTTGGTGAAAACAATTGTTTTCCTGCTCATAGCGCTGGTGGCTCTCCTGCTCTACCTGGGAGCAGGTATATCCTTGTTTGTCCTGCCGCTGACTGCGTGGGCCGGCGTGTTAATGTTACGATCCGGGCTTCCAGATATCAAGCGGGTAGTAATGTTCTTTATCGGCACCGGGTTGGTGCTCACCCTGTTTGTGGAAGTTATGGTGCTCAAAGGCGATATCGGTCGTATGAATACGGTTTTTAAGTTTTACCTGCAAGTGTGGACACTTTTCTCGCTCAGCGCTGCGCTCAGTGCCTGGTGGATTTATGAACGCATGATCGCAGCCCGTATGCGCTGGGGTACAGTATATAAGGCAGTAGCAGGAATCTTGCTGATTGGCGCCTTGATGTTCCCGATCACGGCTGGCATGGCAAAGATCAAAGACCGCTACGTTGTCTCCGCATCGCATTCAATGGATGGCATGAATTACATGCTTGGTGCGACTTATGGTGAAAGTGGTGAAACTTTGGAATTGGGTGAAGACCTGGATGCTATCCGCTGGATGCTCACCCATGTACAAGGTTCGCCGGTCATAGTTGAAGGGAATGTCTCTGAATACCGATGGGGGTCACGTTACACAATTTATACTGGCCTGCCTGGGGTGGTTGGTTGGAACTGGCACCAGCGTCAGCAGCGGGCGGTAACGCCCCCTGAGTGGGTCACTTCCCGGGTGGAGGAGATTGGAAGCTTCTACTCCACTACTTCCGTGGGAGAAGCGCTGCAATTCCTGCGCAAGTATAATGTGAGGTATATCATCGTCGGTCAGTTGGAACAGGCTATTTATCCCACAGATGGATTGGCGAAATTCTATCAAACCTCAGACGTACCGTGGAATGCTGTATATCTGCAGGGTCGTACCACAATTCTTGAAGTGGAGCCGGAGTAAACTCAATGGATGTCCCGCGCTATATTTACCACATCCTCCCTGAAAAGGAGTGGAAGGCCGCCAGGAAAATGGGTTCCTATTCTCCACCCGGTTATCAGGTCGAAGGCTTCATCCACTTTTCGTTTATGGAGCAGGTGGCTGATACTGCCGGGCGATATTACCGCGAAATACCTGACCTGTTAGTCTTGAAGGTGGATACATCGAAGGTAAAGCCTGTGATTCGGGTGGAGCAGGCGCCAAACGGTGGCTGGTTTCCCCATCTGTATGGAATATTAAATATTAATGCAGTAACAGATGTGCTGCCTTTGAAGAGCGATTCTAATGGCGATTTTAAGTTCGGAGGGTAATCCATTATCTTTGGAGTGAGATGATCCATTTCAGCGTGTGGTACCTGGTGGTTGGCGTTCTTGGCTTTTTGGGGCTCCCATTTATCCAATATCTTTTACCCAACCTGAAGGACAAAGGGTATTCTTTCAGCCGGGCATTGGGACTGCTCCTTGGTAGCTTCATATTTTGGCTGCTTACATCTTTTCACATTCTTCAAAATGATGTGGGTGGCATCCTGGCTGCTCTAATTATATTTGTCCTGGCTGGAATCTTAATCAGTAGAAAAAAGCCTATTAATGCCTTTCTTGAAGTCTGGCGGACAGGTAAAGGGTACATCCTTATCAGTGAAGGATTATTCCTGTTTTTATTTCTAGCTTTGGCAGTCTTGCGGGCAGCCAACCCCAATATTACCGGGACTGAGAAGCCGATGGAATTGGCATTTATTAATTCCATCCTGAACTCACCAAGCTTTCCTCCAGCGGACCCGTGGCTGGCTGGATATTCCATCTCTTACTACTATTTTGGTTACGTCATCAGCGCATTGTTGATCAAATTAACTTACGTTCCATCCGGGGTGGGATTCAATCTCATGGTATCGCTGGTATTCGCGCTCACCGGTGTTGGCATGTACGGGTTGGCTTATAACATCATCACTGCGGATGGAATCCAGAACTGGCTGCACAAGAATAAAACCACCAAATCATCTTTTTCCACCTTACTGCTGCCATTGTTTGCTCCGCTCTTCACCCTTGTTATCAGCAATTTCGAAGGCCTGCTGGAATTTTTTCACGCTCGAGGTTTGTTCTGGACGAGCAATGCTGAAGGATTGTTGGAGTCAGGTTTCTGGAAATGGCTGGATATACAGGAATTAACTCAATCACCTATACAGCCCTTCTCGTGGGTTCCCAGCCGGCCGGCAGGGATCATCTGGTGGCGGGCTTCCCGTGTGCTTTCTGATTACAACCTGACTGGCAGTCAGTTGGAAATAATCGACGAATTTCCATTCTTCTCTTTCCTGTTAGCGGATCTCCATCCGCATGTATTGGCACTGCCTTTCGCTATATTAATGTTGGCGATTTCACTTAACCTCATTCTCTCGCCCAAACAGGGCGGGTTTTCACTTCTGGGAATAGAGATTCACAATACCCCCATCCAATTCATCGTAAATACCGTCCTTCTGGGAGGGATGGCGTTCCTGAATACCTGGGATTTCCCGATTTACCTGGCGCTATTCCTGGCAGCGCATCTGTTAACCCGGATCGCACGCCAGGTTAGATTTCGTGAGGAGTTGTTGAAAACTGCCAGCCTAGCGGTGTTGATGGTATTTGGTGCAGTCATCTTTTATCTGCCATTCTATGTTGGTTTTTCCTCCCAGGCTGGCGGGATCATCCCCAGCTTCATCTTCTCCACCCGGGGGGTGCATTTCTGGGTCATGTTTGGGCCGTTGCTGATTCCCATTTTTCTGTGTATAGCATATTTGGTTATCAAGCCGCGCCAATGGTCAGGGTTGGGAAAAGCCACTCTAATTTCTTTGGGAACATTTTTCCTGATTACCCTCATCGGTCTAGGCCTGGGGATGCTAATAGCCTCTGCTGGACAATGGCTGGATGGGATACCCGGTCAATTGGGAGCGAAGCTGAAGGAGGCTGGGAATGTATTCGTATCCATCCAGGGAGCGTCAGAGGCCTCTAGCTTGCAGCTTTTCAAAATTGCGATAGGACGACGCTTATCCGCGCCAGGCACCTGGGTTACAATGCTACTCCTGGGTATCGGTATTACCAAACTGATCATTACCTGGTTGCCCAGGAAACAGGATGATTATCAATTACAAGAACAGGATACTGGTTTTAACCCAGCTTTTCTTTTTTACCTTCTCATCATCCTGGCAGGAATCTTCCTTACACTGGTACCAGAATATTTTTACCTGAGAGATCAATTTGGATGGCGCATGAATACCATTTTTAAGTTTTACTACCAGACCTGGATCATGTGGTCTCTGGCAGCGGGAGTCTCCATATATTTCCTTTGGGTAGGTATTAACGGTTTTCACGGGGTTGTGGTGAAATTCATCATCGTCCTGGTTGTAGCTGGAGGTTTGGCATATCCTGTGATTGGTATTGCAGCCACAACCGGTAATGTAAAAATATCCGATCTTGATCTAGATGGAACATCCTATATGCGCAGGTACAATCCGGATGAGGCGGAAGCGATAGAATGGCTGCAGCAGGCTGAGTATGGTGTTGTTTTGGAAGCAGTTGGCGGAAGCTATTCTGGCTATGCCAGGGTGGCTACGCTTACAGGTCAGCCCAACCTGTTGGGGTGGCCGGGGCATGAAAGCCAGTGGCGTGGCGGTGGAGAGGAAATGGGCAGCCGGCAGTCGGATATCGAGACGATCTATTCCACACCTGATTGGCAAGAAGCCAGTTCTCTTCTGGACGCTTATACTGTGAACTATATTTATATTGGTGAATTGGAACGATCCACTTATAGATTAGATGATGATAAGTTCGTTAAAAATTTGGTTTCAGTCTTTCAAAATAATAGTGTTGTCATTTATGGATATAACCCCGAGGAAAGCCACCCATGAATCTGGTCCAATTCACTAAAAAACAACAAGTAGTCTTCTTTTTCATCCTATTCATGGCTGTGTTAATCCGTTTGCTAAACCTTGGCAGAGCACCCTTATCTGATGCTGAAGCAGCTCTTAGCCTGCAAGTTCTCCCAGCCCATGCGGGATCTTCTATCACATGGGCAGGTGAACCGCTTTATCTGCTCCTGACAGGGATTTTATTTCGCCTTTTTGATCAGACCAATTTTATTGCCCGGACTATTCCCGCATTATTTGGGCTGGGTTTGGTCTTCCTCCCGCTATTATTTCAAAAGCAAATTGGCAGGTTGGCTGCCATAGTTCTGGCAGGTTTCCTGGCCTTTGACCCGGCCATGATCTCTCTCTCCCGCACTGCCGGAAGCGGTGCAATAGCGCTCTTTCTAGTTAGCCTATCTTTCTGGCTTTTCATTAATAAGAGAACCATAGCGACGGGAATCATTTGTGGTCTCTTCTTAATAAGTGGAACCGGTCTATGGACTGTTTTAACCCCACTTCTGGTGGCGGGAGGATTATATTGGTTGTTTGCAGTCAGGATAACAAAGAGTCAAGGGACTGCATCCAATCTGGATTTCAGCATATATAAACAACGGACTTTTTGGCTTGCTGTCGTTTTCTCAGTGATTCTAACCGGTACGCTTTTCTTCCTTTATCCCCAGGCATTGAGTGCCACCCCCTCATCGCTGGTTGATTATTTGCAGGTATGGTCCCGGGCTGGCGGATTGCCCGCAAAGCTGATCTGGCTCGGCGTAGTGATATATTTTCCGGCTGGAATTATTTTTGGTATCTGGGGCGGTATCAGGGGTGTCATCGGTCACAGCCGTTTGGCCGTGTTCCTTTCGTGGTGGGTATTGGCTGGATTAATGCTTATTCTTATTAATCCAGGAAGACAGGTGCTGGATGTGGCATGGGTCTCTATACCACTGCTTACACTCGCATCCATTGAATTGGCACGCCATTTCAAGTCCCCCTTGGAAGAGTTGCTTCCCAGCGCTGGTACCGCTATCCTTGTCATAACAATGATCTCATTCTTTTACCTGAGTGTTGCCCGACTGGTTTATTCCGCTGATCAGAAACAGTTACTGCTGGCTGTAACAGGAGGGGCTGCCATTCTCATTATCTGCGCTTTTTTGATCATCATGGGGTGGTCACAGAGCATAGCAGGACGTGGATTTTTATGGGGCTTAATGGCTTTGTTATTCGTTTACAGCTTCTCCACAGCCTGGCGGGTTTCTGGTATCAGCGCTGAAGGGCAGGTCGAATTAATCCGACCGCAGGCATCCCATCCACAGTTGGCGCTTATCAATCAGACCGTCCAGGAGGTATCCCGTTGGAATAGGGGTGGCAGCAATCAAATAAATGTAACAGTTGCCGGGTTTGACTCCGATGCGTTGGAGTGGAGCTTGAAAAACTATAACCCCGAGTTTTCCATATCAATTGACCGATCCCAGATGCATGAGTTGGTTCTCACAGAACCAGATTACCCGGTATCCCTGGGCGACCAATTCCGTGGGCAGGATTTTATCTTTGAGCAAACCGTAAACTGGCAGGATTTTAGTGGGCTGGATTGGATTGCCTGGATTGTGCACCGCAAAGTGATCACAACCAATAACAGCATTATATTATGGGCCAGGGCTGATCTTTTCCCCGGTGGAAGTAGTGAACTTCCCCTTCAACCTTAAACGCTATACCCCATGCACTATCTGAGGTGTTATTATATTAATGTTTATTAAATCCAATAATTTATTTAATGAAGGAACGATCATGACTGTACCAGAAGCGATCACCATTGATGGGCCTGCCAGTTCCGGAAAATCTACCGTTGGCGCGATTCTGGCCAGGGATTTAAATTATCTGTATTTTGATACTGGAGTGATGTACCGGGCGGTCACCCTGGGGGTATTACAATCCAATATATCCATGTTGGAAGAAAGCAGGATTACAACGCTGGCCGAGAAGGTTGTGATTGATATTAAGCCACCATCCAAAGAGGATACCCGGCAGTACGATGTACTCCTTAATGGTGTGGATGTAACCTGGAAGATACGGACACGCGAAGTAGATCAACACGTGTCCCAGGTCTCTGCCTATGCCGGGGTACGGAAGGCCATGACCTTTCAGCAGCGCCAGATTGGATTACGTGGCAAGGTGGTGATGGTGGGGAGAGACATTGGTACCATTGTATTGCCGGAAGCAAAGCTAAAGATTTACCTGGACGCATCTGCGGAAGTAAGGGCCATGCGCCGTTACCAGGAACTGATTAATCGTGGTGAACAAGCCAGTTATGAGAACATCCTTGCAGGTCTTCGCAAGCGGGATGAGATCGATTCGACCCGTAAAATTGCACCATTAAAACCGGCTGAAGATGCGGTGATCATTGATACAGATCAGATGACCGTGCAAGAAGTTGTGGAACGAATAAAAGCTGAGATAAGATGACAGAATATCGTGTTTCATTAGTTAACCGTATAGCCAGGAAGATTTTTCCTCCAATCTTTAGAGGAATCTTCAAACTAATCAGCAGGGTCGAATTGAAGGGGTTTGAGAATATTCCCCCTGATCCTTATGTCCTGGTATTTAATCACGTTTCACTATTCGAAGCTCCCATTATCGTTTCCCATTGGCCGTCTCAGCCGGAGATCCTCGGGGCATCGGATGTATGGGAACGACCCGGGCAAAATCTTCTGGCTCTCTTGTACGGTGGTATCCCAATTAATAGGGGTGTAGTCGACCGGACAGCGCTGCACAAAATGGTAGCCGTGGTTAAATCCGGCCATTCGCTAATTCTTTCTCCTGAAGGAACTCGCTCTCATACACCAGGGATGCAAAAAGCGAAGAGTGGTATCACCTACCTCTTTGATAAAACGGCAGTACGGATACTGCCAGTCGGTATTGTTGGTTCCACGGAGGATTTTCTAAAGAATGCTCTCAAAGGCAGGCGGCCGCATGCAACCATTGCTGTGGGTAGACCTTTTTCATTGCCGGCATTTGAAGAAAACGGTAAGACTGGGGCTGAATTGCGCCAGGAAAAAGTGGATTATGTGATGCGAAAGATCGCTGAATTACTACCGCCAGAATATAGAGGATACTACTCCTGATATTATGCAATAAACAAAATACTTGAAATGAGGATGATACATGTGCGATACGATCTATGTTCCAGCCAGTCATACTAAAAATGGCATCGCCTTGTTCGCCAAGAACAGCGACCGGGACCCCAATGAAGCACATCTGATTAAAATGCATCCCCGCGCTGAACATGCAGGTGGGGAGGATCTGCAATGTACTTACATAACCATCCCTCAGGTGGCTATGACCAATACGGTACTGCTCGCCAGGCCTTTCTGGATATGGGGGGCGGAGATGGGGGCCAATGAATTTGGTGTGACCATTGGCAACGAAGCTGTATTTACGAAAATCCCTTATGAAAAAAATACCGGACTGACCGGGATGGATCTGCTTCGTCTGGCGTTGGAACGAGCTGCCACAGCTTATGATGCCATGCAGGAAATCATCCGATTACTTGAAAAATATGGTCAGGGAGGAAATTGCAGCTTCCTGCATAAATTCTATTATCACAACAGCTTCCTAATAGCAGATCCAACAGATGCCTGGGTGCTCGAGACTGTTGGTAACCACTGGGCTGCTGAACATGTTAACGGGCCGCGAACAATCTCAAATGCTCTTACGATTACCGACAGGTATGATATGGCTTCTGCCGATCTGGTGAGTTTTGCAATGGAAAAAGGTTGGTGTAAGGGGAAAACAGGCTTTAATTTCAGCGCTTGTTACTCGGATACAATATTTACAATTTTCTCAGACGGACGTGGTCGCCAGGCTTGCACAACCACCCATATGATTTCTAATCATATGGGTCTAGAAGCCAGGGATCTGATGCAACTATTGCGCGTTCATCGAAGAGGTGATCCTGCCAACTGGTCACCAGATAGAGGCCTGTTTGGCGCGGATGTGTGCATGCACGCGGGGGTCGGACCTGTGCGCATCAATGAAACTACCGGCTCCATGGTATCAGAACTTGGTGCCGCTGAGCAGTTGCATTGGTTCACCGGGACGACTGCTCCATGTACCGGAATTTTCAAACCGGTCTGGTTCCAGGCCGGCTTACCGGATCTGGGGCAATCACCGAATGGAAAATATGATCCGGAATCGCTGTGGTGGATGCATGAAAGATTGCATCGTAAAGTCATCATGGATTACAACCATAGACTTTCATTCTATCGGGGGGATCGGGATAAATTGGAAAACTCGTTCATCCAGGGAGTGCAAGACTTGGAAAAAAAATCAGTAGAGGAAAAATTCAACTATTCCCAAACTTGCTTTGAGACGGCTCGGGCAGCTACGCAGGGATGGTATGAACAAGTTAAGTCAGCGCCCATTAACCAAGGGACTGGTTTTATCTATAAACAAACCCGAAAGAAATTTGACAAACTTGCATCAATACCTTAAAGAATTTCATATATAATTAATACATCAAATCTCGCTGCCAGGCATTATGGACTTTTTCATTACACTGATTGGGCATACTCTCACCATCCACCTCCCACAGACCATAACAGGCTGGGGGATAATTGGATTCTATTTGGTGATTCTTTACTGGCGGTTGCGGCATTGGCAGGATAAGCCAGCATCCCAGGACCGATCAAACCAGATACTCCTGGCTCTTCTCATTATTCTTGTTCCATTCACGTCCCTTTTCGTTGGTATAAGTCTGAATTTAATCAAATCAGTTCAAGACAACCTGTATTCCGGTGCAGCGAATCTGATACTGATACCTGTCCTGGCAGCCATACCATGGGTGTTAGCGGGCGGCCTGATGAAACCGCTTTACGCAATCATTTCAGCAGGAGTTTCAGGCTTGATGATTAGCGCCTTCACCCAACATAGCCTGATCATGCCTTTCGAATATGGCGTGATTGCCTTACTATATTGCGAATTATTGCGTCTCCGCTATCGTGGTTGGATATACCGGTTGATCCGCAATCCCCTTGTAGCCATACTGCTAAGCTCTGGTTTGTTGGCAGTCTTTTCCATTATCAATTACTCGATTGGTGAGCCTGCCTGGATCGCTGGTCTAACTGGGAGTAGCTTTCTTACCCTTGTCGGGATATATCTCCTGATGATTCTGCCCTTCATCATCGCAGGGATAACTGCCAGCTTCATTTCAAATATATATCAGGTCTCCTGGGTGAAACCAGGTCCGCTTTTCCAGGCTGGGAACGATAATGCGCTATCCCGGCGTTTCTTCACTGGTATCGGCCCATTTGTAGTATTCCTTTTCTTCGCCCTGCTGGTGGGAGCCTGGCTTATCTCTGGGTCAGCAGCCAGAAAGCAGGTTCAGGCGCGCATGGCAGGCACAGCCTCTGTCGCTGCGGATGGCATCCCCTTCTTCATAAATACAGGCACCGATCTACTCACGCAGTATGCTCGCGTTTTCCCGGTAGATGCCAAATCCGCGAAAGACCTCCAGGTGACCCTTGCGCAGAATATTCGATCTGTCCAATTTTTCAAGCAGATGGCCTATGTGGATGTTGCCGGGAAGGTAATTGCGAGTTACCCGGAGGGCAGTATCAGCACGTTAACCCAAGCGGAGTTGGGGATTGTGCAGCAGACTGTCGAAGGCGGGGTATTGAATGCCTATACTTCTTTGTCCCAACCGGGCAGTAATCAGATCTCTGTAGCTTTCGCGGTGCCTGTGAAAGACAACCTGGGTCGGCTGAAAGGTGTCCTGACCGGCCGAACTGATTTAGAAACCAATCCTTATACCCAATCCATTATTTATTTATTGAAGAGTATGACTGACGAAGGGGGTGAAGGTTACATTATTGATGGTCAGGGAAAAGTGATTTTTCATCCGGATGTAAAGTACTTAAATTCCACCTATCCTGGCGAGCTCACTCACGAAGAAAGGTTCTATACCCTTACCACCGGAAACAATGTCCAGTTATTCATATACTACCGACCATCGAAAACATACAACTGGTCGGTGGTACTGGCAGTTCCCTCTAATGCTGTTCAAAAAGCTACCTGGGAGGTTGCACTGCCATTATTTGGATTACTGGCATTAGCGGCGCTGTTTATTTATTTCATTCTAAAAAACGGAATGTCTTCGATCACCCGTTCCATCAAACTGCTAACAAGCGAAGCTGATCGAATTTCTAAAGGCAGCATGGATCATACCCAATATATTCGCGGAGAGGATGAAATTGGGCAGCTAGGATCCACATTTGAGCAAATGCGGTTGAACCTCAAAGATAGACTGGAAGAACTAAACTTGTTATTATCTGTCAGCCAGGGAATCGCCACCAGTTTGAATCTCGAATCAGCACTCGAACCGATCCTTCAGGCAGCGCTTTCCAACGGTGGCAGTATGGCGCGGATTGTGCTGATACCTGAACTGGAGACTGACCCATATACGAATACCCCGTCCAGCTTTGCTAGTGGCGAAATGGTTAAGTACTATGGTTACTTGGATGAACAGGTCATGGCTATTACTCGCAGCCGGGATGTTGTTACGCTCAATAATCTGATCAGAGGGCGTGTGCTCAAGCTGGATCCAGAATCTTTGAATCCATCTGCAATTATTTCCGTTTCAATACGGCATAACAACCACTTGTTAGGGATTCTTTGGGTGGCTTATGATCAACCACGCACCATCCCAGATTCCGAAGTGCGCTTCCTATCAACCCTTGCTTCGGATGTCGCCCTGGCAGTTTCGAATATCCGGCTGTATAAATCCGCGGAATTGGGCAAGAAACGGCTTATCGCCATCCTTGAATCGACACCGGACCCTATTTTTGTAATCGATCAGAATGAAACCATCTTGCTTGCCAATAATCCTGCCCGCGAAATCTTTAAAGGTAATGAGCTCTTTATTGAAGGGAAGAAGATCCGTGAAGTCATCAAGAACCAGGAACTTATAAAATTGCTCCGCTCTGAAGGGGAAACCCGCGAAATCCACCTGAATAAGCAACGGGTGTTTTACACCACAGTTTCGGATATGACATCTGAACACGGATCATTAGGGAAAGTATGCCTGTTACGGGATATTTCGCATTTCAAGGAAGCGGATACACTGAAGTCGGAGTTTGTGGCTACAGTCAGCCACGACTTGCGTGCACCGCTGACTCTCATGCGCGGGAATGCAACTATGATCCAAATGGCAGGAGATATAAACGAGCAGCAGAAAAATTACGTAGCCAAAATTCTGGCAGGTATTGAAAGCATGACTCGCATGGTGAATAATCTGTTGGACCTCGACCGGATTGAAGCAATTTCCGGTTTGCAACTGGAAGCTGTACAGGTTCAAGGTTTAATCAATAAAGTGCTTGGGGATTTACACCTTCAGGCAATCCACAAGAATATTGACGTTAAAAATGAGCTCCCAGAAGAATCAGAAATATATATTCAAGCAGACGCTGCCCTGTTTCAGCAAGCTCTTTATAACCTGGTGGACAATGCGATTAAATACTCGCCAGTAGGTGGAACTGTAACCGTTGCATGTAAAGAAAAGGCTGGTACTGTCGTTATTGAAGTCACAGACGAAGGTAAAGGCATCGCGCCATTGGATATTCCACAACTGTTTGAGAAATTTTACAGAAGCTCCCAAAGGGAAGGATATGCTCAAAAACCATCCACTATGGGACTGGCAATTGTGAAATCAGTAGCGGAACGGCATGGTGGTAAAGTATCGGTGATCAGCCAACTGGGGAAGGGCAGCACCTTCTATCTGCAGGTACCTTCTTCAGTGAGGTCAGGAGAAAAGCTGGAAGATACCGATATAATAGGCGAGTAGAATCACTCATCAAATACACTCCTTTGAACAATCAGTTTAACCAAATCTTCCGGTTTGCC
>PNON01000023.1 GCA_013824865.1 Anaerolinea sp. | reverse complement strand
CTTGCTTGAAACCGCAAAATTTACCCCTGAATTTCAGCAGTTGTGGTTCCCATTTGTCTTCCTGGGGTTCGCCATCCTGGCGGGTATCTTCCCCTTCCATTCCTGGGCCCCTGATGGTCATGTCGCAGCCCCGACAGCCATCTCCATGCTGCTGGCAGGGGTAGAAATGAAAGTCGGTGCATTCGCTGCACTGCGGGTGGGCATTATGCTGCTGCCGGAAGGCGCGCGTTACTGGTCGTGGTTGATTATCATCCTGGGCGTCATTAATGTAGTATATGGAGCGGTTATCGCGCTCATCCAGTCGGATTTCAAGTATGTCATCGGTTTCTCATCCGTTTCACATATGGGTCTTGTGCTGCTTGGCTTTGCCACGTTAAATGAAAATGGCCTGATAGGCGCGGGGATGCAGATGTTTTCACATGGCGTGATGACGGCTATGTTCTTTGCTGTTGTCGGCATGGTCTACGACCGGGCGCATACTCGGGAACTGCCCAGGCTGGGCGGCATGATTAAAGTGATGCCAGTTGCAGCCATCGGTTTCATAATTGCCGGATTGGTATCCATGGGCATGCCGGGCTTTTCTGGTTTCGTTGCGGAGTTTCCGATCTTCATGGGGCTGTGGCAGGTTTCACCAATCGCCGCCATTGTGGCCATTCTGGGTGTGATCGTTACCGCGGCATATATCTTAAGAGTTGTCAGCCAGGTGTTTTTCGGAAAGGTACCAGACGAACTTGGGCATGGATTGAGTGATATACACCTGTTGGATAAGATCACAATTGTTATGCTCGCCGTTTTCATGGTAGGGATCGGTATTTTCCCGTCCCTGCTCAGCAACCTGGTGCATTCCGGAGTGCAGCATGTACTCCAGATCCTTGGAGGTGTGTAAGTGACTGCAGGCAGTTTTGACCTTTCTTCCATCCGGGCTATTACACCTCAACTGGGGCTCTTCACCCTGGGTCTCCTCCTCTTTATCCTCGACCTGGCATGGAAAGGCGAAAAGCGCCGCCAGCTTGCGTGGATCACCAGTTTAGGTCTGGTGCTTACCGGGGCTGCTATGACGCTCTGGGGGCGTCCCTCTGCGGATGGCGTGCTGGTATTCGGAGGGATGATCCGATGGGACTGGATGGGCTTCACCTTCGGCTTGATCTTCCTCTTTGGTGGGGCGGTAACTGCTCTGTTGATGAAGCATGATGCAGATGCAGGGAAACGGGGTGAATTCTACCTGTTAATGGTGGTCGCCATCCTGGGTATGACACTGATGGCCTGTGCTGCGGACCTGGTGATGTTGTTCCTGGCAGTCGAGACAACTTCCATCCCATTATATATTTTGGCTGGCTTTCTGCGAAAAGACTGCCGCTCGGTGGAAGCGGGCTTCAAATACCTGCTTTATGGCGCCATGACTTCCGCATTAATGCTCTATGGGTTCAGTCTTTTGTTTGGCTTCACCGGAACCACCCAGGTGTACTCCATGGCAGGTGTATTAAATGGCGGATCGGTTCCGGCAGCAGCAATAATTGGTGTCATAGTCCTCATCCTCGTGGGCATAGGTTTCAAGATCTCCGCGGTACCGTTCCACTTCTGGGCGCCGGATGTTTACCAGGGTGCTCCCAGCCCAGTGGCTGGTTTCCTTTCCACTGCATCCAAGGCAGCAGGTTTTTCGGTGCTGGTGCGTTTGTTCACAGTGGCTTTCCCGGGCAGCGCGCCAGTTTGGGCAATAATAGTTTCCGCCCTTTCTGTGGCCAGTATGACGTTTGGTAACCTCCAGGCTATCAATCAGAAGGATATCAAGCGGTTGTTGGCTTATTCGTCCATTGCCCAGGCTGGGTATATTTTGATCGGCGTGGTTACCCTATCAACCTTTGGCACAACCGGTGTGGTGTTCTATTTATTGGCTTACCTGGTGACCAACCTGGCAGCCTTTGGCATTGTAACCATCATTGGCCGGGAACTGGGTTCTGATGATATCAAAGATTACTCAGGATTATCACGGCGCTCCCCCGGACTCGCGCTGGGGCTATTGGCAGCCTTCCTATCCCTCGGCGGCATTCCGCCGTTTGCTGGATTTGTCGGCAAGATCATTCTATTTGCCTCAGCACTTCAGGCGAATCTAGCCTGGTTGGCAATCATTGGCATCATTAATTCGATCATCGGCCTTTACTACTACCTGATGGTGTTGAAGGTTGTCTACCTGGATCGAAGCGATGGGGATGAACAACCCTTGAAGGTGAGCAGGCTCGCCAGAATCGCTGTGATTGTTTGTATTACCGGGATATTGGCTGCTGGTATTTTCTTTGCCCCCCTCTATGAACTTTCAAAAATGGCGGTTGCCAGCATATTTTAGGCCGCATTAATTTGGTATAATTGCACGCAATGAGTCCTGAAGATACCCGCGGATCCGGTAAACAAAAGTTAATCAACCTAACCGTGGCGGGTATTGTTAGCCAGGTTGGCTGTATCACACTCCTCATTATACTTGGGGCGCTTTTTCTGGGCATGTACCTGGACGGGAAGTTTGATACCCGCCCATGGTTCACGATCGGGATCATACTGGCCAGTATTCCGGTCAGCCTGGCAGTGATGTTTTTTATTGTAAGAATTACACTTAAGAAGCTCAAACCAATAAATCCTACACAACAACCACAGGAGGAAAAAACCCTTGGAGAATAAACTCAAATGGCGCTGGGGAGTGAACCGGTGGTTTGTTTTCCTGTGTATGGCGCTGGCAATAGTTGGAGCCTCAATTTTTCCAGCCATCAGTCCGCACATCCAGGTCGCTCCTGAGGCATTGACTGAGTACCCCATCTTTACTTTGCCGATAATAGGCGCATTCATCCCCACCAATACCCTGGTGGCGATGATATTTGTGGATGCCATCCTGATTGCCATGGCCTTATTGGTACGCTCAGCAACCCGGAGTGGTGAACTGGTGCCCAAAGGTGTCTCCGGGGCAATCGAATGGTTGATGGAAATGCTCTACAACCTGACCGAATCCACGGCTGGCAAGTGGGCCAAGACCATCTTCCCATATTTCGCCACCATCACACTGATGGTGCTCTTCGCCAACTGGCTGGAGTTGATCCCTGGCGTGGACAGTATCGGCATTCTTCACAAGAGCGAGCATGGATATCCGCTTTTACCAATCACGGATTGGCTGGCTGCTATTGTCCAAGGGGAAGCAGCGGAAGGTCAGGGATATCACATCATCCCATATGTCCGTGTGCCATCGACAGACTTGAATTTCACAGTTGCTCTGGCGATTGTTTCGGTGGTGATGACCCAGGTGATCGGCCTGAAAGCTCAGGGGCCTCGCTATCTGACAAAGTTCTTCAATGTCACCACTCTATTCAAGAAACCAGGCTTTGGGTTGATGGATCTGCTGATTTCCATCCTGGAGCTTATTTCTGAGCTTTCAAAGCTGCTCTCATTCTCATTCAGGTTGTTTGGCAATATCTTTGCTGGCTCGGTGCTGCTGTTCCTGGTTGGCTCAATCCTGCCGGCAGGCGCATCTTGGATGCAATCGGGCATTTTGTTATTTGAATTCTTTATCGGCCTGATCCAGGCGATTGTATTTGGTATGTTAACCATGGTCTTTATGTCCATGGCCACCCACGGCCATGGTGATGAAGAACATGCTGATTAAATATGAAATTATCCATCTTTTTATAGGAGGAAGTAAAACATGACAGGTGATCTTGTAGAAGCAGCAAAATTCATTGGAGCAGGACTTTCCATGATTGGCGCACTCGGTGCAGGTATTGGCATCGGCTTAAGCGTGCAGGGCGCGTTGACCGGTATGGCGCGCAACCCCGATACTTATGGCAACCTGTTGACCAATATGATCCTGGGTATCGCTTTCTCAGAAGCCATCGCCATTTACTGTCTGGTGATCGCATTCCTGATGCTTTTCGTGCTCTAAAGGACAGGAGGAACCCTTGGATAAACTCGGTTTAAATCTAGGCTATCTCATTATCCAGATCGCCAACTTCATCATCCTGTTCATTGTATTAAGAGCATGGGTTTATAAACCCATTACCAAAATGCTGGAAAAACGGCGTCAAGCCATTGCCAAAGGAATGGAAGATGCCAGAATCGCCGCTGATGCCCGCGCCAACGCGGAAAACCAGGCCGCAAAGATCATCGCGGATGCCCAGGCTCAGGCCGGTGCTATTATCCGGGATGCGTCCAATCGCACTGAAAGCACCATGAAGGAGCTTAAGCACAAAGCGGATGAAGAGATCGCCAGGAGCAAGGAATCTGCCATAGCAGATGCACGTCAGGAACGGGACCGCATGCTGGGAGAACTTCGCAGCCAGGTGGCCGCGTTGGCTATCTCCGCTGCTCAGAAGCTGGTGGGTGAAGCGTTGGATGATAAACGCCAACACGCACTGCTTGCAGAATTCTTCTCAGGTGTCAAGGCTGGCAAGCTAACCCTGCTGGATGATGTCAAGCTGGGCAAGGCGGACGCAGAAGTGACCAGCGCCTTACCATTGACTGCAGACGAGAAAGCCACTATCCAGAAGGATATAGTCGCAAAAGCTGGTGCTGAGATCAATGTGGCATACCGTGTGGATCCATCCATCCTGGGAGGATTGGTCATCAAGGTCGGCGATAAACTCATCGATGGCTCAGTGGCTGGCAAACTGGAAAACCTGCGTAAGAATATTTCCTAACCCTTATTAATTATGATCAAGGGTTTTAGCGTTTTGCGCTAGAACCCTTTTTAATTCGTTATAATTACGCCAGAGGAACCCATGAACGAACCCAGACCCAGGATACTGCGCGATTTACTGGCTGATGTGGCGGTGATTTCACCCGCGAAAATTCCAGAAATAATCATCAACGGGGTGGTTTTTGACTCACGCCAGGTGCAGCCAGGGGATTGTTTCATTGCGCTGAGCGGTGGAAGTGCAGATGGACACCGCTATATCAACTTGGCAATTAAGAATGGGGCTGCTGCTGTGGTTGGGATGCAGCCTGGCATTCAGGCTGACGTGCCATATATCCAGGTCGCGGATACCCGGCATGCACTGGCCCTCATTTCAGCGGCGTTTCATGGCTACCCGGGACGCAGCCTGTTCGTCATTGGCGTGACAGGTACAGATGGTAAAACCACCACATCGAACATGATCTATCAGATTCTACTCGCAGCAGGCTTGCGAGTTGGCATCATTTCCACTGTCAACGCGGTCATCGGGAGTGAGGAGGTGGATACTGGCTTCCACGTGACCACCCCGGAAGCGCCGGATGTGCAGCGTTACCTATCTCGCATGCTGGCTGCCGGGCTGACGCATGTAGTGCTGGAGGCTACCTCGCATGGCTTGGCACAGGAGCGGGTCACCGCCTGTGAATTTGACCTGGGTGTGGTCACCAACATTACCCATGAGCATCTGGATTATCACGGTTCTTATGAAGCCTACCGGGAAGCTAAGAGCAGGCTGTTCACTGGTCTGGCAGATACTGCCGTTAAAACACGCGGTAACCTGCGGGCAGCCATCCTGAACCTGGATGATAGCTCGTACGAGTACATGCGTGCAATCGCCCCCGGGCCACAGGTCACTTACAGCACCCGGCAGCGGGCGGATTATTATGTGAAAGGTTTCACCACCTCAGCTGACGGGATGACTTTCGATGTTCATACCACACAAGGGGCTTTCCCATTCAAGACTCACTTGGTGGGGGAATACAACATTTCCAACTGCCTGGCAGCAATAGCGGCCACAGTCGGCGCCATGGGCTTGCCAATGACAACCGCGCAGGCAGGTATCACTGCGCTGGAAGGGGTTCCTGGGCGGATGGAATTGATCAATCTTGGACAGAATTTCACCGCAATCGTGGATTTTGCGCACACACCCAATGCATTGCAGCGCGCGCTGGAAACCGCCCGCACCCTGACAAATGGAAAGGTAATAGCAGTATTTGGCTCAGCAGGGTTAAGAGATCGTGAAAAACGGCGCATGATGGCTGAAACTTCTGTGGATCTGGCCGATATCAGCATCTTGACGGCTGAAGATCCACGCACAGAATCGCTGGATGGAATACTCGCGGAAATGGCTAGAGGCGCTGAAAGCCACGGTGCAGTGGAAGGCAAGACTTTCTTTCAGGTGCCAGACCGAGGGGATGCGATTCGCACCGCGGTGCGCATGGCAAAACCTGGTGACCTGGTAATCGCCTGTGGCAAGGGGCACGAGCAGTCCATGTGCTTTGGCGAGACGGAATACCCGTGGGATGACCGCACTGCCATGAAGGCTGCGCTCGCGGAGTTGCTGGGCATTCCCGGCGTGGAGATGCCATATTTACCAACACAAGAAACAAAAGATACTTAAAAAATATTGGGCGATAATAATGAAGTGAGATATAGAAGGAGGTATCAATGGAAACTCCCGATTCATCGACTTTATTCCTTATCACATGTTCTAATAATAAAAATGAAGACATTGGTAATAACCGATACGCAATACGTAGCTCAATTATTAACTCGGTTGACTCTTCTTCCGGAAAAAGGTTAATGGCTGGAAGAAAACATTGCTATAGAATAATAAAAAACTCATCTAGCATGCGAAATGGCATATTGTTACGTGATTTTGGTTTTAACCACAGATTAAATAAAGGGTTAGATTTAGGGTATGAAAATTTAACAGGAGTTGATTATTTACCGGCTATAGAGAGATACACGGGACGTTTCTATGCGAGCATTTCGCCAAACATTGAATTTCATCACCATGTATTAATAGTCTCCAGCTTATATGGATTACTCGTTCCAGAGGAATATATACAAATCTATAGCCTTCATGTTACTGATGATGATAATGTATCAAAATCATGGTCGCATAATGATAGGTTGACGGATATTCTAATTAACTATATTCAGAAGAATAATTTGACACATATTATTGATTTCATCGCTGATGAAAATTATAAGAATCTAATATCCTGGGAAATGGTGAGAAATCAGGTAAATGGTAATGTGCTTCATTCTTATAGTAAACAATATGCTGGTCCTGAAATGTTACCATTACTTGGTCATATATTTAGCGAAATAATTCGTTGGCCCAACGAACAATTAAAAGGAATCAAAAGTGGGTTTCAATATAAAGGTATAGTATTTGACAAATCCCAGAAGATAATGAATCCGTTTTTTCCGAAACAAGAAACAAATACTGCGCCAAATCGATTAGAGGATATTATTGGAAGGATGAGGAGAAATATCTATAAGATCATGAACAAGGCGGTGTTAAATAGTAAACTGAGGTCAATAATTCTGTCTGAAGAATATAATATACATTTTGGAAATCTCATAGGATATTTTAAGAAAATTAATTCTGAAACCCATAAAATAGGGGAGTTAATTGATGATTTTTCGAATCTTCGGAATGATGTTGAATATGGAAAACTCAATATTAGCAATTCGCCTGATACTTGGAAAAAAATATGTGACGATTATTCCACATTAATTAAGTGGGCTAGAGAAAATTATGTTGATGTTGGTGGCTTTGAAAAGACAGGATTCGAGTAATAGTAAATGATCTCCCTGTTTTCTGGTATTATTTTAGCAATAACCATTTAGATGGAAATTAATCTTGTGATGTTGATTTAAGAAATATTGGTTAAGGCTTATGAAAATCACAGTTTTTGGCGGAGCCAGCCCACAACCTGGCAGTGCAGCATATCAACAGGCTTACAACCTGGGAAAAATGCTGGCTGGGCGCGGACACACTGTCGCCACGGGAGGTTATATTGGTACAATGGAAGCGGTTAGCCGTGGAGCTAACGAAGCCGGCGGGCATGTGATTGGAATTACCTGTGCCGAGCTGGAACGCTTCCGACCGACCAAAGCGAACCCCTGGGTACTGGAAGAAATTAAATATGAGACCTTGCATCAGAGACTGGGCGCATTGATCGAGATTTGCGACGGTGCTTTCGCGCTCCCTGGCGGTGTGGGCACGCTGGCAGAGATCAGCGTCATGTGGAATCAACTGCTGATCGGAGCAATCCATCCCAAGCCGCTCATCCTGATTGGCTCCAACTGGAAGAGGGTAATCGATGGCTTTTACTCCAGCCAGGATGGCCTCATTCCGGAGCATGATAAAAAATGGCTGAAGTATGCTGACAAGATAGAAGCCGGTATGGAGATCCTCTCCATCTGGAATGAAAAATCATTTTAAGCAATCATCCTTATTAATTCAGAGAGAAGGCGAATGACAGAAGAGAAATTACCCTTACGCAGCGAGAATTATTCCGAGTGGTATAACCAGGTGATCCAGCGGACTGAGATGGCAGACTATGCGCCGGTACGCGGCTGCATGGTGGTGCGTCCTTATGGTTGGGCATTATGGGAAAACATCCAGCAGGCGCTGGATAAACGCTTCAAGGCTACTGGTCATCAAAACGCCGCCTTCCCTTTGTTCATCCCGATGAGCTTCTTGGAAAAGGAAAAAGAGCATGTTGAGGGATTCTCTCCGGAACTGGCGGTGGTAACAATCGGTGGCGGTGAAAAGCTGGAAGAGCCGCTGGTCGTACGCCCCACCTCTGAAACGGTCATTGGCTATATGTATTCCAAGTGGATCAAGAGCTATCGCGACCTGCCGGTGCTCATTAACCAATGGGGCAACGTGGTCCGCTGGGAACTGCGCACCCGCCTATTCTTGCGCACCCTGGAATTTTACTGGCAGGAAGGCCACACCGCGCATGCCACCGAGCAGGAGGCGGAAGAGGAAACCCGTCGCATGCTGGACGTTTACACCGATTTCGCGGTGAATGAGGCTGCCGTACCGGTCATCCCCGGAATGAAGAGCGCAACGGAGAAATTCGCCGGTGCCGCTCGAAGTTATACCATTGAAGCCATGATGGGCGATACCAAAGCGCTTCAATCCGGCACCTCGCATAACCTGGGGCAGAATTTTGCCAGGGCATTTGATATCCAATATCTGGACCAGAACAACGCGTTGCAGTATTGCTGGACAACATCCTGGGGATTGAGCACCCGTTTTATAGGCGCCATTATCATGACCCACGGCGATGACCAGGGTCTCAAGCTGCCGCCGCGCCTGGCGCCTATTCAGGTCGTCATTGTTCCGATTTACAAGAATGACGAAGAGCGTGGAAAAGTGATTCCGGTGGTGGAGAAGGTTCAGCAGATGCTGACGGAGTTCCGCTTGAAAGTGGATGACCGCACGGAAGTGACTCCCGGGTTCAAATTCAACCATTGGGAAATGCGCGGGGTACCGCTACGTATCGAGATTGGGCCAAAAGATGTAGAGAAAGGATCAGTCGCGTTGGCGCGGCGGGATATACCGGGACGCGATGGCAAGCAATTCGTCAGCCAGGAAGGATTGGCTGCGGTGGTCAGTAATCTGCTAAAGGATATCCAGGCTGCGATGTTGGAGAAAGCGCGCGCTTTCCGCGACGCCAACATCCACGAACCGAAGGATTATGCAGAACTAAATACCATCGTCCAAAATGGCTGGGCGCTGGCTCACTGGTGCGGCTCCGTGGATTGTGAAGCCAGGGTAAAGGAAGATACTAAAGCCACCATCCGCTGTATTCCACTGGAAAACGGACAAGGCAAAGGCAAGTGTATTGTGTGTGGCCAGCCTGCGGAACAAAAGGCATATTTCGCGAAATCATATTAGGATGCCTGCTGTCAAACTGGATCAATTAAAGTTGGAAAGCGCCAACCTGGCCGGGAAGGTATCCCGGCCGGAGCTATTTTTGCCGATGCTGCGCGAGCTGTTAAGCAACTACAGCAACCGTACTTTCCGAATGCAGATTTCCGCAGGACGATTGAAACCTACTCCAAGTTATCATGTGCCCGATAAAGTACTGTGGCAGCTTGAACGGGATGTGCTAGCCCAATTGAGGGTCCACACCCAGGAACAGGGGCTAACCATTGCTGATAATCTGTGGGATGCCCCCAGTTTTGAAGAAAAATCCCTGGCCATTGCCATCCTGGGGGAGGCAGCAAATGCACCCGTCGAACCATTGGTTGCCAGGTTCCAGAAGTGGTACAGTACCACTTCTGATCATCAGTTGACGAAAAAACTGGTCGGGATTGGCAGTAGATCGATCCGCGCAGGGAATCAGGCAGAATGGAAGGCGATCCAACAGCGCTGGGTCAGTTCACGGCGAACGGCTGACCTGGTCAGCGCCATCTGGGCTGCGGCGGATGCGCTGGATCTAGAGGGTGAACGCTGCCTGCCGGAGATCCTTGACCTGTTGGGTAATATTCTCAATACGGACGATCTGGCCATCCTGCCAGAACTGCTGCAGTTGTTTCAACTGACGATTAAGAGATCCAGACTGGAGGCAGCTTTTTTCCTGCGCAGGTTGGCGGAAGATGAGGAGCGGCGTAATTTGCTGGCAGAACGATTCATAAGCCGCAGCATTTCGCTTTTTCCACCTGAAATGCAGCTGGAATTGCGGCGTGATATCCCTATTCAGCACAAAAATTGATAGAAACCAGCAACGATACGTTGCAGCACAAGGCATTCGACCTCAACTCGGGGAATTATTAATTCATGGTATAATTTACCGCATTGACTGGTCCTCCCGGCGGCAGGTAAGCTGCTGGACAGGAGACATGCAAAAATACTAGAAGGAGAAAGCAACGTCATGCCATTGAACAAGGAATTAAAAACACAGGTTATTACAGATTATCACCGCCACGAAACCGACACCGGCAGCGCAGATGTCCAGATCGCCATCCTCAGCAAGCGTATCACCCAGCTAACCGAACACTTGCGGGCGAACAAGCTGGATAACAGCTCCCGCCGCGGCTTGCTCAAGCTGGTCGGCACCCGCCGCCGCCTGCTCGCCTACCTGCGGCAAACGGATTACCCCCGTTACCTCGCTATATCTGAGCGCTTGAACATTCGCAAGAAGTAATTATTATCGAGTAGATGGCGCAAGAGAACCATCTACTCCATTTTTTATACAGTTAATTTCAGGCAGAAATTGCACAATATCAGGTCAAACTCGTTGGTTGGGAATTGAAACTTTACCAGGACAATGAAAGATTGTCCTGGCTTGCTTTCAGTCCCTAACCAGGCGGGAATCAATAGAAAAGGAAAAAAGTAATGAAACCAGAACCAAAAATTTATACAGCCAATGTCGGGGATCAGACGATCACGTTTGAGACCGGCAAACTGGCAGCCCAGGCGGGCGGTTCCGTGACGGTACGTCATGGCGATTCGATCGTCTTCGCGGCTGCCACCATGGGCGGCGTGCGTGAAGGCATCGATTTCTTCCCGCTCACCGTTGAATATGAAGAGCGCATGTATGCCAGCGGCAAGATTCCTGGCTCGTTTTTCCGACGGGAAGGCAGGCCCAGCGAGGATGCCATCCTCACCGGTCGGTTAACTGACCGCCCGCTGCGCCCGCTATTCAATCAGGAGACACGCAATGAAGTACAGGTGATCCTGTTCACGCTCTCTGCTGACGAGATCCATCCCCTCGATATCCTGGCCATCAATGCAGCTTCTGGCGCACTGATGATCTCTGATATTCCGTGGGGCGGTCCGGTTGGCGCTGTACGCATTGGCAAGGTGAATGGCGCTTTTGTAGTCAATCCCACCTATGCCCAAATCGAAGTCAGCGAACTGGACCTGCGCATCGCAGGGACGAAGGATGCCATCCTGATGGTCGAAGCTGGTGCCAATGAGCTGAGCGAAGCGGATATGCTGCAGGCGCTCGAATTTGGCCACAAGTCGCTGCTGCCGCTCATCGACCTGCAGGAGAAAATGGCCGCTGAAATAGGCAAGGCCAAGCGGGTGATCGAGGTTCCAGCCAGGAACGAAGAATTATGGAAAAAAGTGGCGAATCGCATTACCAAACCATTGACAGCTGCACTGGATGCACCCCACTCCAAAGCTGAACTTTATGACGCGGTGGATGAACTGGAAGCTGTTGTAGTCACTGAGTTATGCGCGGAAGACGCAAGCCTGACCAAAGAAGTGAAGGCAGCTTTTGAAGAAACATACAAGAACATCATCCGTAACCGCATCCTGAATGAAGGCAAACGCCCCGATGGCCGCGGCTTGAACGAGATCCGCCCCATCTGGTGCGAAGTGGGTACGAGCCCGCGTGCGCATGGCAGCGGTTTGTTCACCCGCGGAGAGACCCAGGTGATCACCCTGGCCACTCTGGGTACACCCAAAGAGGCGCAGGAGATCGACACACTCTCCCCGAACGATAGCAAACGCTATATCCATCACTACAATTTCCCGCCATACTCCACCGGAGAAGTGAAACAACTGCGTGGTTCGAGCCGGCGTGAGATCGGTCACGGCGCACTGGCGGAACGGGCGCTTTTCCCCGTCATCCCAGATGAAAAGGTTTTCCCCTACACCCTGCGCCTGGTTTCCGAGGTACTGGCATCCAACGGATCCAGCTCCATGGCTTCTGTGTGTGGTTCCTCCCTGGCGTTGATGGATGCTGGAGTGCCGATCAAAGCCCCGGTTGCCGGTGTGGCGATGGGCCTGGTGAAGGAAGGCTATACCTTCCAGATACTGACCGATATCCAGGGGTTGGAAGACCACCTGGGTGACATGGACTTCAAAGTAGCTGGAACTGCATTGGGTATTACCGCGTTGCAGATGGATATCAAGATCAAAGGCATCACTCCCGAGATCATGGGCAAAGCGCTGGATCAGGCCAAGGAAGCCCGCCAGAGCATTCTGGGTGAAATCACCAGCGTTATTGCCGAACCCCGCCCGGAACTGAAACCGCACGCTCCCCGCATCACCATCATCAAGGTGGCAGTGGATAAGATCGGTGCGATCATTGGACCAGGCGGCAAGAACATCCGTGCCTTGCAGGAAGAAACCAACACCAAGATTGACATTGCGGATGATGGCACAGTATACATTGCCGCGATTGACGGCGTGGGCGAAGCTATTGCCCGCGAACGGATCGAGGCGCTGACTGAATCCCCGACCATCGGCCGCATATACACCGGCAAGGTTGTGCGCGTAGCAGACTTTGGCGCGTTCGTCGAGATCATGCCCAATACGGATGGCATGGTGCACATCAGCCAGTTGGATACCGAGCGGGTGGAAAAGGTGGAAGATATTGCCAAACTGGGCGATGAGATCACCGTCATGGTGATAGATATTGACCCGACTGGCAAGATCCGCTTATCGCGCCAGGCAGTGCTGGAAGGTTGGACCGCTGAAGAAGCCATGGCTAAAGACCGCAAGGGCAGCGGTGGAGGTCGGCCGGGCGGTGACCGGGGCGGAAACCGGAGCAGCAGACCGGGTGGAGACCGTAATAATCGCAGCGGTGGTGACCGCGGCGGCTTCAACCGCAGGTAAATCAGAATTTGAAAATATATTCAACCGGACGCGAAAGTGTCCGGTTTTTTATATTGTTATTACGAGCGAGGCGGGTAGGGTGGGCTGAAGCCCTGCGTTTTTTTGCAGGGGCAGCCCACCAGCTCATCCCCATAATCAAATACAAACCCGTATATAATTACACATGCCAAATTATCGAAGAATTCTTACGGATGGTGGAACCTATTTCTTTACAGTAGTAACGAATCAAAGAATACCTCTTTTTTCAAATTCGCAAAACATTGAATTATTGCAGAAGATCATTGCCGATACACGAAAGCGTTACCCATTCGAACAACAGGCATATTGTATTCTTCCCAACCATATTCATTGCATATGGAAACTTCCAGAAGGTGACCATGATTATTCCATTCGATGGCAGGTGATCAAGGCTTTAGTTACCAGGGAATTAGGAAGTAAAGCGGATATAGAGGGACCTATATCTGAGTCACGGAAGAGGAAACGGGAAAGGGGAATATGGCAGCGCCGCTTTTGGGAACACACAATCCGGGATGATGAAGATCTTGCCAGGCATATCCATTACATCCATTTCAACCCGATAAAACATGGGTTGGTGAAAAAGCTGTCGGATTGGCGTTGGTCAAGCTTCCATGATTATGTAAAGGAAGGATATTATGATGAGGATTGGGGCGACTTGGAGCCAGATAATATAAAGGGGTTGGGTGATCTGGAATGATGGATGAGTTGGCCAAATTTGTGATGGTGGGCTGACCCTGCAAAAAACGCAGGGCTTAGCCCAACCTACTCTTTTTCGCCATCTTTCTATGAACCATTACATCAGGAAGATGTGAAGTTTTGTAGAAAACACCTTCGACATCTTTTAAATAAGCCGAGACGTATATTTCCGATGGTGAAATAACTCTTAACTGTTTTTCTGCGTCATCAAGTTTTATACAAATTGTTATAGAAGCGCCGTCTCCTAAAGTAGCAGGTAATACCTGATGGGTGTTTGCGACAAAGTATTTCTTGCTTTTGGTAATTAAACCAGCATATTCCAACTTAACATCTCTGTGACCTGTATTAACAGCTTTTATGCCTACATTCATGTTGTGGGGAATACCATCTTGCGAAAGAGTCTGCTCTAACAACCGACAGGTCACGCTGACTTGGCGTTTATCTTTTTGAATATTCCTAACGGCTAAGATTGTAGATAGTACCGCTCCCCATATTGCGATGCCAAGCGTAATGTAATCCAAGACGGTAGGAGCTGACTCCATAATTTTATATAACCAATGGTATCAATGTACACCTGCAACCTTTTTCGTGGGTGCAGTTATCGTGAGGCAACTCAGGAACTTCGTTTAGTTTGTATTTTATCTTGGTAAATTTTTTGCACTCGTCACAAGAATCTTGCGCTGCCAATACTTCCACGAATTTTACGACACCACTTTTGCGATATTGCTCTAACGATGTTTTATGAATCGCATGGAATAAAAACATTCTTGCGGCTGTGTCAACATCAAAAGATAAATCTGTTGTTAAATCTGGGGGTAGCCAATCTTTGGCTGTGTTCTTGCCCCATAGTGACATCATGGCTGCTCCTTGTCGAAACATATCTAATTTATCATCCCTCAATTTTGACATGATTTTGGGTTTACTGCTGAAAATATTATTCATCATTTCTACATCACGGTTTGGGTTGTAATTTTTCCAATCATTTCCCATGCCGCGAGGAAATACCTGCTCGGCTTCATAAATGGCAACTGCTACGCTCGCTTCTTTGAACATTCGTTTATTGATGTGTTCCATAACTTGCATTTCAACACGATTGCGTTTCTCTTGCTCGTTTGATAAATATTTCTCTGATAATTCTTTACCGTGCTGAACACATTGAAGAATTGTAAGTCCCGCAACAGTTTTTTTCATACCAGCGAGGTCTGCGGTTATGAGGCGTTTTATCATATTGTCTTTCCGCCCTGAAATAGGTAGCCCGCGTTGTTTCAACAAATCCTTTAATTCAGAAACTTTGTATTTGTAACTAAGGACGTTTTCCAAATCTGCAACTGCAAGTAAACCTTCATCTAAAAATCTCTTAATAGATTGAGAAGGTTTTTCACCAAGAACACCCTCCCAAATATCAGATTTAGAGAAATCGTCTGGATTTTGGGGATAAAGAAATTTGCTTAACAGTAAACAATGCGCTTTGGACTTTTTCCAATCGAATCCCATTTTTGAACGCAACATACTTTTCTCCGATATTAATGCTCTGCAAAGAACGGGCTAACTGTATGGCTCACCTGCTGCCGGTTCTGGAAAGGCGACAAAATCATGATAGCACGAAAAGTGGCGAATGGCCGCCCTGTACCTACACTGAAGGCGGTCCGACTGGAGCCGGTGTTAGGCGCCTGTATATCGGATGGAATAGCCATTTAGATCTTTATCAGATTTGCAGAACGATATCAAGACTGCTTATATACAAAATCTTCTACTTCAGATGGAACGCAAGTGTAGCCAGAATCGGGATCATAGATAATACCGTCACGATGACAATAATACAAACGTTTCCAGAGATTCATTGCTTTTTCCCACGCTGGCATTGCCTCGTTCATTTTTTGTTGCATAATTGCTTTCTTATTTCTATCTCTTCTAACGAAAAACCTAATTGCTAATCCAATTCCAATGATTTCGCCTATTATTACTAATGCTATTCCAAATCCTCCCCAAGGACTAATAGCCGCAATCTGGCTTCTTGATTCGGCGATACCAATTATGATCGCTCCAGGTATCATAAAAGGAATACTGAAAAATCCCCCAACGATTGGTATTACCGGATAAGCTATTAATACCCACCAACAACCATAACCTTTAGGTTTCGGTGGAGAAGAAGGAGGTTCAAGTAACTTTGCAAGGTTACTTGAAGTTGAGCCACTTAAAGTTGTATATCCGCCGACCGTACCAAATTTACCAGCAGAGTATGTTGTGCCAACTGAAGGCCCAGAATAAGTACCAGACGACTGACCAGTAGCAACCAACGTTTCTACTCGCTGGACAAGATCATCTTTTTGACAAATAGGACAGATGTTTGCCATTTTATTCATCTCCTCTTTTTTATACATTCTTATGTCCTTATGAATCTATCGATTCGCGGTTTCATTCTCTTGCTGTCTAACTATTAATTATACAGAATCTTGATATGTTGCATTTATGCCGCAATACTGAACCTCTTATGTTTGGATATATTGCAAATTATCCGCGAAAATCGCAGTGAACAAGAACCAACCTGGTCACAACATTAATTATAGCAATTCTTCCTAAAAGATTAACCACAAACGACCAATATTATTTCTTTCAGCCTTACTTACTATTTCTCAACCAATCCATTCGAGCGCTAACTGGATATATGCTTGTTGCGTTTACTTCTTCACCACCACCCAAACGGTGTTCTCCTTTCGGAAAACATTGGCTTCTTTGCAGCAGGATGCAAACATCCCAGCAATCCGCTCTCCCGATAAAAAGTGGCTGCGCATGCCAAATAACTTTTCAGCCACAGCGATCATCTTGACCGCAAAGGTGCGTATGTCCGGCTCTTCCACCACCAGCGTGCCGCCCGGTTTCACCACCCGGAATAGCTCCCGCAAGGTGAGCGCCTGGTCGAAGACGTGATGCAGAGCGTCCACCATCAACACTGCATCGAATGTGCCTGAAGAGTAAGGCAGGTATTCGCTGCGCGCCAGGACTCCATTCAACCCGGGTTTTAACATGGCTTCCCGCAGCATCTTGTAAGACAGATCCACGATTGTGATTCCGGCTGCGTGGGGAAGTAGATTCTGGGCATTGCGGCCTGTCCCGCCGCCAACATCCAGTACGTGAGAGTTGCTGTTTAAGGCCAGATGAGCCAGCAGATCAACGGGCGGTTTGGGTTTGATAACCCGGTCGTAGAATGGGGCGAGAAAATCAAAATGATCGAATGAGGACATCCTAATCTCCAGTGTTTGGATGGTTTTATGATGAATAAGTTACACGCTGCTGTATTCCACCCACACAGATGCCCTTCCCCGCCTATCCGGGCTTTCCAACCGGCTTTGCAGGGTAAGGAAGTGTGAAAATTGCACGAAGTCATCTGAGCTAAAGCCAGTTGTCATTCTGGCTGATGGGTCATGCAGAAAACCGTACAGCAGGAATGTCCCGCCATGCTCCAGCAGGCGCTGGATATTACCCCGGTAAGCCGGGCGCTCGGATAGCGAAAGACCGTGATAACAGCCAATATCCAGGATCAGGTCGAATGACCCATCCAGCCCGCGCAGTCTGGCGACCGAATCGAGGATGAACCTGGTCTGGACGCTGGCTTGCTTTGCCTTGCGGCGTGCCTGGTGGATGCTGCGCGGGATGAAGTCCACACCGGTGACCTGCCATCCATGTTGCGCAAGGGTAATGGCATTGGTGCCGGTTCCGCAGCCCAGGTCCAGTGCGCGTGCGGGAGAATGCGTGCGGATGAAATCCAGCAGCTCAAGTGGTGAAATGCCGGTATCCCAGGGTGCTTTGACAAAAGAAGCGAGCAAAAAGCGAAGGTAATGGCTAAACCGACTCATGCATCCAATTATAGCTTTACATTACCCTTCCCACATTCCCAAAAGCCTCCCACTGGACCCCTTCTGAACGTCCCTCTGCTTTACAAATGAGCCTTCATACCTTAAAATAGACAGACGTCCAAAAAACTTGAAGGCTAGGAAGGTATTAATTAATGAAAGAATACACCACTGAATTCATTAGGAACATCGCCCTGGTTTCACACTCCAGCGCTGGCAAGACCATGCTCGCGGAGGCATTATTACACTTTACTGGTGCAACCACCCGCCTGGGTAGGATCGAAGATGGAACTACAGTATCGGATTTCGAGGACGAAGAGAAGCGCAGGAGTATTTCACTCTCCACATCAGTGCTCCCCGTTGAATACAAGGATGTCAAGATCAATATTCTGGATACCCCCGGCTACACCGATTTCGTGGGTGAGGTTATATCAGCGTTGCGGGTGGCAGATGGAGCCATCGTGCTGGTGGATGCGGTATCCGGCTACGAAGTGGGTACCGAGTTGGCCTGGAAGAACTGCGATCAGTTCCTCCTCCCGCGTTTCCTGGTGGTTAACAAACTTGACCGTGACAATGCCAATTTCAAGCAGGCGCTGGCTTCAGTACAGGACAACACCGAATCACGACTAATTCCTGTGCAATTACCATGGGGTGAAAAAGCCGCCTTCCAGGGCGTGATCGACCTGATCACCATGAAGGCCTATAAAGGCGATGGTAAGACAGTGGTGGATATTCCGGCTGAATTGCAGGACGTGGCCAAGGAAGCCCGCACCAATTTAACTGAGGCAGCAGCTGAAGGCGAAGACGCGCTGCTGGAAAAATACCTGGAGTCTGGTGAATTAAGCGACAGCGAGATTATTACTGGTTTGAAAGCCGTTATTAAAAACGGGTCTTTCGTACCAGTTTTCTGCGCGGCAGGCGGACATGAGCTGGGTTTGCAGCCGTTGCTGGATGCCATCATAACCCTCCTGCCTTCCCCGGTGGAGGCTGCTCCGGTTGTTGCCCAGGGCAAAGAAGGCGAAGTATCTTTGAAAGCCAGCGATTCTGCCCCCCTGGCTGTTTACACCTGGAAAACAACTGCTGATCCATTCGTGGGCAAGCAGACATACTTCCGGGTATATTCCGGTACGATCAACGCGGACACACGGGTGTGGAACAATACCAAGGGCATTGAAGAGCGCCTCGGCGCGCTTCAGTTTATGCGCGGCAACCACAGCACACCGGTCAAAGTCGTCCACAGCGGGGATATCGGATTGGTAGCCAAGCTGAGCGAAACCTCAACTGGAAATACCATTTGCGATAAAGCTCATCTCATCAACCTGCCGATGCCCATATACCCCAAAGCGCTTTACCAGGTGGCGATATTGCCCAAGACCCAGGCCGATTCCACCAAGATCAGCCCTACCCTGACCCGCCTGTGCGAAGAGGACCTGACGCTCTCCTGGCATCAGGCAGCCTCCACTGCCCAGACTATCTTGCAAGGAATGGGCGATCAGCATATTGACGTGGCCATCCGCCGCTCAGAGGCTAAATTTCAGGTGGGTTTCCTGACAGAAGAGCCCAAAGTTCCTTACACCGAAACCATCAACAAGAAAGCTCAAGCCATGTACCGGCATAAGAAACAAACTGGCGGTTCAGGTCAATTTGGTGAAGTTCACCTGCGGGTGGAACCGCTGGTTGACGCAGATTTCGAATTTGTCAATGATGTCTTCGGCGGATCTGTATCTTCCAGTTACATGCCCGCGATTGAAAAAGGCGTTCGTAGTGTCATGAAAGAAGGCGTTATCGCCGGTTACCCGGTGCAACGTGTGAAAGTTGCTGTTTTTGATGGTAAGGAACACCCGGTGGATTCAAAACCGATCGCATTTGAAATTGCTGGCCGCGAAGCCTTCAAGCTGGCCTTTAAAGACGCCAATCCGGTGTTGAATGAGCCCATCATGTTGGTGAAGATTATTGTGCCTGAAGATAACATGGGGGATGTTCTGGGAGACTTGAATACCCGCCGCGCTCGAGTGCAAGGAATGAACACCGAGAAAGGCCACTCCGTGGTCAACGCGCATGTTCCGCTCGCGGAAATGCTGCGATATACCACCCAGCTACGTTCCATCACTGGCGGCCGCGGTGTTTTTGAAATGGAATTCGATCATTATGAAGTTGTTCCAGCACACATCACAGCTGAGATTATTGCAGCCCGCCAGAAGGAACAAGCGAACCACAAAGATGATTAATATGATTGGCTGACAATCATGAGAGGAAGGCGCAAGTCTTCCTCTTTTTTATTTCATAAGGCTTATGGATTGGACGAGTTCTTTTTCCATCCGCCAGGCAGGCTCTTCCATATTATGCCAGAGACCATCGTTATCCTGGTAGTTCCAGATGCCCGCATCCGAACCAAGCACCTGGTAGCCATACCGCTGATAAAACTGTCTGGCACGTGGGTTGGTCTGGATAACATTTAAGCAGACTCGACGGAAGCGGCGATGAATGAGGTCCTGCTCAGCTTTGAGCAACATCTGACGGCCAACTCCCTGGTTTTGATACTCAGGTTTGACCCGAAAACCAAAGAGATATGCGCGGTAGCGACCATCCGCCAGGTCAACCCTGCGGGTTTTAAGCTGAATGAACAATTGACCCATGAGATGATGGGATGGGTCTTCAGCCAGCCACATCACCGCCTTGCGGGTCAGAGATTGGGTGTACACCTCATGATATAGCCGCCGGAAATGGGCAAATTCCCCCTCCCATTCCAGGTAGGGCAAATCAGTAATATTGATCTTGCGGATTACGAGGTTTACCGGGGGAATGCTCATCAATCCGATAAAGTAGGGCTGGTGTATTTACGCACCAGATCAGCCAGGACGATTGTCTCTTGTTCGCGGGAGCTAATCTTCCCGTCAAGCCAAGCACCTTTGAGTTCATCCAGGATGAACCGGTAGTGTGGTCCCGTGGGAATACCCATGGTGAGCAGGTCATGTCCATCGATACCTGGCTCGATCTTTCGTAAGTGTAAGATATAGTCGTTGATAAGAGCCTGCTCTGCAGGGTCTTGATTATGATAGTAGACGCAGCGAATCGCAGCCAGATTGATGTCATCCAATCGCGCACAGATGGTGGAAGGAGCCTTTCCGACAAGATCTTTAATGTTCGCGGATAATGAGCGTGATTGCTGGATGACTTCCGCAATATTAGCCGGTATGTGCAACCTTCGTATCACAGATCGGAGACCTACCTCAGTGAGGTTCATCAACCAGAAGGTGTAACCCAACACCCTGCACAAAGGGTGTCCCCACATCCGTTCGGGTAGTTCCCACTCGGCAGAAGGGGTGTCTGCAAGGAGCTGAGAAATATTTTCAGAGTGGGCTGGATCCCAACCCAAAGCAGGGTGAATACTGGATAGCAAGCCGGTCTCTGACAGGCGGTTAAGCATGCGGGAAACCCGCTCTTCAAAAAACAACAAGTCAAGCTCATGTCGGATGCGTTCACCGGTGATACTTTTCAATTGTCCGGCGGCTTCCAGCATAAGGTCAAAAGTACGTTCTTCGATCTTGAAATCGAAACGCTGTTCGAAACGGATGGCCCGGATGGCGCGGGTGGGATCGTCAATGAAGGAGAGTGAGTGCAGCACCCTTATGACACCTTTTTTCAGGTCGTTATATCCGCCATAATGGTCTAATAACTCGCCATAATGCTGACCATCCAGACGGATGGCCATGGTGTTGATAGTAAAATCCCGGCGATGCAAATCAAGCTTTATGCTGGAACGTTCCACGGTTGGTAAGGCGGTGGGATGGTCGTAAAACTCAGTTCTAGCGGTGATCAAATCCAGGCTGGCGGGTAGAGTTGGTAATACCGGATTCTTAATAGTAGTATAAATTGCCTGCAATGCCATGGAATTTGTGTCAAGATACCATTTGGCAGTACCAAAACGGTTATGGTAAACCATACGCCCGCCAAATTTGTCCACCAGCACTTGGGTCAGGCAAATGGCATCCCCCTCGACCACAATATCAAAATCAGTTACGGGTCGGCCGAGGATCAGATCCCGCACAAAACCGCCCACCACGTAAGCTGCCATCCCCAATTTCGTTGCCTGATCAGCAATCGTTTTAAGCAGTGCAACTTGCTCAACCGGAAGGCTGCCATCCAATTGGGAGGCGAGATGATGCACGCGCTTGCGAGGTTGACGGGTGGAAAGTACTTTGAGCAAATCAGTGCGGGTGACGATTCCCGTGATCTCGTTTTTATCAGGGTCAAAAACCGGGACCTGCCCCCAGCCAGTTTCGGTCATCACTTCTTGTAAATGATCCAGTGTATCCTCCGGGGAGACGACCACACTGCCTGCTTCCATCAGGCTGGATGCTGGCAGGTCTAATTTGTGAGCGAGCGAGCGATCCACCGAACGCCGGGTGAGCAAACCCGAAACCCGGCCGTTTTCCACCACCGGGAAACCTTCGTAACCGTACTTCTGCATCAATTTAGAAGCTTCTGCTGCTGAGAGGGAAGGCGGAATGAGGCGGGGCTTGCGAGACATAATCTGACGCACGGTAATGGGCTGTTGGATCATGGATGGAAGAATGCGCAGTAATTCTTTTTTGATACGTTCTAATTCTTCAGCGTCTTTATCTGCACCTGCTCCGGAAGGACGATGTACAAGAGCCGCAGCCGCACGCTCATGCCCGCCTCCGTTAAAATGTGTGGCTATGAGGGCTACGTTCACCTGGTCGCTGGTTGATCGCAGCACAAGGCGGTACCCCTCCTCGGTGGCTACTATGATAATGAGGCCATCCGGTTCCAGCAGATCGCGCATTTTATGCGCGATGCTAGAGACTTCTTCCGAAATTTCAAGCGCGGATGTCGCAGCAATCACAATGCGCAGGCCATGTATCAGGTGGGTCTCAGCTTTCTCCAGCAGTCGGTCATTAACCAAACGTTGTTCTTCAGAAAGTGGGGGATTTAAGTAATTGATGGCAATGCTCAAACTGGCGCCTTGCTCCAGCAAGTACGCAGCTGCGCGGATATCACGTGAGGTGGTCGAGGCATAGCTCAATGAACCGGTATCTTCATAGATACCCAACAGGAGCAGTGTGCTTTGCGTGGTAGTAAGCCGGCGCGTGCTTTCCTGGATGGCTTCCACCAGGAGGGTAGTTACAGCTCCCACTTGTTCGCAGCGGACAGACCACTCTGGATCGAGGGTTCCTTTTTCCATGTGGTGATCGATCACTTGCACCCGTGTTTTTCGGGTGAAACCTTTTAATGTCACCAGGGATTGGGTATCCACCAGGGTGACGAGTTCGAGTTCTACCCCGGCGGATAGATCTCGTGCCTCCACGAAAGGAAGCTCGCTGCCATGCAGGGATAAGAAGGAGCGCACATTGCGATTCATTTTACGCGGTAGCACTGGCAGGGCAGATCCCTGGATAAGGCTGGTGCCCAACAATCCAGCGATGGCATCGAAATCCGCCTGCTCGTGTGTGAGGATGATATTCATGAGTCAATTGTAACCATAATCAAAAACCTTGACAAATAAATGCGGTCGGTTAGGATAGATATGAAAGAGGAACAAGATGCGGTTAAAAATCCCCATGTATTTTCAGCCTTTCACCGGCTGGAAGGATGAAGTCGAGGTGAAAGGTAACTCCATCGGAATGGTGATGGAGGACCTTTTCCACCAATTCCCGGAGTTAAGGACTCATTTTTACACCCACTGGGGGATCCTTTCTGCCAATGTCTTAATCTACCTCAATCAGGAAGAGATATTTTCCCTTCAGGGCTTTGAGACCCCGGTCAATGCTGGTGACCACATCCGCATCGTGCCGACCGCTTCCGGTGGGTAACCCTTTTTTTACATATGGTAGAATGATTCAATGCCCACCTTGAAAATTCCCCAGACTTTTCAATACTATACTTCCGGTCAATCGCTGCTATTATTGGATGGTTCTACTGTGGGTGAATTGCTGACTAACCTGGCCAAGCAATACCCGGAATTATGGCAGCACCTGGTTAACCGAAAAGGTAAACTGCATTTCTTCGTCCATCTTTTTCTATGTGGGGAAGAGATTCCCCGCGACTCTATCATGCAGACCAAACTGAATGCGGAAGATGTGGTCATCCTGGTGCCTGGTATTGCTGGAGGTTGAATGATATTACCACCCTTAACCATAGAGGAGGTCGCTCGTTACTCACGTCACCTGCTGTTACCACAGATCGGTGTGCGCGGGCAGCAGCGCCTGAAAGCGGCTTCTGTGTTAATTGTCGGCATGGGTGGATTGGGATCGCCAATTGCGGCTTACCTTGCAGCTGCTGGAATTGGCAAGCTGGGGCTGGTGGATTATGATCGGGTTGAGCTATCCAACTTGCAGCGCCAGATCCTGTATTCGGTCCAACAGGAGGGGGAGCAGAAAGCTGTATGCGCAGCAGAAAGGGTGCGCAGCATCAACCCGGAGATCGAGGTGAACGCCTTGCCGCTGGAATTTAACGCCGGGAATGCCCGGGAAATTTCCGCCGGTTACGATATCCTGGTGGATGGAACGGATAACATTCCCACCCGCTACCTGCTGAACGACCTTGCGGTGCTGACCAAGAAGACGTATGTCTATGGCTCCATTTTTCGTTTTGAAGGCCAGGTAAGCGTTTTTGGTGTGGATGACGGTCCCTGCTATCGCTGTCTGTTTTCAGAGCCTCCTCCACCTGGCGTCATCCCAAGTTGCTCGAGTGTTGGAGTGATGGGTGTGCTGCCGGGCATCATTGGTTCCATCCAGGCTGCTGAGGTCATCAAACTGGTAACTGGCGCAGGCAGTCCATTGATCGGGAAGTTGTTGCTCTTTGACGCGCTGGATATGAGCGCCGAGGTGGTAAAAGTGCGGAAAAAACAGGCATGCCAGATATGTGGTGCGCAACCGATCATTAAAGACCTCATTGACTATGAGGCCTGGTGTCGGACAGGTATCCAGGAGGAATTTGAGCAGCTGGCATCGGAATGGGACATTGAACCGTTGGAATTAAAGCAGCTTTTGGATTCCGAACATCCGCCCCTGCTGTTGGATGTTCGCGAGGAATTCGAACGAGCAATCTCTGCACTATCAGGAGCAGTTGCTATCCCGTTGCCAGACCTGGAAAACAGGCTGACCGAATTACTGCCAGGGTGTGAAGTGGTGATTTTCTGCCGCAACGGGGTGCGCTCGCGGGATGCAGCCAGACTCTTGAATAGGCAAGGTTTTTCAAGGGTGCATAACCTGCGTGGCGGTATCAACGCCTGGGCTTTGCAAGTGGATTCAAGGTTGCCGATTTATTAATGAAGACTATGGAGAATGAGAAGCAAAAGCCAGTCCTGCTATCCGTTTTAGCTCACCCAGATGATGAGACATTCGGCATGGGCGGGACGCTTGCTTATTATGCCCGGAATGGGGTGGACGTATATTTGGTCTGCGCTACGCGGGGTGAGGTGGGCGAGGTGGACCCAAAATTACTGGAGGGGCATAAGGATATTGCTGAGGTGCGGGAAGGGGAGTTGCGTTGTGCTGCGGGTGTGCTGGGATTGAAAGGCGTGCATTTCCTTGATTATCGCGATTCGGGCATGCAGGGTTCTCTGGACAACCAACACCACCAGGCGCTGGCTGCCGCCCCGTTGGAGGAAGTGGCTGTCAAAGTGGCAGCTCAAATCCGTAAATTGCGCCCTCAGGTTGTGCTTACTTTTGACCCGATTGGCGGTTACCGACATCCGGACCACATCGCCGTCCAGCGTGCGACTGTCCGGGCTTTTCAGCTCGCTGGTGATTTGAAATACATTGAGCCCGATGGAATCCCCCCTCATCAACCGCAAAAGTTATTTTTTCACACCATGCCGCGATCTTTTTTATGGGCTGCTGTCCTGATGATACTGCTTTCTGGTAAAGATCCGTCGAAGTTTGGGGCGAACCGGGATATTGATCTGCTGTCCATTGCCCGCGAGCATTTTCCCGTACACGCAAGCATTGATTACACTTCGGTGAGGGAAATCCGTGACAGGGCGGCCAAATGTCATATCAGCCAGGGTGGGGCAGAGGTGGCGAATGGAGCGCAAGCGTGGCTTCGACAGCTGTTTCAAAAGAAGGAATTATTCATGCAAGCATACCCGGCTCCCAGAGGGCGAATCAAGCTGCGGGATCTGTTTTCTGGAATTAAGATTTCATAGACAATATTTTCTTGGGCATAAGGTGGAATGGATGTAAAATAAAGTCAGAGTAAGCTGTTGACAGAGTGGAGGAGGAGTTTATGGCCGCACAAAATTACCAGTTGGTTATCAAAACCGGACCGGATACAGGCAAAGTATTTTCATTGTTAATTGATAAAGTATCCATTGGTCGTGATCCCGCCTCTGATATCTTCATCAATGACATTGAAGTATCACGTCATCATGCTGTCATCACAAAGAAGGACGAAGGATATAACATCGAAGACCAGGGCTCTACGAATGGGACGATTGTAGATGGGAAACGATTAACCCAGCTCTACCCCCTGATTCCAGGGGATGAGATCAAGCTTGGGAAGAATGTAACCCTGGTTTTTGAATTAGTTCCCCTCCCAGATCCAAATGAACTTGATTTCTCTCCTTTTGCAGAATTTATTCCACCTCCACCTCCATCTCCACCACCTCCCTTCATATCCGAGCATGTTGAGCCATTCAAAGTTACCCAAACAGTAGCTGATCCGGCACGACCAACCCATGAAGTTGCTGTCCCTGCAAAACTAAAACAGAAAAACTCACCTAATCTCACCTGGTTGATTGTACTGGTGCTGATGTTGGTTTTGAGTATTTGCGGACTGGCATTGTGGTTTGTAGATCATAATTACTTATGGTGTTCCCTGCTGCAATTCCTGCCAGCCTGCCAGTAATTTCTGGCGACAAGGTTCTTTTGGAAAAGATGAAGATAGCATAAATGACAAACAATACAGCAAATACCTCCTCCAACTCACCCCGCTGGGGCTCAGGCATTAAACTGGTGATTTCCCTAACCATTGCCGCCATTCTTATTGGGCTGGTGATCAGATTTCGCAATATCATTGGGCCATTGCTCATCACTGGTGTTTTTGCATACCTGGTGCATCCACTGGCAGCAAGTTTGAGCCGCAAGCTTAAAATGAAATGGCAGGGGGCAGTTTCGCTTATTTATCTGGTATTGATTCTTCTACTTATCGGATTGCTCGCCTGGGGAGGTGTGGCATTAGCGCCACAGATCACCAGTTTATTTGATTTGATGAAGGAATTCTTTACCAATCTGCCAGGCCTGATAACCTCGCTATCCAATACTGTTATCAAGGTCGGTACATTCACAATTGATCTTTCACAATACGGGTTATCCGACCTGGCTAACCAGCTACTGGGAGTGGTGCAGCCGCTGTTGGGCGAGGTGGGCACCCTGGTGGGAAAAGTGGCCGGTGGCGCGGCAGGGATAATGGGTTGGCTGTTCTTCGTTATCCTGATTTCCTATTTCATTTTGTATGAATCCGGAGGTAATACAGACAAGTACTTTGACCTGCACCTGCCGGGTTACGCGGATGATATGCAGCGGATGTCCAGCGAGCTCAGCCACATTTGGAATGCGTTCCTGCGTGGTCAGTTTTTGGTGATTCTGCTTGCCATCACTGTATATTCTGTCATCCTATCCATTCTAGGCGTCCGGTACGCAATAGGGTTGGCACTATTGGCTGGTCTGGCTCGTTTCATCCCGTATATTGGCGCGTGGGTCACCTGGATCACCATTGCCCTGGTTAGTTATTTCCAGGCTAGCCAGATCTTTGGCATAACCCCCCTGCTTTACACGAGTATCGTGATGGGCATCTCCCTTTTGGTGGATACATTGCTGGATAATATGGTGGCGACCCGTATACTCTCACGAGCGCTTAAGATCCATCCAGCTGCAGTTTTAATTGCAGCTATCATATTGGCCAACCTGATCGGACTGGTGGGTGTCATTTTGGCTGCGCCAATGGTGGCTACCTTAAAACTATTCACGCGCTATATCAAGCGTAAACTCTTCGACCAGGATCCCTGGGCGGGGTTAGAGGAAGAAGAAGCAGCTCAAATCCACGAAGTCCGTTTGATCAGGTGGTTCAAACGGGTATGGTTTGACTTACTAAGGAATTTCAAGCGTATTCTTATTAAAAAGTAATTACTTTGGTGAAAAAAATCAACGGAAATAATTCAAATCATCACCATTATGATTTTGTGAGATAATCTACTAAAAGGAGCTAAAATGGCTGACACAGAAACCAATACAATTGTTGAAACCGAGAGTTACCTGGCATGGCTGGCGGAAGAAGGCGATGGCGAGACCACTTATCATCTTGAGTTGAACAATGTGACTCTGCATTTCTTCCAGGAGGAATGGAATGAATTCCTCGACCTGGCTCGACTGTTGGTAAAGGACGCTGACAAGAAGTAATTTAGGTTTTATGCAATGAGCTGGAGGATATCCAGCTCATTTTGGTTTAAAAGGTTAACCCTCATTCAGACCGGGTTTAAGCTGGGTTCTTCCAGCTCCATCCAGATCAATGTGTAGTGTTTCTTGAATCCATATTGCCCGAACACTTCTTCCGCCAGACATACGGGGAAATTGATGGATTGCGGTTGGGACCGATTCATATTATTCAGGATAAACGGCAGTAGATGCTGCAAGGTGACTTCAATATTTTCCAGGGGGCAACCAAGCCACAGGTTATCCGCCCAGGTGCGGCTGGCTTCCCAGCATAGTGTACCCAGCAGCTGTCCATCTTTTCGCAAGAGCCAACTACGGTGGGTATCACCGGGAAGGAATCCGGTAAAGCGGGTGAGCAGCCCGGGTTTAAATTTTTGGAAGTTCACCTGCAGATTCCAGCTGACAGTATCCGGATGGATGTTCTGCAAGAAATTCAGCACAGTGTGCCAGTCGGTCATTCCACAGGGATAAATTTGCATATCGGTTAATGGCTTTGGTTTTGGGTCTTCAGCGTAATGGTGCCAGGTTGTGCGTCTGGCTCTTTCCATGAAACCTAGTTTGCGATAAAGCATTTCTGCCGCTGCGTTGTCGTCACGCACCTGCAGCCATACTCTTCCACCTTGCTTGTGTTGCACATGCGCCAGGGCGACCTGAGTCAATTGCTTGGCGATGCCAAGACGACGATATTGGGGAAGCACTGAAACATTGGCTACCAGATTCACCGGCTTTCCATGTTTACGCAGTGGGATGAGCGTGAGGTTTCCAATGATTCGTCCGTCTTGTTCCCATATAAAACCCCTGACCGGCATGTTGTTCTCTTCTGCCAGGTCAGCCACCCAACCCAGACGGCGAGCGTCTTCAGCGGACTTTCTGATCTGGCGCACGTAAGCCTGGCCATCCTCATCCAGGGTCTCTGCAAAACAGGTTTCGATCAGCGAGGCGATCTCATCCAGGTCACGGCGCACATCCACCCGGCGGATATGGGGATTTGAGACGATAGATTCAGTCTGTTGGAAACTATGCATATCCTCGATTATATACCAGCCTGTCTGATGAATGAAGTTAATCCTCAGCGGGGACCCGTTTGATTGCAGGGTCGAGGCGTCGCCTCGTCCCCTCCCGTTATTGGTTTGGAGAAAATGGATCAATGGGATAAAATGAAGGTAATTCATACAGAAATCTTATACTCATCTGGTAAAGTAGTGGAAACATCGAGACTTTCAATAATTGAAGAAATAAAAGGACGGATGATCCTATGATGAGATTTGACAGATTTACAGAACGCGCGCAGGAGGCTGCCCAACGAGCGGCAGAGTTGATCCAGCGCTACGGGCATAACCAGATCGATACAGAGCACATCTTGCTGGCGTTGATTGAACAGCCACAGGGCGTGGTGAGCCAGGTTTTGGAATTCTTGAAAGTTGACGCCCTTAACCTGACGGATCGGCTCGACCATGTGTTGAAAAACACCCCCAAAGCCAATATCTTTGGCAGCGGTGCCGGGCAGATCTTCATTACCCCGCGCGTTAAACGCATCATTGATGTAGCCAACGAAGAAGCCAATAAGCTCAAGGATGAATATATTTCCACCGAGCATATCTTTCTCGCCATATTGAGTGAAAAAAACACAGTTGCTGCTCGTATCCTGGAAGAAGCCGGATTGACCCGCGATCGGGTGTCCGATGCCGTGTTGCAAATGCGCGGCGGTCAACGCGTAACCGATCCGCAGGCAGAACCCCGTTACCGCACGCTTGAAAAATATTCTCGTGATCTCTCACAGGCTGCCCGGGAAGGCAAGTTGGATCCAGTGATCGGGCGCGACATGGAGATCAGACGGGTTATGCAAATACTCTCCCGGAGGACGAAAAACAACCCAGTGCTTATTGGCGAAGCTGGTGTTGGCAAGACAGCCATTGTGGAGGGTCTGGCGCAAAAGATAGCTAGCAATGATGTGCCAGAGATTCTGCTGGGCAAGAGGGTCATTTCACTTGACCTGGGCGCCATGATCGCCGGTTCACGCTTTAGGGGGGAGTTTGAAGAGCGCCTCAAAGCCGCGATTGAAGAGATTCAAAAATCGGAAGGTGAGATCATCCTGTTCATTGATGAACTGCATACCGTGGTGGGGGCGGGGGCGGCTCAAGGCGCAATGGATGCCAGCAACATGCTTAAACCAGCACTGGCCAGGGGAGAATTGCAATGTGTGGGTGCCACTACATCGGATGAGTATCACAAACATATCGAAAAGGACGCAGCGCTGGAACGGCGTTTTGCCCCGGTGTTTGTGGATGAACCCTCGGTGGATGACACCATCAAAATGCTGCACGGGCTTCGTGATAAATATGAAGCCCACCACAAAGTTCATTTCTCCGATAAAGCGTTGGAAGAGGCAGTCCGCCTTTCCTTCCGTTATGTGACGGACAGGCACTTGCCGGATAAAGCTATCGATCTGATGGATGAAGCAGCCGCCAAACTGCGCGTAGCCTTATACTCGCTCCCGCCAGAGTTGAAATCCATAAAGACTGAGCTGGATAAGTTAAAAGCGGAAGAGGAACAGGCCGGACAGGAGCGAGATTACGAACGCGCCGCCCGTAAGAAAGCAGAGAGGTTGCGCCTGGAAGGCGATTTTAAAGGAAAACGTGATCAATGGGAGACGGATCATAAGCTGGATGAAGTGGTGGATGTCAATGACATTGCTGAGGTCATCCACCAATGGACTGGCATTCCTGTCTCGCAAATGATGGAGACCGAAGCCCAAAAGTTACTGCATATGGAAGAGCGACTGGATGAGCGTATTATTGGGCAAGCGGAAGCCGTCCATGCTGTGGCGGATGCAATTCGGCGTTCAAGAGCTGGCATGGCTGATCCGCGCCGCCCAATAGGCTCTTTCATCTTTATTGGACCTTCAGGCGTGGGTAAGACTGAACTGGCACGCGCACTGGCGGAATTCATGTTCGATGACGAGGATGCCCTCGTGAGGATCGACATGAGCGAATACCGTGAACAGCATAACGCATCACGGCTATTCGGTGCCCCTCCGGGGTATGTTGGCTATGAAGAAGGTGGTCAGCTCACCGAAGCGGTTCGCCGCCGGCCTTACCGCGTCATCCTATTCGACGAGGTGGAAAAAGCCCACCCGGAAGTGTGGAATTCGCTGCTACAGATTCTGGATGATGGCCGGCTGACCGATGGTCAAGGCCGCACTGTGGATTTCAGAAACACTGTGCTCATCATGACCAGCAACCTGGGCACTGAATTTGTCCGCAAGGGTGGCAGCCTGGGCTTTTTACAGAAAAAGGAGACTGATGAGGAACGCGAGTCGGAAGAAAAGATTGAAAAGGCGCTAAAAGGCACTTTCCGACCTGAATTCTTGAATCGCATTGATGAGATTATCCTTTTCTCCCCGCTCAGTTTGGAACAAATGGAATTGATCGTTGACCTGCAAATGAAAGAGGTGCAGGAACGGCTAAAAGAGCACGGATTTAATTTAGAATTGACTCCTGCTGCGCGTGTCTGGTTGGCAAAGACAGGATATGACAGCAACTTCGGCGCGCGGCCGCTGCGCCGCGCTTTGCAAAAATACGTAGAAAGTCCACTTTCCGTTCACCTGCTGGAGAAACAGCATAAGACCGGGGATACCGTGATCGTCGATGTTAATGAAGCGCAGACAGAGCTGGTTTTCACCTCGCTTGAGGAACTTAAAAGCAAGGAAAAATAAGCGGCTTTGGTACAGCTAAACAACAACAGATAAGTAAAAGGCACTGGCATCAACCGGTGCCTTTTACTTTGGGTTTTGGACAGCTGGTATAAATAATGCACGGATTTACATTACAGGTATGCCAATGGATAATGATCATGTCAATATAGAGGATGTTTTAGAAGTGTTGAAAGCTTGCCGTTTATTCTCCGGTTTAACGGGAGAGGAACTGAGTGTTGTAGCGCAGGCGGTGGAGCTTTTCCAGGTGAAACGCGGCGACTCGATTTGCATCCAGGGTGCACAAAATGACGCCCTGTGGATAGTGTATTCCGGCTTGCTGTATCAAACGGTGGCTATCGGTGGAGTGGAAACCTTTTCGCGAAATCTTGAAGCGGGGGAGTACTGGGGGCAGGACTGCCTGCACGCTGGCAAGTTGAAGAACAGTGTGCATGTGTTGAAAACAAGCATGCTCATCCGTATCACAGCCCCGAAATTGCGCGAGCTAGCCGGGAGGTTACCAATGCTGGATTCCACCCTGCAGATTTTGCATAACAGCGGGAAAATCACCCAGCGTATGAGCCTGGACTGGCTACAGCCGGGAGAAGAAGTTTTCTACGCCGGTCGGCGGCATCCCATTTTTCTGTTTCAGAAGTTAGCCATCCCAGCTTTGACCATCAGCGTCATTTTGTTTTTCACCCTGGTCTTTTTGGATGCCCTTCTGGCCGGAGCGCCAGTCCTCTTTTCTATCATCCTTGTTGTATGCCTGGCGGTTGCTGGCTGGGGAGGGTGGTCAGCGGTGGACTGGATTAACGATTATTCGATCGTCACCAGCCTGCGGGTGGTTTGGTTGGAACGAGTGGCGTTGATCTACGACAGCCGCCATGAAGCTCCCCTTTCCTCCTTGCAATCGGTGGATGTGCAGACCACCCAGTTGGGTCGATTAATGGGTTACGGGAATGTCTTCGTCCGCACTATTTCAGGTCCGCTAGTGTTGCCGGATGTTGAGAGCCCGGAAGATGTAGCCGGATTAATCTATCAACACTGGGAGCTTTCCAAAGCCACCCGCCGGAAGGACGAGATTACCCACATGGAACAGACACTACGCAACCGACTGAAGCCCGAAGCACCCTCTGCAGCCACAACCGCATCTGCCAGCGTGCAGGAGGTTGTTAAACCAGGCTTGCTGCAAGAACTCTTTGCTGATTTTTTCAAGGTACGGTATGAAACGGGCGGAGTGGTAACATACCGCAAGCATTGGTACGTGTTGGTGAGAAAAACCTGGAAACCTGCGCTTGCGCTGGCGGTTGGCCTCGCGCTGTGGTTTGGCAGGTTAGCAGGAGTTTATAATTTTGTTCCCGTCCTTGAATCATTAGTATTGCTGGCTTTTGTGTTGCTCATTGTGGCAACCTGGTGGATCTATAACTACGTGGATTGGCGCAATGATACCTACCAGATCACACAGGATCAGATCATTGATATTGAGCGCAAGCCTCTGGGCAAGGAAGTAAAAAAGGTCGCCCAGTTGGATAATATCCTATCGATCGAGTATAAGCGCATTGGTGTGATGAGCATTTTTTTGAATTTTGGTACAGTTATTGTGGCAGTGGGTACCAGCGCCTTCCATTTCGAGAGTGTTTACAATCCCTCGCAGGTGCAACAGGACCTGTTCGCGAAGATGGCCGCACATCAATGGAAAAAGAAAACAGACACCATGAATGAGGAGCGGGAACGCGTGGGGGATTGGATCGCGACCTATCACCAGCATCAGGATGAATACCGCACCAGCCCGGTCGATTCAGCAGCATCCCCCAATCCCGAGGAATTAAGTTAAAATAGTTCCATCTGCATTAAGGATAAGAACTATGGCATTACTTGAAATTAAATTTGTACCCGAAGCGGTGCTCCGGCGGAAAGCGCATAAGGTGGTCAGTTTTGACGGGGATTTTCAAAACCTGGTGGTCAGCATGATTGAAACCATGCGCGAGGCGCCAGGGGTCGGTCTGGCAGCCCCCCAGATCGGTGAATCGCAGCGGTTGATTGTCGTGGAATATGGCGATGAGGAGGACGAAGAAGCACCCAAACTTCTATACGTATTGGCTAATCCCGAGATTGTGCAGCACTCGGAAGAAACCGAGGTGGGCGTGGAAGCCTGTCTGTCTGTACCCGAACTGGCGGGTGAGGTGGAGCGTTGGGAACGGATCATCATCAAGGGGCAGAATCGACGGGGACAAATCGTGAAATATAAGGCAGCCGGTTGGCTGGCCAGAATCTTTCAGCACGAGATGGATCATCTGGATGGCGTTCTTTATACGGATCGCGCCACCCGCATTTGGAAGCCATCACCTGAAGAAGTAGAATTTATTAAGGACTGATGCGCCTCACCCACCTTTCTCTGACCAATTTTCGCGCCTTCTCCCGCCTGGACCTGGATATTCCAGGCGGTATTATTGTGTTAGTGGGGGACAACGCACAAGGCAAGACCACCCTGCTTGAAGCTGTTTTCTTTCTGGCAGCCTTCACTTCCTTCCAGACGTCCCAGGACAGTCAGGTGGTCAGTTTTTCAGCCCGCCAGGAGGAGATTCCGGTCGGGCGCGTCGTGGCCGATTATGAACGGGGCAGAAAAAAGCATACCCTTGAACTGCGCCTGATCTTGCAGAACGGGACCTCTTCGAACGGGACTCCCAATACGCGCTTGCGAAAAGAGATCCTTGTGAACGGGGTGAAGAAACCAGCAGCTCAGGCTATTGGTGATTTCAACGCGGTCGTTTTTATCCCGCAGATGACCCGGTTTATTGATAATGGACCGGAAGAACGGCGCCGGTATCTGAATATGACGCTGTGCCAGGTGGTTACTGGATACGCGGAAGATTTGACAAAATATCAGCAAGCGCTTACCCGTCGAAATGCACTCTTAAAACAACTGGCTGAAAAAGGTGGTGACCAAGAGCAGCTGGATTACTGGGACAAAATGCTGGCGAGTAATGGCTCAAAACTGATGTTTGCGCGGGGGAAAGCGGTGAGGGAAATCGAAGCATTGGCAGCACCCATCCATGCCGGGTTGACCGGGCAGAACGAAGCCTTCCAGGTGGATTACCTGCCTACATTCACAACTGGCGAGAAAATTACCGACAGGGGAAGGCAACAATATTTCGGGGGAGAAAGCCAGCAATTTACACCGACTGACCTGGAACAAGCTTTCCTAAGAAGGATGCACGCCTCCCGCCGGCTCGACCTGGCGCGTGGGGTCACTACCACCGGTCCGCACCGGGATGACCTGCGTTTCAT
>PNON01000022.1 GCA_013824865.1 Anaerolinea sp. | reverse complement strand
GATAATCATTAATGCGCCTGTGGTGTGTTTACAAAAATAATATCTTGAATGCATGAGATTTGATGAATATTTTTTTCAAGTTTTATTACCAAAATTGGAAATCTGTGCTATTTTTAAGGAATGAAACCCGTTCGGGCATTTATCGCCATCGAATTATCGACTGAAACGCGTTATTCCATTCAACAGGTAGTGAATGGGTACAACCAGTCCATACCGCGGGGATGGGTGCGCTGGGTGGGCGTTGTTAACCTCCATCTGACGCTGAAATTCCTGGGGGATGTGCCCGTCGAGCTGCTTCCCGATATTTACCAACACATGGATATCACTGCAGCAGGAGTTACTTCGTTTAATGGTGTTGCGGCTGGGGTGGGCATGTTCCCCTCCAGCCAAAAACCGCGAGTCATCTGGTTGGGATTGGATGCAAAGCAAGCCCTATCAAATCTGGCAGGTTCCCTGGAAAATGAACTTGCAAAAATAAATATCATGCGTGAAGAGAAACCATTTTCCCCGCATCTGACCATTGGCCGGGTGAATCGCGACCTGACGGATGACCAGCTGAGCAAGCTGGGAGCGATCATCCTGCGCAGCCAGCCGGGAGTGGTGGGGGAGGTGACAGTCGAACGCATTACCCTTTTTCGCAGCGACCTCCGTGAGAGTGGTCCAATCCATACCCCCCTTCATCAATCCGCATTAGGGAAATGTGGTCAACCGGAAATTCATGTTAAAATACAGTGACGACTTGAAGGAGAAAATATCTGAACACACTGGAAACTGCTAATAAAATTATTGAAGCCCTGGCAGATAAGAAGGGCGAAAAGATTGTCCTGCTGGATATTCACGACATTGCTTCATTCACAGATTATTTCATCATTTGTACCGCTACCTCTGACCGTATGCTAAACGCATTAGCGGAGGCAGCGGTGGATTGTGCCAAAAAGGATGGCAAGTTGCGGGCACGCGTGGAAGGGAAATCGGGTTATGGCTGGGTGGTAGTGGATTGCGGGGATATTGTCATCCACTTGTTCTCGCCGACACAGCGAGACTATTACAGCCTGGAAAAGCTGTGGGAAAAAGGCCGTACCCTTGTAAGGGTACAATAAATCAGCTTTGTCGCTCTCTTAGTTATGCTTGAATATCGGTCAGGATTTCCTGGCTGTGGTCAGCGGGCTTGACGTTCTCATATACCTTCTGGATTAGACCATCCGGGCTAATGAGGAAGGTTGTACGGAAAACCCCATCATACGCGTGCCCCATCATCTTTTTCCGACCCCAGACGCCGTACTTATCGCAGACCACATGCCCTTCGTCCGCCAGCAAGGGGAAATTTAACCCATACTTTGTCCTGAACTTCTGATGCGATTTAACATTATCCGGCGATACACCTAGTAAGGCCACGCCTGCATCCATATATTTGGAATAATCATCCCGAAAGTTGCAGGCTTCAGTGGTGCAGCCCGGAGTATCGTCTTTGGGGTAAAAATATAATACGACTGACCTTCCACGATAATCCTCTAGTTTATGGATCTTTCCGTTTTCATCGGGCAGCTCAAAGGCTGGCGCGGGTTGATTGATCTTGGGCAACATGTTTCCTCCAGTTGTTTTCCTAAAATGATGATACAGCCGGGCTTACCTGGCAAGAGGTTATACAAGCTTTCATGATTTCAGCAGAAAGCGGATCTCTCCCATACGGGCGGTGCTGTAGCCCGGAAGTTTAGTGACACGCTGTTTGAATTCAGGATCGCTGGCGGCCTGCAGTACAGGTTGAAAAAACGGGCTGAGGTAGTGCTCTTCAGGAACGACCAGCTCGTAAGTTTCTTCGAACAGCGGGATGAAGTCCAGGTTTAGGGCATTCGCGGCAGCCTGGATGCCCAGGCCGCAATCAGCTCTACCTGAAAAGACAGCTGCTGCCACACCCAGGTGGGTATATTCTTCGTCAAGATAACCGTTGATAATGTCCGAAGGTATCCCCATTTGTTTAAGGTGATAATCCAGTAGCACCCGGGTGCCAGCGCCACGCTGGCGGTTGGAAAAAACCACATCCGTGCGGGTGAGGTCCTGAAGACCGAAAATATTCAAATGGTTATCCTTCTTAACCATCAGGCCCTGAACCCTGCCCACCCATCCCATCACTGCAACCTGCTTAGCGGATAAATACTGGCGTATGTAGGAATCGTTGTAAACACCCGAATCTGGATCCAACAGGTGTGAACCGCTGGCATGCGCTTCGCCTCTCTGCAGCGCCATCAATCCCCCCAGGCTGCCGACATTAGATGTTACCATGCGATGTCCGCGCTCAGCCAGATATTCAGCTAATATATCCAAAGTGAGATCATGTGATCCGGTAATCAACAGGGTGTCAGTCAACTCCTGTCGCGGACGGTAGAGCCGCACCTGGACTTTCTCGCCAGCTTCGAGTCCCTGCACACCGCGCGGAATGACGACGATGCCATCCGCAAGTACCAAGGAGGTGATCACACCTGCGCCACGGGGGAGAGGCGCGGCCAACAAGCGGCCTTTCACTGTGCCAAGGGTTACCCTCAGCATATCATCGTCACCGGGAGGGGAATTCACCTTGCGCGCCAGCGTTGCTTCCACCTCTTCAATAGCTGCTGGCTTTTGACCGGACCAGAGCCTGATGAGGGGCTGAACAAACAATTCACACGTTAAGGCGGCTGAGACAGGGTATCCTGGAACACCAATAATGGGCACAGGTGTATCGATTCCCGGCAGACCAGGGCGGATGATGCCGATGATGACCGGGTGGCCGGGTCTCACAGCTACCCCATGCACCAGCAATTCACCCAATTCCGCAATCACCGCCGCGGAATAATCTTCGGAGCCAGCGGAAGAGCCAGCGTTGAGCAGGATCAGATCTGAGCGGGAGGCGGCATGGAGCACAGCCTCGCGCAGTTGGTCAAGATCATCTTTTACAATGGGATACCGTTGCGTGATGCCGCCCCAGTCATTCACCTGGGCAGCCATCACCAGCGAGTTATATTCTATGATGTCGCCTGTTTTTACTTCCCTGCCAATTTCCACCAGTTCATTTCCGGTGGGGATGATGGCCACCTTTGGCTTGCGAATGACTTTTACACTGCCATAGCCGCTCGCTGCAACCGCACCCAGATCAAAGGGGCGGAGTACGTGCCCGGCAGGCAGCACCAGCTGGGTGGCCACAATATCCTCTCCCAGCAGGCGTACATGACTCCAGGGTGTGACAGAGGCGCGGATGAGGACGGCATCTGGATGGTGTAAGTCGCTTTGGATGTCGGGGATCGAGGAGATCGGCTCGACATTTTCAACCGGGATGACTGCGTTGGTACGCTCAGGCAGCGGGTCGCCTGTGTCTACATAAAAAGCTTGCTCACCTACACGAAGCTGGAGCGGGCGGGAAGGCAGTGCGTCACGGGTATGAGCTGCGTTAACCGCAAAGCCATCCATGGCTGCTGCATGATAATGCGGTGAGCAAAGCCGCGCCCAAATACCTTCAGAGAGTACACGACCGGCAGCGGACTCGGTCAGTTGAATCTCTTCAGCATTGAGTGCACCAGCCAGGCTATGCTCCAGCAAGGCTGCGTTTAGGCGTTTAAGGGCTTCCTCTAGGGGAATATCCTTAAGATAGACAGACATGCAACCTCATCAGGGAGCCGGAGGAGTGGATACCGGCGACCAGGGCAGCAGCTTGGCAAAAGCGGTATAGTCGTATTCGCTGCGTACTTCCAGACGATCAAGATAGTAGATGGTGAGGATGGTATGTGTATAGCCAATTCCAAGACCAACCGCGTTTGTATATCCATAGGCGGAGACATGATTACCGACCACCTGGTCGATCTGGCCAAAGGGGTAGGCGAATGAATTAATCGGTCTTCCAATGGCAGCGGTCAGTATCTTTTTGGAACCAAGCGCCTCCGAGTTGATGGCATTATGGTTCTGGGTAAGGTCCAGATGTGAATGAGAATGGCTGCCAATTTCCCAGCCTGCCGCGATCATTTCACGTAGTTGGGCAGGTGTAACGAAATCTTTAACCTGCAGTCGGTTGGAAACAATATAGAAAGTACCCACAAAGCCCAGCCGCTGCATGATGGGGAACGCATTCTCATACACATCCAGGTCGCCATCATCAAAAGTGATCAGCACCGGTTTTTCAGGCAGGGGGTCGTTGTAACGCAAGGCATTTGCAAGTGTCTCCATTGTGATCGAGGTGTAACCCCATTGTTTCAGGTAGGTCAATTGCATTTCAAACACAGATGGCAAAATCTCATAACGGCCAGGTTTTTCCACACCGCGAATATGGTGGTAAAGCAGGATGGGTGCGATGATGGGAGTGCCTTTGCCGCGTTTGCTCCAGGTGGGAGTGATGGTCGGAGTGGCGGTGAGGGTGGGTGTTGGAGTAGGCGTGATGGTGGGGGTCTGGGTTGGCGTGGCAGTTGCGGTGGGTGTCAGTGCCAGGACAGCCTCAGTTTGCATGATCTCAATCTGCTGCTGAACATTGTTCGCAATAGCAGTTTGCTCCACGCGGGTGGCGCTCTGGGCGGCACAGCCAGAAAGGAATAATGTGCCTGCTATCACGATGAATAAAGTATGCTTCATAGCAATTCCACCTGGACCATCGCGCCAGCTAGCACCCCGGTTACGTCCGCCTCAATATGCAGCAGAGCATTGGCGCGCACCAGGTTGAAAATGAGGTTGCTCTTGAAAAAGATGGGTTCTGCCGAATAGCCATCTGATCCGGATGAAAGGATCACCGGCACCCAGTCCTCGCGGCCAGCGGCCGAGGACACATTTGCTGTCAGGCGGGCTGTGATGCCCGGGTGGAATACGGCATCTGAGACATTTAACAATTTGCGGATGACCGGGCGAACAAATAGGTCAGCGATCACCAGCGCGCTGACCGGATTACCGGGCAAGCCAATGACTGGTTTACCATCGCAGACAGCCAGGATGGTAGGCTTCCCCGGCCTTACATTCACCCCGTGTGCCAGCACTCCCGGCACCCCCAGTTTCTTGATGACATCAGCGGTTAGGTCACGAGTGGAGGCAGATGATCCAGCGGTGATGAGCACCATATCACATTCATTGTAAGCTTTCATCACAGCCTGTGACAGGGTTTCCTCGTTATCTGGAATGATCGGGTATGGCCGCGGATCTCCGCCAGATTCGATAACCAGGGCGGACATGGTAGTGGTGTTAATGTCCCGCACCTGACCTGGTTGAGGCTGGGTTGCGGGTTCGACAATTTCATCTCCGGAGGAAAGAATTCCCACTATCGGACGCTTGTTAACTTCCACCCGGGTGGCACCGAAAGACATCAAGCCGCCGATCTCGACGGGGCGGATGATGCGCCCGGCTGGGATGACCAGGTCATTCGTGTGCACATCTTCCCCAATCAAGATTACATTCTCATTCAAGCTGACCGAGCGGAAAATCTCGAGGTCCGCGCCATTGTTAAGTTGGGTCTGTTCCAGCATCACCACTGCGTCTGCGCCTGGTGGAAGCATGCCGCCAGTGTGGATGAGGATCGCCTGTCCGGGACGAACCGACTGAACGACAGTCTGCCCCATCGGGGCTTCACCGGAAAAAGTTAAAATGGAGGGCAGGCTTTCTGAAGCGCCGTGGGTGTCTGCTGACTTGACCGCATAACCATCCACCGTGCTGCGGGGGAATTCCGGCAGCGGATGGGGGGCATAAAAATCGCAAGCAAGCACACGCTTGAGCGCGGAAAGCGTGTCAATTTCCTCCCGTTCTGACGTGAACTGGGGAAGATTTTCTAATAGTTTTAGGCGGGCTTCGAATGGTGGTTGCAGTTTGAGAAATTGGGGCATTATTTTATCCAGAACATAAAAGTAAGAATGTATGTGATCAACCCGACGTTTGCCTGGCTGATGAACTGTAAGAGTTTCCACTTCGGCTTTTTCCCTGCAGCCAATTGTGCCAGCAAGACAATCTGCCATATGGCTATTGGCACAGTAATGAAAGTTGGCAGCAATAGATGCCAGGGCAAGCCTTGCAGGTTGGTGAGAACCAGCAGCATGAAGCCAAGAATGATTAAGATATTATGCAGTTGCCAGCCGTTTTGCCAGCCCAGCCTGATCAGTAAGGTGCCACGGCAATCTTTACAATCCGCTTCATAAGTAGAGAACTGCTGGATTAGGAGCATGGCAGTAAAGAAGGCTGTCAGCGGCAGGCTGGTGAGGGCATTATACCGGTGGAGTTCGCCAGCCAGCAGGCTGTAACTGAACGCGGGTATCACCAAAGTGAGCAGGAATGCCATGATAATTTCACCGGCGCCTGAATAAATCAAACGGATGGGAGGAATCGCATATGCCATGGAAGCCAGGAAGCCAACGCCCACAAGGATGATAGCCGCTGGATTCATGGATCCGACCTGGGATACTAGCATGATCAGGATGGTAGCCACAGTAATGAATACCAATGCGGTAACCAGCAAGGTGTATTGAATCCTGCGCAGGGTATCCTGCTCTACTCGCGTCTGGGGGGCTGGCCGATCTGAAGTAGGCAAAAATGAATCAAAGTAATCATTGATGAAGAAGGTGAAAAGCATGATACTAAGACAGAAGCCCTGCCCTGTCAGGTACCTAGACCAGTCGATCGGAATACCAAAATAATGGGCAATCCCAGCACCCAGGGAATAGACCAGGATGTTATAGGCCACTAGCAGGGACAACTGGCGTTGCGTAATGAGTCTAATCAGATAATTCTTGTATTCCATGGTTGGCAAACGAAGCCTTGGCTGAATGGATTGTCAGATTGGATCTGGTAGTACCTATTATCCCATAAATCCAAGGCGAAGAAGCAGTATTGCAGAATATATTACACTACTGTGTCTGAATGATGGTTCCCGGAAATTGCGCGATATGTATATAGAAGATGGTGTTATAATCGAAAAACAAATTTAATAGAAACACCGAGGTATCGAGTTAATTATTTATTATGGAAGCGAAAATCATTTTAACCATTACCGTTTATGAAGGCCTGTTCAACCAGGTTTCTTTGCGGTCATTTACTCCCCGCCACTAGATCAACCCGGTATTCTATGCTTTGCGAGGTCTTTTGACCTCGCATTTTAATAGGAATGAAACTATGACTGATGAGAATAATCCCCTAATACCGCCCATGAATGCCAGACAGACCGGAGCGGCAGAGTCTAAAGATGGTTTCGACCGCTGGTGGATCCTGGTGGCGATTGTAGCCGCTATCATCCTGCTGTTGGTATTCATGAAGCCGGATCCTTACCAACGCATGATCCTCTTCGTAAGGGATGGGGTCATGGTGACCCTTACGGTCACTGTGTCGTCCTTCCTGTTGGTCATGGTGCTGGGGCTTTTTGCCGCACTGGGTAGGCTCTCCAAGAACCCGGTTATTTCCACCCTGGCGTCGGTTTACGTGGAGGTAGTGCGCGGGGTGCCACTGCTGGTGCAAATCTTTGCCTGGTATTTTGCCTTCCCATCCATAGTCCAGGGCATTGGCGACAAGTTCCATATTCCTGCTTTTCAAGACTACCTTGCCAACCCGGTGGGGATGGCCATTCTCGGTCTGACTTTCTGTTATGGCGCGTATATGAGCGAGATCTACCGGGCAGGTATTCAATCCATTTCCCGCGGACAAATGGAAGCTGCCCGTAGCCTGGGCATGACCCACTTCCAGGCTATGCGCTATATCATCATCCCCCAGGCGGTCAGGGTGATATTACCGCCGGTAGGCAATGAATTCGTTTCCATCCTTAAAGACTCATCGCTGGTAAGCGCGGTGGCTGTGGCCGATATCACCCGGCGTGGACGTGAATTCATTTCCACCAACTTCATCCCGCTCGAGGGATGGATGCTGGTGGCTTTACTGTATCTGCTCATGACGCTATTTGCATCCAGGATCGTGACCTGGATCGAAAGAAAGACACGCATTACGAGGTAACCGATGGAACCGATCATTCAAATTAATAATGTTAAGAAATACTTTGGCACCATGGAAGCATTAAGAGGGGTTTCTCTGGATGTGAATAAAGGCGAAGTGGTTGTGATCATCGGACCTTCAGGTTCAGGAAAATCCACTTTTTTGCGCTGCATCAACCGGCTGGAGGAGTATGATGAAGGATCCATCATCGTGGATGGTATCCCGCTGGATTCCACCCAACACATCAACCAGGTCCGCACCGAGGTGGGGATGGTGTTCCAGCAGTTCAACCTGTTTCCGCACCTGACAGTGCTGGAGAATGTGACCCTGGCGCAAAAGGTCGTTCGCGGACGCGATAAAGCAGAAGCTGAGAGGGTGGCAACGCAGTTATTGGAAAAAGTCGGGATACCAGAGAAAGCTCATGCTCATCCCGGGCAGTTATCGGGCGGACAGCAGCAACGGGTGGCGATTGCCCGTGCACTGGCGATGAACCCAAAGATCATGCTGTTTGACGAACCCACATCTGCGCTGGACCCTGAGATGATCCAGGAAGTGCTGGATGTGATGTTGACTCTGGCGAAAGAAGGCATGACGATGGTGGTGGTTTCACATGAGATGGGCTTCGCCCGCGCAGCAGCCAACCGCGCGATTCTTATGGATAATGGCCTGATCGTTGAAGAAGCCTCGCCGGAAGTACTCTTCAGTAATCCAAAGGAAGAACGAACGAAGGCGTTTTTAAGCAAAGTGTTATAAATCCAAAAAAAGTGAACAACAACAAGTGATTGGTATTAATGCTGTGGCTTTTTTGCTGGTCACTGGCCATGTCTCATTAAACCTGAATATCCTTTCTGATGAAATTTCAATCGTTGCTAAATAATTCATTGTATAAACCAAAGGCGCATATTTTCCCACAGGACTGGACGTATTCCAGGGTTCAAGACGCTTTGCCGATGGCTTGGGCTGCTTTCCAATGAAAGTTTATTCAATTCTTGTGCCACGCGCCAATTCCAACTTTTCTGTGGTAAAATAACTTGTTTGAGTTGAATATTTACTAAATCGTCAACGGTCAGGGTTTCCCCTGGTTATCTAATTAAATACCGCTCTGAATCATCTGATGGTGTATCCACAATGTGGCGCGAAGGAGCGGGCGCGGTAATTATTATTTCCCGTGTAAACAGCAGCACCATAAAGGATTTTTCATGAGTTTCAATAGTTTTAATCTACATCCGCATATTAATGCGGGCATTTTGGCTGCTGGCTACAGCACCCCATCCCCCATTCAAGCACAAACCATTCCAGCCATCCTTGGCGGAACAGACGTTCTTGGACTGGCACAAACCGGTACCGGCAAGACAGCCGCTTTCGTGCTGCCCATGCTGCAGCACCTGATGAAAGGTCCGCGCGGAAAACTGCGCGCCCTGATCATCTCCCCCACCCGCGAACTGGCAGAGCAGACCCATACAGCCATTATGCAACTTGGCCGTCAGACCGGACTGCGCAGCCTTACGGTTTATGGCGGGGTGAGCGCACAGGCCCAGATCAAGGGTTTGCGAAATGGCGTTGACATCGTCGTTGCCTGCCCGGGTCGCCTGCTGGACCTGAAAGACCAGGGTGCCGTCAACCTGAGCAACATCGAGATCCTGGTGCTGGACGAAGCTGATCATATGTTTGATATGGGCTTCTTACCCTCCATCCGCCGGATCATCAACGCTTTACCAGAAAGACGCCAAACCCTGTTATTTTCCGCCACCATGCCAGAAGAGATTCGCAGCCTGGCGACAAAAGTGCTGCACAATCCGGTGACGGTGGAAATTAGCATCGCCACGCCCCTGGATACCATCAACCATGTCATGTATCCGGTGGAACAACTGCGCAAACCGGATATGCTGCTGGAATTACTGAAAGAATCTGGTGAAGGACAGGTATTGGTCTTCACCCGCACGAAGCACCGCGCCAAGAAACTGGCCATGCAGCTCATCCAGGCTGGCCACAGAGCCACTTCCCTGCAGGGCAACCTTTCCCAATCCCAGCGTACGGTTGCCATGAATGCTTTCCGCACCGGCCACGTCAAAGTGATGGTGGCCACCGATATCGCCGCCCGCGGCATTGACGTTTCGCAGGTGTCGCATGTCATCAACTTTGATATTCCCGATACCGCCGAAGCCTACACCCACCGCACCGGGCGTACCGGACGCATGGAGCATCTCGGCACAGCCCTTTCCCTGGTGACACAGGAAGATCTACCCATGGTGCGTACCATCGAACGCCTGATGGGGAAGAACCTGGAACGACGCAAGCTGGAAGGCTTCGAGGTTAACCTGTATTTGCCCGCCAAACCTGCGGTGGACGAACGGAAAACGTACCAGCCTCGACCAAAGAACAATTACAACCGCTCCCGCTTCGCCACCGCGAACCGGTAGAAGATAATAAAAGAACAGGGCGCCAGTGATGGCGCCTTTTTTCTTATCTGCAGAAGGGTGTTGGGTTTCGCATTTAACGCTCAACCCAACCTACCCGGGGAGTCACCCTCAGAAAAAGGGCTGTGCATTTTGCGCGAAGAGCTTGATCCGCAGGGGATATATCGGTAGGAGCGAGAATCGAAATTGACGAGTTGAGAATTGAAATTTGCTTATGGAATTTCTGATCATAGTTATTTCAGCCACCAGGAAGTATTCTTATAGGATATTTCTTATATGATAAACTGGATTGTCAATAACGGTAAAAGTAATACCACATAAATCATCCCGTACTTTTCAGAAATGGTAAATAAATAACAAAAACGGGCGCTTTCGCGTCCGTTCGATTCTCAATTCTCTTTTCTTAAATCTCTACGCCTTATACTCTGCACCCCTGCGCAGTGCCTGGTAATTTACTTCCAGCAGTTTTTGATGCTTGGCCGGCAGGTGTTCTTTGAGCGCCTTCTCCATATCTTCCAGTGTCAGGAAGGGATGGTTGGCAAGTAAGCCGCCAATCATGACCATATTCGTCAGGCGTTTGTTGCCCAGCTCTTCGGCAATGTCATTCCCTTTAATATACACCACGCGGATATCGTTGCGTTTGGCTTTCCGGTCAACCATGGACTGGTTGATCACCAGCACACCGCCGGGTTTTACCAGCGGCTCATATTTATCTAGCGATGGCAAATTCATCACGACAACCGCCTCCGGGTTTCTGGCCAGCGGTGAGCCAATCTCCTCATCCGAAACAACCACGGTGCAGTTGGCTGTACCTCCGCGCATTTCGGGGCCGTAGGATGGAATCCAAGTCACGTTTTTACCGCGATCCATGGCTGCGTATGAGAGCAATTGGCCGGCAAAGAGCACGCCTTGGCCGCCAAAACCGGAAATGACAATCTCAGTCTGCATCGTTGGCTCCTATATCTTCGCGTCCGCGACCATTTGAGATACCTTGTAATCACCGATCGGGTAATAAGGCACCATCTTGTCCTCGATCCATTGTAAAGAATCTCCGGGGGTGATGCCCCAGTTGGTGGGGCAGCTGGAGAGCAGTTCCACCATCGAAAAGCCCAATCCGCGCACCTGGGTTTCAAAGGCAGTGCGGATGGCCTTTTTCGCCATGCGGATATTCTTGGGGTTGTGCAGGCTGCGGCGCACCACGTAGCTGGCGCCATCCAGCGTGGATAGCATCTCAGCTGCCCGGATGGGAAAACCCATGGTTTCCACATCGCGTCCATTGGGGGAGCTGGTGGTCTTCATGCCAGGCAGGGTGGTGGGCGCCATCTGTCCGCCAGTCATGCCATAATTGGCATTATTCAGGAAGATGACCGTGATATTTTCTCCCCGCGCAGCCGCATGGATAATTTCGCCAGTGCCGATGGAGATCATATCGCCATCGCCCTGGTAGGTAAAGACCACCCGGTCGGGATATACCCGCTTGACGCCGGTGGCCATGGCTGGGGCGCGTCCATGTGGCGCCTGGACGAAGTCCATATTTAAGTAATTGTATGCAAACACCGAGCAACCCACAGATGCCACACCGATGGTATGCTCACGCATACCCATCTCATCCAGTACTTCCGCCACCAGCCGGTGCGCCACACCGTGGGTGCAGCCGGGGCAGTAGTGGCTCTGAGTCTCGGTAAAGGATTTTGGCCGGGAATAAACAAGGGTTTCAGCAATAGTCATTCATTCTCCTTATCAGGCAGCCATGCGAGCCAGCCAGCGATCGCGCGGGTGGCCTTCTAATTTCAGGTCGGATGTAGCCATGCGGCGAATCTCTGCCAGTATCTCGTCCGGGAAGGGAACCACGCCACCCAGGCGGGCAAAGAATTCCACCGGCACTTTTCCAGCCACTGCCAGGTTCACGTCATCCAGCATCTGGCCGGAGTTCATCTCGGTAACCAGGATGCCCTTGACACGTGTGGCCAGTTCTGAAATTTGCTGGGTGGGGAAGGGGCTGACGGTGACCGGACGCAGCAAGCCGACCTTGATGCCTTCTGCCCGGGCAGTACGCACCGCAGAGAGCGCAATGCGGCCAACAGAGCCGAAGCCAACCACTGCAAAGTCCGCGTCATCCAGGTAATAATCCTTGTAGCGCACTTCGCTCGCCTGGATCTGCTGCCAGCGGCGCAAGAGGCGCAGGTTGATTACTTCCTCGGCAGGCGGATCGATATAAATGGAGCTGAGGAAACGCCGTTCGCGACCCTCCGTGCCTGATACAGCCCAATCGGAAAATTTAGTTTTCAATGGCTGCATAGGGGGCAGCTCGCCGGGTTCCATCATCTGTCCTAGGGAGCCATCCGTCAATACCACGCTGATGGCGCGGTATTTTTCAGCAAGGTCAAAGGCCAGTACGGTCAGGTCAATCGATTCTTGGACACTGGAAGGCGCCAGACAGATAGTATGGTAATCACCATGGCCGCCGCCATGCACGATCTGGTTATAGTCGCTTTGGGATGGGGCAATATTACCCAGTCCAGGACCGCCGCGCATCACATCCACCAGTACCATGGGAACTTCAGTGCCAGCGATGTAGGAGAGCCCTTCCATCATCAGGCTGACACCAGGGGAGGAAGAGGAGGTCATCACGCGCTTGCCGGTGCAAGCTGCGCCGTACACCATGTTGATAGCGCCTAGCTCGCTTTCAGACTGAACAAATGCACGTCCCAATTCCGGCATGCGAGCAGACATCCATTCCAACAACTCGGTCTGGGGGGTGATGGGGTAACCGAAATATGCCTGCAACCCGGCGCGGATGGCCGCTTCGGCGATGGCAATGTTACCTTTCATTAGTTCTTTGGTCATGATTCGCCTCGCTGCACAACTTCACGATACACGGTGATGGCAGCTTCGGGGCAGACAATGGCACATACCGCGCAGCCGGTGCAGCCCGGGCCTTTCAAGTGGACAGGGTGGTAACCCTTGGAGGTCAGCCGACTCATATCCAATTCCAAAACATCCTGCGGGCATTCGGTAATACACAGCTCACAGCCTTTGCAATAACGGTCATCCACAACAATACGTCCCTTTGGGGGCATTCTTCCTCCATTGATGTGAGTTTGGCGTACGGGTTCATTATATCATCCCGGAGGAAGGAGGAATTTGGTGTATATCATTCACGGCAGAGATTACAGAAAAAAGAGATTAGAGAATCGAGAGAAGAGAATAGAGTTGAATTGTCGTTGGCCAGGGTTGCACCCTGAGCCTGTCGAAGGGCTGAGCCTGCCGCGTCCTGAGCCTGTCGTGGGCTGAGCCTGTCGATCGCGAAGCATCATTTATGAAGGGCATTCCACCGCGAAGGGCGCAAAGATTGCAAAGGTTACATAGAACTGAGGGTTGGCAGTCAATCTCCGCGCAAGTCTGGACCCATTCTGCTGCGTTACGGGGAGGCTGACACGGACTTAAACGAGGTTAGATTATATTTCAAGAATATGTATGGTGCACCAGCGCCAATCCAAAATCCAACCAATGAGTAGCGCAGCATCCGCAACAGCAGTGGAAGCAGTTCCTCGCCCCGCGGGAAGACAGCCCCCAGGCCGTACCACAGGATCATCAAGCCAGTCAGGCCGATAACATACCGCAGCAATTGATTTTTCAGTGAACCAGCACGGGGGAGCCCGCCGCGCCTGTGAATTATGGATACTCCCATCCCCATTCCCAGCCAGATGCCAGCGGTGGTGAAGATCCCTTGCGTATCATAAGGAACCGGGAGAAGGTCTTCACCGGCAAGGTGTGCATTTTGGATCCATTCCGCGGGGAGGGGGAATTCCCCCATGAACAGATTTGGGAAATATCCAAGCAGGATGAGAATGACTGTGCTTGTGGCTACAATCCACAGTAAGCGTGAAAGCTTTTGGTGGGAAAGCCAGGCTGCCACCTTCTTTTCGAGCAGGACAAAACAAAGCAATAGGATGAGTCCCAGCATCCAACTGGCGAGGACATCACTGAGGAAGTGCATGCCGAGCGCCAGACGGGAGAGTCCCACTAAAATGATCACCAAAACACTGAGGAGGGTAAACCAGCGCTTATTAAACAGATAAGCAGCCAATCCCCAAATACTGAGGGTATTCATGGAATGTCCGGAGGGCATACCAAAGGAGGTCTCCACACTGAGCGCTTTTACCTCGGGGCTCACCCAGAAAGGTCGCGGGGAATGGAAAAGGACTTTAAATATCCCATTCAGGTGTCCGCTAAGCAGGAGGATCAGTCCGACCCGCAGCCCCAGTCCCGTATCCACGCACCAGTACAGGATGGGCATCACCAAGATGAAGAAATCCACACTGCCCAGGAAGGTGATTGCCCGCATCATACTGGTCAATCCGCTGACCGCGGTTTGTAAAGCTGTGATCCACATGATTTCGGTGTTCCAGATGGCTTCCATGATTCACTCTTTCGATGCTGTAATAGAGTATCGTGAATTTCGAGTATTAGAGCAATGTAACCTGCTCGGTCAGAATTTTTAAACGGGCTTGCGCCAGACCAGGTAATGCTTCAAAGATAGAGAGAGGGTGCAGCCCTTCTGCGGCAATCGATTCTGAAACGTTGCCGTATGCCATGGCTAGCAGCGGATCATAAGTAAGGATATAGCCGGCAAGGTAACCGCCTGAGAAGGCATGCTGTGAAGAATGAGCATTTACTTTCTTAACCGGATAATCCGGGATGAGCCAGTTTCGGTTGGTGGAGTGCTGGTAAAGCAGCTTGCCGCCACCTTTCTTGCGGATGATGATATGTTCACTTCCCATACTCCCTAGCGCGGATGCCATCTCAAGGGGTTCTATCGTCCTGCCGCGAAAGAATAGAGAGATTGGCTCTTCATCCACAGTAAAGCAGGACAACCCGGAAACCACCGTTGGTATAGATTTCCAGTTTTCCGGAAGCAGGTAAGCCGGGTCTGCTTCCAGCGTGATGGTCTTAATTTCACCAGAGCGTAATACGGTTTGCAGCAAACTCTGGGTAATGAAATCCATCGGACAAAGGTGAGCAGCAATGGCATCATGATAATCAACAGGAATATCCGTGGAAAGTGGAGAAGTTGGGCGCCTGGAGCGCAGGTCATCGACAGGTTGTTTTTCGGGGGAATAATTTAGCAGGTCCAGTGGGATGGGGTATTCAATGGCGGCGAAACGACCCACCGGGCTGCCAGTCTGAAAGGTGCCATCCTGGTTGTAACCATAAAAATGCCGGAGGTCGATGTTTTCTGCCAGGGTTTTCACGCCCCGGTGATCGATCTCAAAGGCATCCAACTGGGATAACCACTCTTGCGGAAAATCAGCGCCCACACGGGAGATGATTCCGACCGGTTTATCCCACAATGCCAGCCCGGCGGCTGAAAAAGCAGCATTGCCACCCATGAAATCCAATCGCGGAAACTGAGAGGCAGGGATGACAAAGTCGCGGCTGAAGCTGCCGGCAATCACATACTTGGGGTTGATCATATGGGTAGTCGGGAGAGTCATCCTTACTCCAGACGTTTGCGAAAGAGCAGCACCCCGGCTGTAAAAACGATGCCACTGTAAACCGCCAGCGGCCAGACAGACGGCCACAAATGGGAGAATCCTACCCCTTTTAATGCAATTCCGCGGATGATTTCGATAAAATAGGTGAGGGGTAGGAAGTAACTGGCAATATATGCCGCCAGCGGCATGTTATACCGCGGAAAGATGAACCCGGACAGAATGAGGGATGGCAGATTGATGAACATGGCGATATGCATTGCCTGTACCTGGGAGCGGGCGACAACCGAGATGAGTATCCCCAGCCCGAGAGAGCCAAGGATGAAAAGCAGGCTGAGCGCTGCCAATAACAGCATAGATCCAGCCAGTGGAACATGGAACCATAGACTGCCGAGTCCAAGTGTCAACCACAGATTGATAAAGCCGATCAGAATAAAGGGGATGATCTTCCCCAAAATCAATTCCCAGGGTTGAATCGGGGTCACAATAAGCTGTTCCAGGGTACCCTGTTCCCGTTCGCGGACAATGGCGAAACCGGTGAGCAGCAGGGTTTGCACTTGGAGGATAGCCGCCGCCAGGGCAGGGATGAGAAAGTTGATACGGCGCATATCCGGGTTGTATAAATACTTAAGTGAGGAAGCAGCCAGTGATCTGGAAGAAAGAGAAGGTGCGAAACGTTCGATAGTATTCAACATCTGCTTATTGGCTGTGCTTTGATGAATTGTTTCAACTGCCAGTTGTATGACCTGGGCGATTGCCGGATCGGAGCCATCAATATATACCTGGATGGTGGATGAACCACGAGAAGGAGTGGTGAAGCCAACCGGTATGAACAAACCGGCTTGAGCTTTCCCCCGGTCGATGAGGTCAAGCAGCTCAGTTTCATTTTCCACCTGGTATTTTAAGTTGAACATACGCGAGGTTGTAAACTGATCAATGTAAACGCGGCTGGCATCCGTACGGGATTGATCTAAAACAACCAGCGGAATATTCTCAATGTCATTTGCTACTGCGTACCCCAGCAGCAAGAGCATCAGTATAGGAAGAAAAACGATCAGACTCAGGGTGCGGATATCGCGAAAGATGTGAATGAATTCTTTGCGGACGATTGTCCACAACCGTCCTGTCATGCTGGCCTCGATCCTCGGAAAGGGTGGTTTTTATTTTGGTGAAGCCAGGTCGGATATGAGCTTGAATATACCAGCCATGCCCATGCCAATTTTAACACCATCGCTGGTGGTTAACTGGGGTTGGCGTTGGGCTTCTTCTGAGCGGCGGATGAGCAGATAGGCGGCACCCAGACCGGAGATCAACCCTACAACACCGCCGATAATGAGAACCCGCGTCTTCCAGTTGTTAGATTCTTCCATAGTTCCTCTCTATTGCCCTTGCGGACGGGAGTGCCTTTTATTGAACAGGGCGCGTGCTGCAGCCCAGCCGGATTTTACAGTAATGAATGGCTGTGTAGTGCGATTGGCTATGGATTGTATTCGGCTGGTGAAAAGCTGCACATATAACTGGGCGATATAGCTGTAACCCGGCAGATGAGACAACAGCCATCCCAGTCCATAGATGCTCGCCAGGGTTAATACCAGGCAGCCCAGGCTGACCACTATCACGATCAACACCATGAAGATGGTGGAGATGTGTGCCCAGACAGCTGTCCGGGAGGTATACACCTGGGAACCAGTGAACGCTGCCAGCAGGCCAAGTGCCAGCAGCCCGGCGGAAATCACTACAACAGGCAGCAGGATCTGGACGAAAAACTGCCGCTGGTGGGCAGAACGAGTGGCTGGATTGCAATCACGCGGGGTACGGCTGGATGTTTCCATAGGTTTATTTTAGCACAACCGCAGAATATCTATGTGGTTTTCAACCGGGTGGGTAGACGGAAGATTTCAGGGCAGAGCTGGAACGGAGTAAACCCGCATGCGTTTGTAACCGTACAGCAATTCTGCCTTTTGCACATCCAAAGCGTCCTGCAGTAATTGGAATTCCACTACACGATCCAAAGTTGGAAACTTGGAACGCTCAGCCAGGATCACAATGGCATGCTGAATGGGTTCCCGGCGGGCTTTGTTGTAAAAACGGTCGAAGGGAATCCCTTCCATCGTCAGGTAATAGCCCACCTGGATTGAAACCGGTGAAACAGCGACCAGGGTATCTTCATCTGTGATAATGGAAGCGACAAACCTGGCAGCATTACGGGTCAAGCTTTCTTCGGGGGCATTGAATATGGGATCAGTTTTATACGCAACAAAACCAAGGATGACCAATAAAAGAGTGGCACCAATCAACAACGGTTGATGGAATTTCCATTGCAGGCGGGCGAATGCGATTTTGGTAAATGCCGTCCAACCGGCTGCTGACCAGAGCAGGTAAAAGACGAGAAGAAATAACCACACTCGCGGCCAGGGGGCAACCCGCTGGACAAATAACAAGATACTGATAGCCAGGATCATTGGCAACCAAACAGGGATCTTGTGTTTAAAGCTGCGCTGCTCCAATCCCGGAAGAAGGATAAATCCGGCCACAGTGAAAAAGACAACCGAGCCGGGAACCATGAATGTCCATTCTGCCCAGACCCGCGGCATCCGCGCCATTACACTCTGCAGAAAATCGGAATAGCTTTGGGATTGCACGAACTCATTACTGATGATGGATGACAACCCGCTGCCAAAGATGAGGACGGGAGAGTATAAGGCGAGCGTGGTCAGGATGGTCATCAGGCTGGTGAGGATGAACCCGGTCAGGAATCTTCCGCGAGTTTCTGCAGGAGTATCGCGAACTAGCCAGGAAAGCAGCAGCCATAGGTACACGCCGCAGACCGGATAGACCATGACTGGCACGGTGTAGAAACCGAGGATTGAGAAGCTGGCCAGCAGCACCCATTTTATGAATGAAGGGTTGTTGCGAAGTTGTCCGGCCAGCCATAGGATGAGGCTGGCGAACAAGCACATCAGGGTATATCCGCGGGCATTGCCAGAATAGTCCACTAACATGGGGGAGAGAGCAACGAAGGCAGCAGCGAGCAACCCGGCAGAGCATGAATAGATCGCCTTGCCAGCCATATAAACCGCCGGGACGGTCAATACACCAGCCAATAAAGCAGGCAGCCTGAGTACCCACAGGTGGTTGCCAAAAATGTGATAAGCCAGGGAGACCAGCAGGCTGTGGAAGATATGATTGTTGGGCGCTGAATAATCGGTGATGATGATTCGCAGCGAACGGGAAGCGAAGTGGATGAAGGTATAAGCCTCATCGTAGCCCACTGTACGGTTGATTTGGATCAGCCGGATAAGCAGACTGAAGAGGGTGATACCTGCCAAGCCCAGTAAAAAGGCGCGGTCCTGGCGCGGGAAGGTGGATTGGCGGAGCGTTTTCAATTCGCTCCGGAGAGAGAAATTTCTTGCAAAGTTACCCGGGCTCTCCATCCAGGTCGAAACCAGGGTTTTATTGAAGACGGAAAAAATTCCTGCAAGGACAAGAAATAGCGCTTTGGCGCGCAGGATCCATTCCAGAATACTAAATTCCTGTTGGGAAAGAGAATCAAAAGACCCATCTGGTTGGAATTTCCCCAGCCAGCCGGTCAATCCGGAATAAGTGGGAAGGGTGCATAACAAAACAATCCCAGCTGCAACAAACAGCAGGATGGTGAGCGTTTTCCAGTCACGATGCGGGTTTTGCGAGGGCATTCAGGTTGACTCCGGATGAAACAAAGTTTATTATAATGGCAAACAAATGACAGCGGGATGGGAGCGTGACTTATCCCCCGGCACAGGAGCAGGATGGAACTACAACTTTTCGATACTTATTCCAGGTCAGTGCGTAAATTCGAACCACAGCATCCTCCCGCGGTCGGATTATATACATGCGGTCCAACCGTTTATGATTATGCCCATATCGGCAACCTGCGTACCTACATCTTTGAGGATTTCCTGCGCCGGGTATTGGACTGGAACCACTTCCAGGTGACACATGTGATGAACATCACGGATGTGGGTCACCTGGTCTCAGACGCGGATGAGGGCGAGGATAAAATGGAGAAAGGCTCAGCGCGGACGGGGAAATCTGCGTGGGAGATCGCTGAGTTTTACACCAAAGCATTCCAGAATGACATGGACCGGCTGAACATCCTACTGCCTACCATCTGGTGCCGGGCAACAGACCATATCCAAGACCAGATCGAGGCCATTCTCTGCATCGAATCCAAAGGGTTTACATATCAGACCTCAGATGGCATCTACTTTGATACTTCAAAACAACCCGACTATGGTTACCTGGGGCGGCTGGATGTGGAAGGTCTGCGGGCTGGTATGCGCATCGATATGGGTGAGAAACGCAACCCGACCGATTTCGCGTTGTGGAAATTCAGCCCGACCGATAAGCAGCGCCAGATGGAGTGGGACAGCCCATGGGGAAAAGGTTTCCCTGGTTGGCATATCGAGTGTTCTGCCATGTCCGCCAAATACCTGGGGGCTTATTTTGACATCCACTGTGGTGGGGAAGACCACATCACTGTGCATCACACCAACGAGATCGCGCAGACAGAAGCCTGCCACGATACACGCCTGGCGAATTTCTGGATGCATGGCTACTTCCTGCAGCTGGGGGATGAGAAGATGGCTAAATCAGGTGGCGGATTCATCCGCCTTGAAACGCTGATCGAACGCGGTTACGATCCACTGGTGTACCGCTTCTTCTGCTTGAATGCCCTTTACCGGGTAAAATTAAACTTTACCTGGGAAGCGATTGACGCGGCGGCTACATCCCTGGAAAGGCTGCGCAAGGCTGTTAATGAATGGCAGCCAGCCAGCTCATCTGAAGTGGATCCTGGGTTCATCGGGCAGTTTGAGATTGCCATCAATGATGATCTGAATATGCCCCGCGCGGTGGCTGTCACCTGGGACCTGGTGCGCAGCAATCTGGACCCTGGGATTAAGAAATCCACCATTGCTATGTTCGACCAGGTGCTCGGGTTGAAACTGATGGAATGGGAACCGTTAGTGGAAGAAGTCTCAGATGAGGTGTTACGGCTGATGGAGCAGCGCACCCAGGCACGGAAAGAAAAACGCTGGACTGACGCGGATGCGATCCGCGGGCAGATCACCGCCCTGGGCTACGATGTCGAGGATACTCCATTAGGCCCGAAAATAAAAACCCGCAAGTGACACGGTAAAATTCATGCCAAAAATGGACCTGGTATTCAGATCTGCCATCCTCAACGCAGAAGGAATGCTGGGTTTCGCGCCAGATCCGCGCAACACCCCCGGCTTTACTAAGCTGGGTGCTTTTATTACCAATCCGGTCAGCCTGCTACCGCGCACCCCCGCAGAAGCACGCTGCGCCATCTCCTTTGATGGAGGCGTATTGCTGCATTCAGGTTTTCCCAATCCCGGGTTGGTAAAAGTGCTGAAGAAGTATGCCCGATTGTGGCGTTCAGCACCAATGCCGGTGATTTTGCACCTGATGGCTGAGGATCAGCAGGAAATGGAGCAGTGTCTGCAGATGTTGGAGATTGCTGATGGCCTGGCCGGCGTTGAGTTGAGTTTCAAACCTGAAACGGGACCACAGGAAAAAGCTAACATGCTGTTATCCGTGTTGAGAGAGTGGCCGGTGATCGCCCAGTTGGGTATCGAGGAGATTGGGAAGGTCTTGCCGCTGCTGGATGGAGAAACTGTGACAGCGGTCAGCCTGTTACCGGAGCGCGGCAGACTGCCGCGGAAAATGCCAAATGGACAATGGGATTGGGTGCAGGGAAGATTGTACGGGCCGGCTTTGTTCCCGCAGACAGCAATGCAGGTGGAATTGGCGCGTCAGGACGGGATACCGGTGATAGCAGCTGGCGGGGTGACGCAGCTAGCAGAGGTTGAGATGCTGATTCAAGCCGGCGCGCTGGCAGTTAAAGTGGACACCATTTTTTGGAGCGGCGGAATCAGCTTTCAAGGGTGATCGTCACCGGGCCATCGTTAACCAGCTCGATGACCATGTGAGCGCCAAATATCCCCTGCTGCACGGGGATGCGTTCCGCACGCAGGAAGTTAGCAAATTGATCCACCAATGGACTGGCAGTATCCGGAGGCATTGCACCAGTAAACGAGGGGCGGTTGCCTTTGCGGGTGTCAGCAAACAGGGTGAACTGCGAGACCACCAGCGCTGCGCCACCGGTATCCAGCAAGGAAAGGTTCATTTTTCCAGCAGCATCCGAAAAGATGCGCAGGTTGGCAATCTTTTTAGCTAGGGTTTCAGCTTTCTCCGCGTTGTCATCCATGCCAGCGCCGATCAGGATCAACAAACCGCAGCCGATCTCAGCTACGGTTTGGTTACCAACATCCACTCTGGCGCGGGTGACGCGCTGTAAGATAGCCCGCATTACTCTCCCAGGTTAGGAAGCCCGATGGCATCGCGTACTTCACGCATGGTCTGGGCGGCAATGACCTTGGCGCGTTGTGCGCCATCATGCAGGATTGCCCATACCTCTGCTGGCTTATCAGCAAATTCTGCCCGCTTCGCGCGGAAGGATGCCAGGGATTCATTCAGGCTTTTTGCGTAAAGCTTCTTGCAATCCACGCAGCCAATACCCGCCCGGCGGCACTCGATGTTGATCATCTCCACATCCGCTTTGGGTGAGAAGATCTTGTGCATGCTGAACACATTGCACACATCCGGGTTGCCGGGGTCAGTGCGCTTGATGCGGGCAGGGTCAGTGACCATCATCATCACCCGTTTCTGTGTCTCCTCGGGAGTGCCGGCAATCTCAATGTGGTTATCCAGGCTCTTGCCCATCTTTTGCACCCCGTCAATGCCCAGCACTTTTGGCACCTCGGTAACTTTCATTTGCGGCTCGATGAGCACATTGCAGTTGTAGCGGTAGTTGAATGAGCGCACCACTTCACGGGTGAATTCCAGGTGCGGAGCCTGATCCACCCCTACCGGGACAGCGTTTGATTTATACAACACGATATCCGCAGCCATAAGGACGGGGTAACCCACCAAGCCGTAATTGATGTTGTTCGGATTTTCGCGGGCTTTTTCTTTGAATGTGGGCAGGTCGGTCAATTTGCCTAGGGGGGTCACCATGGAAAGGATGGTATGCAGCTCGGTCACTTCGGGCACCATGGATTGAACGAACATGATAGATTTTTGCGGATCGATCCCGGCAGCCAGCCAATCCAATGCCATTTCGAAGATGTTCTGCTTCAGGTTGACGGTATCTTCCACCGTGGTCAGGGCGTGCAGGTCCACGATGCAATAAACGCAGTCGTAATCCGCCTGGAGGGCGACGTAATTCTTGATCGCGCCCAGATAATTGCCTAGATGTTGGCGTCCGGTTGGGCGGGCGCCGGAAAAAACGCGGCCTTTTTTAGTCATGATGTGCCTTTTTAAGATGATCGCTAATCAATTTCATTACTTCGCCCGGCTGGGGGTGCTGGCCGGTCTTGACCTTGGAATACACCAGAGTTCGGTTAACTTCCACTTCGAAACGTCCGCCATTGGAGGGGATGAGTGTGATGGAGCGAATTTCTGCTTCAAGGGTTTGCAATATATCGGTTGCCAGGCTAACAGCCCGGGAAGTATAGTGTCAGACCGCGCAATAGGTGATGGTGATCTCAAGGGGCATGGGTGGTTCCTGATTAATGGATTAATGGGATTATAACCGAAAAAGATTGGGGAATTTGTATGTGGCAGGAAACATTAACACTTGTTCTGCCTCACTGTCCACGGTGTGGTATTGGCCTTGGACACCGGGGACGATGTCTGCTGAGTTACAATGGTGCGTTTCCACTCCCCTCACATTTGATTGAGCTTGGGGAAGCCATGCCAAACAAGGTGCAATCCTGCAAGAAAGAAAAGATTAAACAAAGACCCACCGAGGAGGATCAGTGGGTCTTTTTCCAAGGAGGAGGATTTATTCTGAAAATTTGAAATTCTATCTACAAGTCACTAGAAAATGGGGAGCGGTTATGACTGACTGACCGAGTACCCCTTTTCGACGATTGCCCGGATCACCTGTTCTTCGCTGATAATAGCGGGATTAAAGTCTACAACCATCTGCTGCTTGTGATAGCTGGCATTCACGGATGTGACACCCTGTAATTCGTCTTCCAACGCTTCAAGGCGCATGGCGCAGTTACCGCAGTGCATATCGGGTATGTTATAAGTGATTTTCATATTAGCTTCCTATTATTAGTTGTCGAAAACAATCACGCCGGTGTACATTCCCATGGAGCAGGAGTAGGGGAGCTGGCTGCCAGCCGGCTGAGCAGGGATATCGATGGTGTAGCTGCCAGTTGGTTTTAAGAGCACCTGGACATTTAGCGACGGGATTACAAAAGCCAGCGAACAGGAACGAACATTCTGGGATTCCAACACCAGCTTGATGGGCACACCAGCTTTGGCATAAGTGACTTCTGGTGAGTAGCCTCTATTCAGTACCTGGATCACGATTTCTTGATACGCTTCAACGGGAGCAGCCACAGGCGGCGGTTGGGTCGGGGCAGTCGCTGATTCGGTGGGGATCAAGACCTGGTTTGCCTGGCTATTTATCACTGCACAGCCGCCTGCCTGGTTGTTTTGTCCACAGGGTATTGAGCTGCCATCTGACGATACTGCCAGCATCGGGCATATCTCCGAATCGACACTGAAGTTATCCACAAAAGGGGCAATCGTCGGCGCTACCACTGGCAGGCTTTCCGCGCTGACTGTATTAGATCCAGTCAAAGCACCCGTTAGATTCTTGAATGAAAGAGGAGAACCCATTAGATTCAATCCAGTGTTGATGGTCAGCAATCCCAGCACCAGGACCACTACAGCCACAAATTTCATGAAATATTTCTCCAGCCTTTCACCCAGCCGGGTGGCAAAATAAGCCACCACAAAGAAGACCGGGCTGGTGCCCAAGATGAAGGAAAACATCAACAGAGCGCCCGTCAGCGGATTTCCAGTTGCGATGGCAGAGGCCATCATCACCTGGGTGATGCCGCAGGGAATGAGCACAGTTAGCGCACCCATGAAAAGCGGGGTGACCACGGGGGAGGTATTTTTCGATTTACGGCGGATGTATCGGGTGATGAATTTTGGCGGTTCAATATTGAAATAACGGAAGATGGGATGGACATTGAATAATCGCAGCGCCTGTCCAACCATAAAGATACCGATTAGGATTTGTAAGATGGCGCGGGAAACAGGGTTTAATTGCAACACCGACCCCAGCCATCCGAGGAAAAATCCCAAAATGGTGTAAGCAATCAATTTGGAAATCAGGAACCACAGGATGGGCTGAGCCACATTCGGTTTTCGGCTGGATGATTTTCCCTGCATATCGCTTTCGATCTGCGAAGCAAGGGAGCTGGCCAGTAATCCGCCCTGAACAGCCAGGCAGCTGAGACCGCCGGTGGTGAGACCTGTGATGAACGCTACGAGATATTCTGTCATTTCTTCTCCTGAAAGTAATTTAAGCACCCTTAGTTTATGATGACCAGTCTGAGGAGACAATGAGTATTAATACCTATTGAGAGAGATGTTTGGAGGGGGTATATTATGGATATCAGGGATTTTTCCCGAGTTCAACGAATTAGGAGCACCATGCCTGAAAATAAAATCATAATACTTCCCATCATAGGAATGACCTGCGCTAACTGTGTGGCGACGGTGGAACGCAGCATCAAGAAAGAAACGGGAGTAACTCAAGCTTCAGTAAACCTTTCATCTGAAAGGGCAACAGTGGAATTTGACCCGAACACAGCCAACCTGCAGGCCATGATCCAGCGGGTGAAGAATGCCGGGTACGGAGTGGCAGAGGCTGAAGCAGATCTTCAAATACAGGGCTTGAGCGATGATATCGACGCGCGCAGGATCGAAAAAAACCTGTTGACTCTCGAAGGTGTCGTATCAGCCACCGTGAACCTGGTGAATGGTAAGGGACAAGTAAAATATATTCCCACCATTGTAAGCCAAATGGATATCCGCAGAACCATTAAATCAGCGGGGTTTGACTCGCTGGAGCTGGGCGGAAATTCGGAAGACGCCGAGGCTGCTGCGCGTCAACAAGAAATTATCCAGCAAAAGAAATATCTCATCGTAGGATTGATTTTCACCATCCCCCTCTTCATTCTTTCCATGGCCAATGACCTGGGTTTCACACCCATGAGCATATCACATGCGCCATGGATGAATTGGTTGATGCTAGCCCTGGCAACACCGGTGCAGTTTTATGTTGGCAGGCAGTATTATGTGGGAGCGTATAAATCGCTGCGGAATGGTTCTGCTAATATGGATGTACTTGTAGTGCTAGGTACATCAGCAGCATTCCTCTATTCGATGCCGGTGACCTTCGGGTTGTTCAGAGGCCACGTTTACTTCGAGACTGCAGCGGTGATTATTACCCTCATCAAGCTGGGTAAGTTCCTTGAAGCCCGTGCCAAGGGCAAGACCAGCGAAGCAATCAAGAAGTTGATGGGATTGCATGCCAAACAAGCTCTGGTGGTACGCGATGGGCAGGAGATCAGCCTGCCGGTGGAAGATGTTGTCGTTGGCGACATCGTTATCGTCAAGCCGGGAGAAAAGGTTCCAGTGGATGGTGTAGTGATAGATGGCTTCACCTCAGTGGACGAGTCGATGCTGACCGGCGAGTCTCTCCCGGTGGAGAAATCCGCTGGCAGCCAGGTGATCGGGGCGACCATGAACCGCCTGGGCATGATCCGCTTCGAAGCCACCCGGGTTGGCAAAGAAACCGCACTCGCTCAGATCATCCGCCTGGTGGAAGAAGCGCAGGGATCCAAGGCGCCCATCCAGAAGCTGGTGGACCAGATCTCAGCGGTGTTCGTCCCGATAGTGATTGGGATTGCGCTGGTCACCTTTGGCGGTTGGATGTTTTTAGGTCCACCGCTGGCGATCAATTCGGATGTGAACGAATTCACGCGGGCGTTGATCAAACTGGTAGCTGTGCTTGTAATTGCCTGCCCATGTGCCATGGGACTGGCAACACCCACTGCGGTAATGGTGGGCACTGGCAAGGGAGCTGAAGCCGGCATCCTGTTGAAATCCAGCGAAGCGCTTGAGCGAGCTGGCAAAGTGCAGGTCGTTGTGCTGGATAAGACTGGCACCATCACCAAAGGTCATCCATCAGTAACAGATATTGTGACAACAGGAGGTATTAGAGAAACTGAATTGCTCCGGTTGACAGCATCGGTGGAGAAAGCCAGTGAGCACCCGCTCGGAGAGGCAATCGTAGCTGCTGCTGGAGAGCAAGACCTGGCACTTTTCGAGATAGCCCGTTTTGAAGCTGTGGCCGGTCATGGCGTGCGGGCGGAAGTGGATGGCCGAAAGCTTGCCATTGGCAACCGCAGAATGATGGAAGGCGACACTGTGGATCTGGCTGCATCTGCAGAGTTAATCACTGGGTTGCAAGAAGCCGGCAAGACAGCCATGCTGGTGGCGGTGGATGGAAAACTTGCTGGCATCATTGCAGTTGCAGATACCATCAAGCCTGGGTCAGCAGAAGCCATTCAAAAGCTGCGAGAGATGAACCTGGAAGTTGTCATGCTGACTGGCGATAACCAGCAGACAGCCCAGGCGATTGCCAGGCAGGCAGGCGTGGATCGTGTCCTTGCGGAAGTGCTGCCCGGTGACAAAAGCGCACAAATCAAGCAGCTTCAACAGGAAGGAAAGATAGTGGCGATGGTGGGTGATGGTATCAATGACGCACCGGCGTTGGCACAAGCAGACGTAGGTATCGCCATTGGCACTGGCACAGATGTGGCAATCGCTTCCGCCCCGGTTGTACTGATCAGCGGCGACCTGCGCGGTGTGCCAAAGGCTATTTATCTTTCACGCAAGACCCTCAGTACCATCAAACAGAACCTCTTTTGGGCTTTCATCTATAACGTGATCCTGATCCCCGCTGCAGCATTTGGTATCATGAGCCCAATCCTGGCAGCCGCAGCCATGGCCATGAGCAGTGTGTTTGTGGTCACCAACAGCCTAAGGCTGCGCCGTGTAATACTTGGTTAATAAGGCACATTAGATCTGAGTCTTACCAGTTATTCAAAGCGAATATCATAAATCAAAAGGATAAAAAATGAAAAAAAGAATTCTTGTCACAACTATACTGGTAGTATTATTTACCGTAATCCTGAGCGCATGCTCAGCAACTGCTGGATCCAGTATTCCTTATGCTTCCATTCCTGCCGGTAGGGCATATGCTGAAGGTAAGGAGATATTTTTCTCGCATACCGAAACCTCCGATCCTGGCGTGGCTGAAAAACTGACCAACATGATGAAATCCCCGGTGCTGGTGGTGCCAGCGCTGGCTGAAGCACCAGATTCTATGCTCGCCCCGGTCTATGTGTTTACCAATGGCGTAACAGGCAAAGGTCCACTTGGATTCCAACCGGATGTCTTTGGCTTTCCCCCTGGAACCGATGGCTACACCCCATTACGCAAGATTACATTTGTTACCTGGGCGGAGGGTGTCACAGCCAGCGAGTTGAAAGCAGAATCAGAGGTCCTGGCTGGCGCGGATGCCGGTACACTCAGCCTCGAGATATCGAATGTGGTGGTCAATATGCCATTCATGTCCTGGGACGGGGGAAAACGCTAAGCTGCATGTACAGGTGCATTGTCCCTGTGCCGCTAGGTTGTATAATCTATGCATGGGTAATGCGCGAATAATAACGATCATTCTGGCGGATGACCATACCGTGGTACGGGCTGGCATCCGCCAGTTTCTGGAAAAGGATGGGGGAATTCGGGTGGTGGCAGAAACTGGAGATGGCAAAACTGCCTGCGAGTTGATTCAACTGCATCAACCTGACCTTGCTCTGCTGGACATCCAGATGCCCAAGATGAATGGCCTCGAAGTCACCCGCTGGCTGCGAAAAGAAGGTTTGCAGACGCTTGTGTTAATACTGTCAGCCTTCGATGATATACCGTATGTTCAGGCAGCCCTCAAATCTGGCGCAGATGGTTATGTTGTGAAAACTGCTGATCCCGGGGAAATCATCCGCTCAGTTTATCGAGTGTTCCAGGGCGAAAAAATCATTTCCAATGCCATTCAAGATAATTTGGTCGGGCAGCAAAGACTGCAGAGCGACTTAAACCGGGCTCCACTCTCCCTCCGCGAGCTGGAAGTGCTCAGCCTGGCAGCCGAGGGGCTTACCAACCGGCAGATTGCTGGAAGACTTGAAATTAGCGAACGCACAGTACAGAACCATATGGCTAACATCTTCCACAACCTGGGGGTAGCCTCGCGGACTGAAGCTGTGATGAAAGCCATATCAGTCGGGTTGATTATCGGTTCGGCAGGGAAACAAAACTCATGAAGCTACCCCGTTGGAGCAATATCAATATGCAGATTATGCTCGTGGTTTTGTTGCCCCTGGTAGCAGGCGCTATTTTCATCGTTTTCTATTCCCAGAGACTCCACCACGAAGCAATGCAATCTTTGGTAGGCGAGAGGAACCTGCGGACGGTGGATGCGCTGTCAGCCGGGCTGGAGGGTATATTTACCGACAGGATAAATTCCATAATATCAGCTTCCAAAGGCGGTATCACTGACAGCACACCACTAGAAAATTATTCAGCCATGTTTGAATTGGATCAGAGTGGAAACGTGATCACTCATTTCAACAACTCCTTGGAGCTAGAGACACTTCTACGAGAATTACCTGAAACTGAGCAGAAATGGGAATCCGATCTACCTGGCGAGGTTATAATATCCACTCGATTGGATGATTCAACAAACAAACAGTGGATGTTGATAACCGTTAGAAACCAAGCTGGTGCCTTGTTGGTGGGATTTATTGACCTTTCAAAGGAAATGAAACAAATGGTGGGGGGGATTGTGCAACCAGGGAAAGTATCCATTCAAATCTATGACCAATCACATGAGCTGATCTATGAAGCCGGACGCTCTCCACTGGATGAACATGCCTTTTACCATCCAGGCGTATTGAAGGGATTAGATGGAGAAAAAGGTGTGTTGTACCCTGAAATTAGCCATGTTCAGGGAGCTCATGTTATTGCGTTTACCCCGCTGATAATTACGAGTTGGGTGCTTGTCATAGATGAAGCCTGGGAGGATGTCTCCTCTGCGCAATTGGATACAACCCAAAATGCTCCCCTCATATTGATTCCTTTTATCCTTCTGGCTGTTGCTGCACTGTGGATCATCACTAGGCAAGTCGTCATTCCACTGCAAAAGCTGGAAAAGCAGACCCAGGCGCTAGGCGAGGGTGATTATTCAGCCATTGATCAGCCGGTAGGAGGGATTGGTGAAGTTCGCTCACTGCAAAACCGGATGGTGGATATGGCGGATAACCTGCGCAAAGCCAGGCTGAGCCTGGAGGGATACATTGGGTCTATCACCCGCGGGGTGGAAGACGAGCGGCTTCGGATTGCCAGGGAAGTACATGATGAACCGCTGCAATCACTCATCGCTTTGAAACACAGAATGCAATCGGGTCAGGAGGTTGACCCGGCGGAAAATAAAACAACCGTGCAGGAAGTAATCGATGACCTGCGCATGCTCGTGCGCGGTTTAAGACCGGTGATATTGGATGATTTGGGTCTGGCTGCAGCCCTGGAGACTCTTACCCGGCAGGCGGAGCAGGAAAGCGGGCTGCAGGTGAAATTCATTGCAGACGGAGATGAATTCCGCATGGCTCCGGAGGTGGAACTGGCTTTCTTCCGCATTGCACAAGAGGCAGTGACGAACATCCAAAAGCATGCCCATGCCAGGCAAGTGGGGATTCACCTGGACTTTCAAGTGGATGGAGTCAGAATGGAAATAACCGATGATGGGACAGGATTCGCGGTCCCTGAACGGCTCGATCAGATGGCCATGGATGGCCATTATGGCCTGGTCGGGATGATGGAAAGGGCGAAAGCGATGGGCGGAGGCATTGAGTTCCATTCCACGCCTGGTGGTGGAACCAGGGTGACTGTAATCCATTCTACGCACTCAATACCCCAGACTCGTAACAAATAAAAGGTACTGACTTACATTTACTCCAAATGAAAACGTACATGCCGATCCAGATCATTACAGAGGGACTGAGCGATCTGCCTGAATCCATGTCGCGCGAACAAGACATAACCAACATTCCCTGTGTCCATACATGAAATCCCGGTAATTGTTGTAGATATATGCCCGGGCACGGTCAGAATGGTCTTTGAAACAATCAAAAAATTATGAAATAATTAGCACAATGGACTAGTTCTTTAACACCAGCATGGCACCCCAATTCTTTCCTGCCCGGGCTTCGGTGGTGAGGGGAATATTCAGGGTGAATGCATTCTCCATCTCATGCTGCACGACCAGGGCAGTCTGCTCCAACTCCATTTGCGGGCATTCCAACACCAGTTCGTCATGAACTTGCAGAATTAGTTTGCCAGCCAACCCGGCTTTTTGCAGCGCGGATGGGATCTTCAACATGGCCAATTTGATAATATCTGCGGCAGTACCCTGGATGGGAGCATTGATGGCTTCCCGTTCCTCTCTCTGACGCATGGCCACATTCGACTGGGTGGCCAGTCCGGGAAAATAGCGCCGTCTGCCGAGCAGTGTTTCCACGTACCCTTCGGTAGTCGCCAGTTTTCGAAGGTTATCCAGGAAGATTTTTACCTGGGGGAATTGGTTGAAGTAGGCTTTGATAAAAATCTCCGCTTCAGATAAGGTAACACCAAGGGTCTGGGAAAGGCTGAAAGCACCCATACCATAAATCAATCCGAAATTGATGGCTTTAGCAGCCTGGCGCTGGTCTTTGGTGACCTGATCGATATGAACGCCATTTACTGCGGCTGCTGTGGCTGTATGAATATCGATGCCATCTCTGAAGGCTTGCAGCATGGCTTCGTCTCCAGACATGTGGGCAGCGATACGCAACTCGATCTGGCTGTAATCCACTGACAACAACAGGCAGCCTGGCGCGGCAACGAAACCTTCCCTTACGCGGTGGCCCTGATCGGTACGGGTGGGAATATTCTGTAAATTTGGATCCGAAGAGGCTATCCGACCGGTGACTGTGCCTGTCTGGTTATAAGAGGTATGCACCCGGCTGGTATGCGGGTTCACTTCGAGTGGCAGGGTATCCACATACGTGGATTTGAGTTTGGATAGTTCGCGGTATTCCAGTATCCAGTCCACGATGGGATGCTTCCCTTTTAATGACGCTAATACATCCGCTGATGTGGAGTAGAGACCGGAAGCAGTTTTTTTACCACGGTCAGGCGGGGCAAGTTTAAGGTTTTCAAACAATACCCTGGAAAGCTGCTGGGTGGAATTCAAATTAAATGGCGTCCCTGCAGCTTGATAAACCTTTTCTTCCAATCCAGCCAGGAGTGTTTGTAGTTCCACTGAGAATCTCTGGAAGAAGGGGACATCCAACAAGATACCGGCTTCCTCCATATCTGCCAGCACACTGACCAGAGGCATTTCCATATCTGATAGCAATTTTATGGCATTATTTTTTACCAGATCCTTTTCAAGAACAGGGATCAGGCGCAGGGTGGCTTCTGCATCATCGGCCGCGTAAGGGGCGGCACGCGCAATTTCCACATCCGCCATGTTGAGCTGGTTCTTGCCGCGGCCGATCAAGTCTTCAATATGGGTCATCTGGTAACCCAACCTGATCCATGCCAAGCTTTTTAGACCCAAATTGCGGCTGTTGGGATTGATGAGCCACTCTGCGATCATGGTGTCAAAAGATAACGGTGTGACGGGCAAACCGTGCAGCTTAAGTATCATAGCGTCGTATTTGATATTGTGCCCGGCCTTCTTAATTGTCGGATCTGATAAAATACCAGCCAGCGAATCCTGGACCTCTTTCAGGCTAAGCTGCCGGCTGCCAGGAGTATGGTGCCCTACTGGCAGGTAGTACGCGGTCCCAGGCTGGACACAGAAGGAGATGCCCACCAGGTCAGCTCGCATGGGATCGGTTGAGGTCGTTTCGGTATCGATGGCGATAGTGCTGGCAGCTTTCAATGCAGAAGCAAGCTCCTGCAGCGTTTCGTTTGTATCCACTATCACAGTGATAATGCTTTTGAGCTGAGCGGGTGCTGGTTGTGGGGCCGCTGATTCGAACAGGGAAAGCTGTTGGGAGGTACCAGCGGGTCGAACGAATTTGGCCATATTCTGAAGCCGTGTCCGTAGCGCGCGAAATTCCAGGTCGCGGAAGATGGCATCCACCTTCTCCACGTCAAAATCAACCGAAAGTGCATTCTGCAAGTCGAGCTGGATGGGCGCATCTGTAACAATGCGCGCCAGGGTCTGGCTTTTGTAAGCCATTTCTTTGTTTGCTTCCAGTTTTGCGCGCACCCCGGCGGAGTGAGCATCCAGGTGGTTGTAGATCTCATCCAGGGTTTGGTAGGTTTGAAGCAGGGAACAGGCAGTCTTTTCACCAATTCCTGCCACGCCGGGAATGTTATCTGATTTGTCGCCAACCAGCGCCTTGTAATCCACCACCTGGTCTGGCCTTACACCGAGGAAAGTTTCCACATCCCTGGGGGTGTAGTCTTTGGCGTCGGTCATCCTGCCGCCCGGCAAGTTGACGATTACCCGGCTGGTGACCAGCTGGAGCAGGTCCTTATCGCCGGTGATAATCTTGACCCCCAACCCTTGATCTTCAGCCTGCCTTGCAATCGTGCCAAGAACGTCATCAGCTTCGTAGTTTTCCAGTTCAAGGCGTGGGATGTTGAAGGCATCCACCAGCTGGCGGATGCGCTCGATCTGCGCCCGCAGGTTATCCGGCATTTTTGCGCGAGTGCCTTTGTATTCGGGGTAGATCACGTCACGGAAAGTCTTACCGGTATCAAAAGCTACCGCCAGGTATTCCGGTTTTTCCTGCTCGAAAATACGCAGCAGCACACTGGCAAATCCGAACACGCCGGCAGTCGATTCCCCTTTGCTGGTAAGCCAGCGGTTATCCGGTGTGTTGGTTGGATTGAGCGCAAAATAAGCCCGGTAAGCAAGGGCGTGTCCGTCAATAAGGATTAGGGTGGGAGGCATGTGTCTTTTCGCGTCCTTTCTGCATCTGTAAGAATAGTCTATCACGCACAAGATTCTGCGACAAGCTGAAATACCTTATAATCATTAGAAGAAAATATACAGGAATATTCTCCTGATCAGAGACCTGAAAGGAATGATGATGAATGAATATGATGTAGTGGTGATTGGAGCTGGCCCGGGTGGGTATGTGGCGGCTATCAAGGCCGCCCAACTTGGTTTGAAAACAGCCATCGTTGAAAAAAAATGGCTGGGGGGGGTGTGCTTGAATGTTGGTTGTATCCCCTCCAAAGCGCTGTTGAAAAATGCTGAAGTGGCGCATTTGCTGCGTGAGCGGGGTAAGGATTTTGGATTCACCTTTGACAACCTCATGCTGGACTATAGTGTGGCATTAAAACGAAGCCGCCAGGTGTCAGACCGGCTGGTCAAGGGAATTGGATTCCTAATGAAGAAGAACGATATCCAGGTTTTGATGGGCGCTGCTAAATTGGTCAACAGCCATGAAATCAATGTAGCCAAAGAAGATGGCAGCAGCGAATCGATATCAGCGAAAGATATTATCATCGCCACCGGTTCTTCTGCCAGCGGCGTGCCGGGTATCACGATTGACGGCAAAAATGTGCTGACATTTAACGAAGCCATCCTGCAGGATTATGTACCTGCTTCCGCGGTGATCATCGGAGCCGGCGCGCTGGGGTTGGAATTCGCGACTATTTGGAGCAGCTATGGTGCAAAGATCACGCTGGTGGAGATGCTGCCCCGCATAGCCCCGCTGGAAGATGAAGAGGTCAGTCAGGAGCTGACCAGGGCTTTCAATAAACGCGGAATCGATTCGCTGGTCGGGCACAAGGTGGTTTCCATCCAAGCCAAGGGAAATGGCGTGGAGGTCGTTGTTTCAGGACCTGAAGGAGAAAAGACTCTCCAGGCGGAGCAGGCGCTGGTGGCGATTGGATTTAAGCCAAATACCACCGGGCTGGGGTTGGAAGAGGCGGGCGTAAAGCTTGGCCCGCGCGGGCATGTGGATGTGGATGAACGTATGGCCACCAATGTGCCTGGCATTTGGGCAATCGGAGATGTGACTGGCAAGTTGCTACTGGCACACGTTGCCTCAGCACAGGGTCTCCTGGTCGCTGAAGCGATTGCCGGCCAAGAAGTACACCCGATCGATTACACCATGGTGCCGCGAGCCACTTACAGTCACCCGCAGATCGCGTCATTTGGTTTGACTGAAGCGCAAGCCAAAGAAAAAGGGTATGAGGTCAAGGTGGGAAAGTTCCCGTTGCAGGCCAATGGCAAAGCGCTGGGGTTGGGAGAGAGCGCTGGATTCTGCAAGATTGTGACGGATGCAAAAAATGGCGAATTGCTGGGGGCACACATGATTGGGGTGGAAGTATCTGAACTGCTGCCCGAATTGACGCTGGCGCATCGGATGGAGTTGACTATTGAAGAGATCGCAGCGAACATCCACGCTCATCCTACCCTGAGCGAGATCGTCATGGAAGCCGCGCATGCCGCGGCAGGACAGTCCACCCAGATCTGAATCTGGTGGTACGAAAGTATTTCATTCTGCACTCTCGATTTGAGCAGGCAGTTGGTAATTGAGAGAG
>PNON01000021.1 GCA_013824865.1 Anaerolinea sp. | reverse complement strand
CCATGATCATTCGGTAGAATAATGGGCGAAAGACCACATCCACCGTCCGTGCGGTGCGTTGAATGCTCCCGCCAAACCCACGCTTGAATCGGTATACCCCCCATAACCCTTCCGAGCGGGTGGTAAACTGCTCCTCCAGCACTTCCTCGGGGAAGTCCGGAATGCCCCACAGGTCATACTCCGTGCAACCGTGCTTTTTCGCCCAACGAATGGCTTCCCACTGCAGCAAGTACACCGGCATACGGTTGCGTTCAATATCTGTGGAAGCCCCATAGAAATACCAGCACCGTTGACCGCTGCGAAATAGCATTACTGATGCCAGATCGGTGCCTTCAAATTCTGCAGTTAAGAGTACGCATTGTCCTTCTGAAGCCAAGAGGTCATAAGCCTTCTGGTAATACGCCAGGTTATGAATCCCAAATGCATCCCGCGCGCCGGTGGTCACCATCATGCGGTAAAAAGCAGCGACATCCGCTGATTCCCTAACGAGGATGCCCTTCTTTTCAGCCAGGTGAATATTGTAGCGGGTCTTTTGCTTCATCCGGTTGAGTATCTCCGCTTCATCCCCGCTGATGTCAAGGACGATGGTTTGGGCGGGTTGGATCGGCCGTGATACTTCCAGATTTTGATCCAATGGCCATGGATCTGGATTGTCGCCTTCAAAGGCATCTGGTTCCAACTTGATGAAGATCGCGTGGTGCTCCCGACCGAGTTGGTTTAATTCCTGCCAGAAAACCGCATCCGGCTGGCCAATAGGCCCCCGGGGCACATAACCGAGGCTGAAACCGAATGGAAGGGAGCGGAATAATACCTGGGCATGACATTGTCCGCTGGAGATATGTTCCACTCTCCAGCCAAATCCCCTTTTGAGTTCACCCCAGCCTGCAGTCTGCAACAGATGCGCCTGCGGGAAACTGCTTAGCAGTTCCTTCCATTCAGCACTTGTGAATTTCATTCTTATTCCAGGAAAGTGATATCAGGTGTGGATGCAATCTTGACTGCGGAACCGGGAATGAGTTCATCCATCATCTTAACAATAGTCCCGGAATCATCTTCCTGAGCAAGCCGAAACAGCTCATCCATGGATTTTTCAAGCTTTGCTCCTGCCAGGGCATCCTGCCCATCCAGCTTATAGATATCCGGGTGGGTGGTCTTGGAGAAGGAATGACCCTCATCCCATAAATCTTCTGACAACTTTTCACCCGGGCGTATGCCAGTAAATACGATTTCAATATCCCGACCGGGTTCCAACCCGGATAATCGGATCAGGTCCCGAGCCAGATCTAATATACGCACCTGCTGGCCCATATTGAGCACAAAAACCTCACCGCCAATTCCCAGCGCGGATGATTGCAGCACCAGGTGGACGGCTTCAGGGATTGTCATAAAGTAGCGTTTCATATCCGGGTGGGTTATGGTTACCGGACCACCGCGAGAGATCTGTCGCTTAAACAGGGGAACAACGCTGCCGCGGCTTCCGAGTACATTGCCAAACCTGACTGCTGTAAATGATCTTCCGGTGCGGCGGGCTGCATCCAGCACAATCATCTCTGCCAGCCGTTTCGTGGCTCCCATCACGTTTATCGGCCGGATCGCCTTATCTGTGGATATCAGCACGAATCTCTCCACATCCGAAGCCACGCTGACACTCACGACATTGCGCGTGCCCTGCACATTATTTAATACCGCTTCACTGATGTTCATTTCCATCAATGGCACGTGTTTATGGGCAGCTGCGTGGAAGACTACATTCGGCCGATACTGGACAAATACTTCTTGCAGTCGACGCAGATTCTGAATATCTGCAATTACCGGGTGAATTGCGAGGGAAGGAAAATCCTCCTGCAGTTCAATGAGAGACTCAAAGATGCTATTCTCGCCATGCCCCAATAAAATAATTTCTCTGGGTTTCCAGCGGGCAATCTGACGACAAAGTTCACGCCCGATCGAACCGCCCGCTCCTGTTACGAGAATGGATTTTCCGCTAATCACCTCTCCCACACGTTCGTTGTCAATGTGGGTGGGATCCCGGCGCAAGAGGTCGGTAATGTCCACTTCTCGAAGCCTGGTCACTGATACTTTCCCGCCGATCAATTCATACATGCCCGGCATAGTGCGAAATGGAATCCCTTTCAAGCGGCAAATATCTGCCACCTGGCGAATGACCCTTCCAGGCGCGGACGGGATGGCAATGATCACCTCATCCACCTGACGATTCTCAAGCACCCTGGACATATCATTTAGTTTACCAACCACCGGGACGCCGTAGATCTGATTCTTTTGTTTTTCCGAAGCGTCATCCAGAAATCCTATTGGAACCAGGTTGAGTTGGGAGTTTTTCTGCATCTCACGTACCACCAGCACACCAGCATCGCCCGCTCCAACCACAAGCACTCGGCGTGTATTGGGCATGGATTGGGCAATGTGGGGATTTGTGCGGTTTTCTGCCAGCAATCGGAAGGTAAAGCGCAAACCTCCCACAGCAAGCATCGAAGCCAGCCAGTCGATAGCCATCACGGAACGCGAGAAGCTACTGAACAGACGCAGTTGGAATAGAGCCAGCATTATGATAAAGGTAATGACTGAAGCAGTGCTTACAGCCGCAACAATCAACCTCAATTCCTGAACACTGGCATAAATCCAGATACGTCGGTAGAGGCCGAATTGATAATACACAATGGGCTTAACCACTAAAGCCACGGAGGACATCCAGAGGATCATCGGAACATAAGCCTGAAAGGCAGAGCCAAGCTCCAGACGGGCAGCAAAACTTCCCAGCACCACAATGGGAATTAATATCAGATCGCCCAGGAGAATATAACGATTTCTGACTTTGGGTTTGCTTTTTATTTTTTCATCCATTCAATTGTCCGTTCTAACCCCTCGCTAAAGCTTACGGATGCTTCAAAGGAGATCAACTCCTTTGCTCGCAACGGGTTGCCATAGGAGTGGTAAATATCTCCCAGCCGGGCTGGCTGCTTATTAACATGATGGCTCCCCGGGATAAGCTGCTGCAATAGAGTAAGTAGGTCCATAATTGAGATCTGCTGACCAGTGCAGATATTCATGACTGCGCCTTCCGCTGACCCATTTTCTGCGGCCAAAATATTCGCCCGGGCAACATCCGCTACATAGATAAAATCACGTGTCTGTCCACCATCCCCATAGAGGATTGCATTGCTGCCTGACAATAGTTGCCGAATGAAGATGGGGATGGCTGCCGCGTAAGGCGATGATGGATCCTGGCGGGGACCGTACACATTGAAATAGCGCAGGCAGGTGACCGGCAGGTTGAATGAACGGCTGTACATGCCGGCGAGAGTCTCGTCCATCAGCTTGGAGGCTGCGTAAGGTGAAAGAGGGCGCAGCTCGGTGTCTTCCATGATGGGCAACTGGCCCTGATCCCCATACACAGCAGCACTTGAGGAGATGACCATTCTTTTTACTCCGGACTCTGCTGAACACTGCAACAGTGTGTTTGTGCCAGTTACATTGATATCAAAACATCCACCAGGGTCTTGCATGGATTCTGCAACTGATATCTGTGCCGCCAGGTGGAAGACAACATCCACTCCCCTGAGGCAGGATTTCACCAGAGCCTTATCGCGAATATCCCCATGGATGAAGTCCACATGATCGATAAACAAGGCAAGATTTTCCTGGTTACCAGTTGATAAGTTATCCAACACCTTGACCTGGTATCCGTTTTCAAGCAAGGAGAAAACCAGATGGGATCCGATGAATCCTGCGCCACCTGTGACAAGCGCTGAAGTCATTAAAAACCCTTCAACTTGATCACCGATCCCAGTGTTTTTACCAGGATCATAAAATCAAGCAGCAAATTGCGGTGTTTGATGTAGTAAAGGTCGTATTCCAACTTAACAGCTGATGTCTCCACATCCCCCGCATAGCCAAAATTAACTTGCGCCCAGCCAGTGATACCGGGTTTAACCAGCAGCCGTGCCCGGTAGAATGGTAGTTTTTTTTGCAGGTCATTTACGAATCCGGGGCGTTCCGAACGTGGGCCCACTAGGCTCATTTGCCCCAATAATACATTTACGAACTGGGGAAACTCATCAATATGGCTCTTGCGCAGGAATTTACCCACTTTTGTGATCCGCTCGTCATTGGTTTCGGTAAAGCGAAGTTTGCCATCTTTTTCGGAATCCTGCACCATAGTGCGAAACTTGATTATGCTGTAGGGCTGGCCGCCTTTGCCAAGGCGCACCTGCCTGTACAATATTGGCCTACCGCTATCCAACAGGATGGCAAGCGCTGTAAATGGGTAAAAGATGGCGGTAAATACCAACCCAATGATCCCCCCTAGGATATCAAATAGCCGCTTGGCAAAATCGTAAAAACCATTCGTTTGTGCCTGGTCGATAAATGAACGAACCAGCCAGTCAGATTGCAAGTGGAAAACTGGGACTCGCGACAATAGTTCCTCATAAATGGCTGGCATGGTGGTGACATCTATGCCGCTCTCGCGCGCATCCAGGATGGCCTGAAACAATTCACCATTCAGATCGCCGGTAATTGCCACGATCACTTCAGCTATATCGTTATCTTTACTTATCGGTAATAACTGGCTGCCTGGCCCTAACACAGGCACCCCCATGATGCTGGTATTCACCTTCTCGGGGGCATCATCAATCCAACCGACTACCTCAAATGGCATAGGCTTGAGCTTTTGCAGCATGGAAAGAAGGGTCTGGCCAGCATTTCCTGCTCCAATGATGACCACCTTGCGGAGGAACGCCCTGGCAGTGAAAATGCGGATATAGATGAGGCGCCATAAAGTTGTAAAGAACATAGCTGCAATAATATAAATGGCCACGCCCCGCCGGGGAAGTGATTTTGGCGCGGAAGTGAAATACACTAGTAAATAGATGCCCAGGCAGATCAAACCAGCAATCAACACCCATTGCAACGTCTCTTTCCACCGTGCAGCCCGATGGACATCGTAGAGTTCAATTAACAGGATAATCCACAGCAGGGGAAGCAGGAAAAACCAGAAATCCGGGCGTGTTCTTAAGAACTCCCAGGAGAAAGTCAGCCACTCGTCTCCCCTGGACCAATAGTAAAGAGAAACCAGCAGCGCTAATATTCCCGCCAGCAAGTCTCCTAATAATAGGATGGTTATTCTTTCCTGCGGCCGAAGCCGCCATTGGTTCTTTTTCTGCGATCTGCCGTTCATTCAGCCACTAGTGTAACAGATTCTTGGGTTTCGGGTTGGAGAGCACGCCTGCCACCATCCCACTGCCCCAGAGAATATGCATAATGAAAATTGCAACTGGTATGCCAATGATGAACGCTGGAAAGCGATTCTTAAGGGCGATATTCAGGGCATGGGCTAACAAGACAAGCATATATATGCTGATAACCGTTGAAAATATGAAGAGGAAGGCAGGTTGGAAGATAGAAAGGAATAATGACCCGATCAACCCCAACACAAATGCAGGGGGCAACGCCTGCCGCCAGCGAATAGTTCCCGGGTAACGCTTGAGCATCTGCGCCTTCCAAAAACCATATCTCCAGTATTGTCTCCCCAGCTCCGAAAAAGTGGCTCGGGCAAAATATGTGCACTGGATGGAACTATCCAGCCAGACAATGCCACCCTGCTTGCGGATGCGCGTGTTCAATTCGTAATCTTCGTTCGTCAGCAGGCTTTCATCATAGCCACCCAGGCGATCCAGGGTGGCCTTACGAAACGCACCGAATGGAACGGTGTCCACCGGGCCCGAACCCGTCTTCAGACGGTAGTTGGCATCGCCCACCCCCAGTTTTGATGCGGCAGCCTTGGCAATACTCTTCGCCACCCATCCCTGGTTCACGGGTTGGATATCCCACACCCCGCCTACATTATCCCCTTTGTTTGCTTCCAGGGCAGCCACACATTTTTCAATGTAATCCAATGCAGAGATGGAATGAGCATCCAACCGGATGATGGTCTCACCTGTAGCCGCCTGGATGGCCAGGTTCAAACCAGCCGGGATGGTACGCTTTGGATTATCTATGACGAATATTTGCAATTCCGGGTGTAAATGTTGGAATTTGGAAATTTTCGTACGAGTTCCATCAGTCGAGAGACCATCCGCGATAATCACTTCCATCATGGCAGTAGGGTAGCTCTGTCCAATAATTCCGGAGAGAGTTTTAGATATAGTCCCCTCTTCATTTAAACAGGGGATGATAATGCTGACATTTTTCATGGAAGATAGATCGTCTAAAATCATTCGTTGTGATGCAGCGCTGCTCTACGCTTTTTCTGCGACCTTGGAAAAAGCCACCGCTTCGATCTCCACGAGTCCGTCTTTTGGCAAAGCAGCCACCTGGACCGCGGATCTGGCAGGCGGTTCCTGGGCAAAGAACTCGCCATAGATCGCATTCACCCTGGCAAAATCATTTATGTCTTTCAAGAAGACTGTGGTCTTCACCACTTGTGAAAAATCACAGCCGGCTGCGGTAAGGACAGCCCCCAGGTTGATCAGTGCTTGCCTGGCTTGAGCCTCCACGCCGCCTTCGACAAGTGCCCCGGTTGCCGGATCGAAGCCCAACTGCCCGGAGGTATAGACGAAATCACCTGCCTGTATGGCGTGGGAGTATGGCCCTATGGCTTTGGGAGCTTTATCAGCAGAAATCACTTTCTTATTGGCCAGCATATTTCACCTCAGGTTTTCTCTCATTATAAAGCGCAAATGATGGACAGGTAATAGATACCCGTCAGTTTTACTGGCGGGTATCTATTGCATCACAACCGACAGGGTTACTTCCCTTCGATAAAATTCTGAGTTTTTTCCAGTGCAATTTCATCTTTGAATTGCTCAGGAGGGGTCTTCATGAAGTATGAGGAGGGAGCGATCAATGGACCGCCTATACCGCGATCCAGCGCCAGTTTAATACACCTGACAGCATCGATGACCACGCCGGCAGAATTGGGTGAATCCCATACTTCAAGTTTCAGTTCCATATTCAATGGCACATCCCCAAAGGTGGTACCTTCCATACGAATATACGCCCATTTTCGGTCGGTGAGCCAGGGAACGTAATCGCTAGGTCCGACATGGATGTTATCTGGATCCAATGGATAAGGAATCATGCTCGTGACAGCTCCAGTCTTGGAGATCTTCTTGGATTCCAGTCGTTCGCGTTCGAGCATATTGAGGAAATCGGTATTACCGCCAAAGTTGAGCTGATAGGTGCGGTCTATTTTGACACCGCGGTCTACAAAGAGCGAGGCAAGAGCCCGGTGAGTAATGGTTGCGCCCACCTGGCTTTTGATATCGTCACCAATGATGGGTAGGTTTTTCTCAGCAAAGCGGTTGCTCCAGTATCCAGCGGAGGCAATGAATACCGGGATGCAATTCACCATCCCTACTCCCGCTTCCAGAACCTGCTCAACATACCATTTGGTCGCCATCTCTGATCCAACCGGTAGATAATTGATTACCACATCCGTGCCTGTATCTTTGAGTATCTTGACGATATCTGCTGTCGGGCCGGGGGCTTTCTTTAGCACTTGGGAGAGGTACTTTCCCAATCCATCATGGGTCATACCGCGCTCCACTTTAATCCCTGTCTTGGGAACATTGCAGAATTTGTAGGTGTTATTCGGATAAGCATAAATCGCTTCCGCCAGGTCAAGCCCAACCTTGGTATCCACCACATCAAATGCAGCACTCCACTCAATATCGCGGATGTGATAACCAGCCAGGTTTACGTGCATTAACCCTGGGACCCGGTCTGTATCCACGGCATTCTTATAGTATTCCACACCTTGGACAAGGGATGATGCACAGTTACCCACACCAATAATCGCTACCCTTACTTTTTTATTACCACTCATTCATTATCTCCTGGTATTTATATTTTTCTTTATAACTGTATTATGGTTGCATCCGGATCCAATCTATTCAAAGGACATCCAGATACAGGTTGAATTATATCAACCATTTCAATTATTTTTTATTGAAGATCACCCATAGTGCATTCGGGGAATGACAAGCGATCAATGCTGAAGAACTGAAAATGGCAATGGAACGAAACACCAGAAAGTCAGAGGAAGACTCTAATGACAGGAGTCTGAAAAAAACCAACCGGTATTTGGAGTAAGCTTATTCAATTGTCCGATATGGTGTAGCCTAGCGCCTCGCAATATCAACCTCAGAAAGTTTTACCGGCCGGTTTTCATCAATTGACTTCCTGGCAGCTAAACCCATTACCACAGGGACCCGGCCATCCAAACCCGAAACCAATGTGGGTTTCTCAAGTAATACTGCTTGAGCGAACGCTCTTACTTCTGCAATATAACTGTTTGCATATCTTTCGATAAAGAAGTAAAGTGGCAGGTCGTGGCGTATAGAAGTGCCATCACTAATTATTGCTGCGTTGGGATAATTATTATTGATATGAATTGCTCCTTTGCTGCCAAATACTTCCACTCGTTGATCATATCCATACGTGGCTTTTTCACTGTTATCAATGGTTCCCAAGGTCCCATCTTCAAACTTGAGCATCATTAAGACAGTGTCAAGATCTCCCACTTTACCAATCTCAGGATCAATACGCACTCCGCCGCCAGCATATATTTCGACAACCTCTTTCCCAACAAGGTAGCGAGCCATATCAAAATCATGTATGGTCATATCCATAAAAATACCGCCGGATGTTTTACAATATTCTGGTGTGGGGGGTTCTGGATCGCGGCTGATGATGTGTATAAGATGAGGTTCTCCTATGACTCCATCAACTATTGCTTTGCGTACCCGCGTAAAATTAGGGTCAAAACGCCGATTAAACCCAATTTGCAGCTTGACCCCGGTTCCATTCACTATGGCCAATGCAGCATCAATTTTTTGCAGATCGTAAGAGATGGGTTTTTCACAAAAAATATGCTTTCCTGCCCGTGCCGCGTCACAGATGATCTGGGCATGAGTATCAGTGGAAGAACATATGGCCACCGCGTCAATGGATGGATCAGCCAGGATTTCATGATAGTCAGTCAAAGCTTTTGAAACGTGCAGCTGCTCAGCCAGGTCCAGTACTGCCTGTTGGTTTACATCAGCGATGGATCGCAGGTTCACTTCTGGAACTCGAAATGCAATATTCTCTGCATGGACTTTCCCGATCATGCCAGTTCCGATCACGCCTACATTGAGTCTCGTTTTGGACATAAAAACTCCTTATAAGAAAATAATTAATTAGATCGGTTGTATGGATGTGCAGTACTTTCACGGATAACCAGATGTGGATCCAGTAGAATATCTTCCACATCGTCGCCTGCCAGGCATTTTAATATCATTTGCATTGCCTTTTGGCCGATTTCTTTTTCTGGTTGGTGAATGGTGGTTAAAGGTGGATATAAGATTTCACAAATAAAATTATCGTCAAATCCGACAACACTCATCTGTTGAGGGATGGAAAATCCTCTTCTTCGGCAGGTTTCCATAACTCCCGCAGCGATGGTGTCACAATAACAAAAGACAGCGGTTATATCCGTTTTCAATATCTCACTGCCAAGTTCTTGCCCGATTTTAAAATCAAGGGAAAGCTCGCCTGGTGAAGTCTCTTTGTTGATGATGATCCATGCTGGGTCTACATCAATGGTATTCTTTTTAAGGGTGTCAAGATACCCTTCCAACCTTTGCTTGTTTGAAACCAGACGGTTGCTTACCCCCAGATACCCGATGCGCCGATGACCCAATTCAATTAAATGATTTACCCCCTGACAGGCGCCGGTGAAATTATTTACCGAAGCAGAATAGATAAAATTACCTTCTTCTGATTCGGTATTGACCATGATGACTGGAATATGTATCTGCTCCAATCGATTTGCGTAACCTGTATCTATCCTAGAGGAAGCTACGATAACACCATCCACCCGTCTGCGGCTAAATGTTTCGATGATTTTAATTTCCTCATCGGGATCATTTCTTGTTGTTGCCAGGAAGACACTGATGCCAGCTTTTTTGGCTTCTTCTTCCACCCCATTGACAATATCAGCAAAGAAAGGGTCTGATATGGTTGTAATAACTAAACCAACAGAATTTGTCCGTTTCGCTTGCAAGCCCTGCGCTAATGCGTTGGGGGAGTAGCCCATTGATTCAGCTATTTTTTGGATCTGCTCACGCACTTCCTGGCTGATCAATGGGCTATCATGAAGCGCTCGCGATACTGTGGAATAGGAAACCCCAGCTGTTTTTGCAATATCTTTTATCGATACCCTGTAAGAGTAAGTCATGCTGTAGTTACCTGCTCAAATCCACGCATTAATTGCCGTGGAGCTTATAAACCAATTGACCTTAAGAACTCACGATTTCGGCGGGCGCTTTCTTTGGGTTCTCCCATTCCCGGCAGTACATCCTGCTCCACCAGGACCCATCCTGAGTAATTGCGTTTGTTTAACCATTCCACGACACCCTTAAAATCAACACAACCTTTTCCCAGTTCACAGAATAATCCATGCTTTAATGCCTTGAGGTAATCCCAGTTATCTTCACGCGTTTTGGCAGCAATACCGGGATGGCAGTCTTTAAAATGGACATACGATATTCGCTCCGCATATCGCTCGAGTACCGGGAATAAGTCGCCATCTGATCCTAAACCATCCTTGCCACTTCCAAAGACATAGTGACCGGTATCAAAGACTAAATTTATCAGGCTTGGATCGGTATTTTCCAGGAAAGCATCAATTTCCCAGGGGGTTTCAACGTACCCCGCGCTATGATGATGAAAAATTGTTGGAAGTCCTGTCTCTTCTCTTACTGCCCTGGCGATTTCTTGAACACCCTTGGAAAATACTTTCCATTGAGCTGCATTCAACCCCATTTCTTTCGTAGCTCTACCTGCATATAAGTTTCTGTCAGGTTCCGATGTATTATCATCTGCTAATATAATATAGGGCTTATTCTGAAATGATGCCTTTAGGAGCCGGGCTATCTTTAATACTTCTTCCCTCCCTGCCGCGTGAGCTTCTTCTTTCTTAAAGGCACATTGCACATAAGCTCCCAGCATAGTCAGATTACGGCTTTCAATTTCTTTGCGCAGTGCTACTGGTTCCGTTGGCATGAAACCCCAATCTCCAAGCTCTGTCGCAGTGTAACCAGTCTCGACAAGTTCATTCAGCATTTGGGTGTATTCAATAGGATTTACTTCCAATCCTTCGAATTCCAATGTGCCCCAAGAACAGGGTGCGTTGCCTACTTTGATCTTTTCCATATTAATCTCCCTTATGTTATATTATTTTGAAATATCACTTATCGTCAAATTTAATTTTGGGTCTGCCATCATTTTTTCATGCGAATAACATATGGACATTATTCTTCTCGATCACCAGTAATCAGATCAGCGATATCATCTTCAGACAATTCTCCTTTAAGATAAGTGCCTACACAACGTCCCTGCCGGATGATCGTATAGCTATCTGCTACCATGTAAACATGATGCACATTATGAGTGATAAATATTACTGCTAGCTGCCTTTCTCGTGCATTTTCAATGTATGATAATACTTTCCGCGTTTCAGCGACGGATAGTGCGGAGGTGGGTTCATCCAAAATTAATACCTTTGCACCAAAATATACACCCCGCCCAATCGCTATAGATTGGCGTTCACCGCCAGATAGACTTCCAACACGCTCTGCTGCTGATCGGATCTCTATGCCAATTTCATGAAGTGACTTTCGACAAATGGTATCCATTGCCTTAATATCTAAAAACCCCATAGGCCCAACTTTTTTCTCCATTTCCCTTCCGAGAAAAAAATTCCTGGAAATACTCATCAGATTGACCAAAGCCAGATCCTGATAAACAGCTTCGATGCCAATCTCGCGGGCTTCCTTGGGCGAATTAATTGAAACAGGGTTGCCATTAAAGTAGATCTGGCCGGTGGTAGGTTTATGCACACCCATCAGCACTTTGATCAAAGTGGATTTCCCTGCACCGTTATCCCCCACAAGGGCACGAACCTCACCTTTTTTCACCCCAAAGTTGACTCCCTGTAAGGCGGTAATCGTACCAAATTTCTTGCTAATATTTTCCATCCATACCAATGAATTGCGCCTTTGCTCAATCTTATTCTCTACCATGTTGTATCTCTCCATATCCATAATCCAGACAATCCCTGAAGTATCTATTTTCTGTTGCGTAAATAAGTGTTAAGAATGGCTGCGAGAACGATCGTTACGCCAACAATCGCTTCAAAATTGTCAGCCGGAATAAATGGGATATTCATGAGGACCACCCCGGTCCGCAGCGTGCTGATGACAAGCGCTCCTACCAGGGCTCCCCAAATACTTCCTGCGCCACCCGTTATCAAAGTTCCTCCCACAACAGCCGCAGCGATAGCCGAAAGCTCCATTCCATCCCCCGATGCAACCCGCATGGTGTAATACTGGCTAAATAAGAGGATACCCGTTACCCCTGCCATTAATCCCGAAATGGCAAAGCTGTATATTTTTACCCTTTTAACTTTCACCCCCTGCCCCAAAGCGGCTCCGGCATTGCTGCCAACTGCAAAGACATGATTCCCAAATTTTGTTCGGGCAAGAATAACTTGAAAAATGATTACCAGGAGAATAAGCCAGATCAACGAATTGCGAAAATTTGCTTCAGAAAAGATATTATTTAACAAATCAAGTCGTCCATTAAAGATGTTATAGATGGGTTGCCTGTCCACAGTTTGCAACATGGTTCCCGCTGTGACCACCCAAAGCATACCTCGATAAAAGTATTTTGTTCCCAGGGTTACTATAAAGGATGGGATCTCAGTCCACACCAGGATCACACCATTCACTACACCTAACAATGTTGGAACAATTAAAGCCAAGGCAAAACCCAAAAAAGGTTCTCCTGCCATAGCCAATCCCCCAAATAAATAGCCGCCTACTGCCATAATGGTTCCAACAGAGAGGTCGAATTCGCCTGAGATCATTAGGAATGCGATTCCAATTGCAATTGCGCCGGTGAGCGTTGCAGCATTAATGATCCCGGTTATGGATCGAAAGCTAAGAAATTTGGGGACAAACAAAGATAATAAAATAATAATAACGATCAGGACCGCAAGTGGGCCAGCTACTGTTGACTCAGAAAACATTCGCCTGATTTTTAATACCCAGGAGTCAGGTGCTCTCATCTGATTTTCACCTATATTTATGTCATATTGTAAATGACCGGGTGGATGGAATTTTCCCACCCGGCCAAATAAAGCTGGGATTAGCGGTACGTTCCTGCTAATTTTTCAACTATTTCTACATTGGTCTTGTCAACAAAACCTGGGCCGGTTGCTGAAATGCCAGTGGCTGGGGTTATATTGTACCGGTTGAAGAGAACCAGATTCATAACGGTCCCATAACCGATCAGATATGGTTGAGCATCCATGACGAAATTGGTCACACCCTCTTTGATAGCTTTCACGCCAGAAGCGCTAATGTCAAAGGAAGCATGAACAAAATCGCCAGCTTTCAGACCGGAGGCTTCAACGAACGCATAAAAAGGTTCTGACCCACTGGGGCCAAGAGTTAGATAACCATTCACATCAGGATTTGCAGTGAAGTAATCGCTGATGGTGGTTTGGACTTGAGCAGCATCTTCACCCTTTACACCCAATACTTCAGCGCTAACACCTTTTTCACCAAAAGCATCCACCATACCTTTGCAGCGGGCATCGAGTCCGGAGTGACCCACCTGGTGGTTGATACAAACGCCTTTTGTTGCGCCATTTTCAACCATTCGCAAGCCACCATAATAACCCTGGACATAGTCTTCAGAACCCCAGAACGTAAGATAGGGGATACCATCTTTTTCCGGGCCAAGGCCAGTGTCGTAGGTGACTACAGGGATTCCAGCATCAATGGCTTTCATGATTGGCGCTTTGAAAAGAACATTATCGGTGACTACCAGACCAATGCCATCCGGTTGTGCAGCCACAGCCTGGTCAATGAGCGCAGCGGTCTTTTCAAGATCAAATTTATCCGGTCCAAGAATGGTGACTTCAACTCCCATTTGGGCAGCCGCTTCAACCATTCCTTTTTCAACCACACACCAATATGGGTCGTAAGCACACATGGCATGTTGCACCATGATCAATTTGACGGGTTTGTCTGGTTGTGTCGCCTTACCAAGCATATCAGCGGTAATAAAGCCAGGTCCGGTTGCAGTAACAGGCAGGGCGGGGGTAATGCCATATTTCTTATTCAGGGAGAGATACATCACCGCACCATAACCCTGCAGGAAGGGTTGTTGATCAATAGCAGCCATGGTTGTCCCATCTTTGACCTTTGCGTCAATTTCAGGGCTTGTATCAAAAGTAATGTGCTTGAAATTTGCTGGATTACTTGCTTCAACAAACGCGTAGAAGGGATTAGCGCTCGATGGACCCAGGGTTAGGAAGGCATCAATGTCTGGATTAGCAGTATAGAAATCGCTGATTGTAGTCTGTGCCTGTGCGGCATCTTCACCTTTTACTCCCAGCACCTCCGCAGTCAACCCTTTTTCTGCAAATGCTGACACAAATCCCTTGCAGCGAGCGTCCAAACCGGCATGTCCTACTTGGTGATTGATACACACACCACGGGTAGCACCTGCCGCAGCCATACGCAAACCACTCTGATATCCACCCTGACCTTCATCCATTCCCAGGAAAGTCATGTATGGAATACCATCTTCAATCGGACCTTTCCCGGCATTATAGGCAATGACGGGGATGCCGGCTGCAAGAGCTTTCATGATCGGCTCTTTAAACAAAACAGCATCCGTCACTGTCAATCCGATGCCATCAGGTTGCGCTGCCACTGCCTGGTCGATCAAAGCCGCTGTTTTCTCAAGGTCGAATTTATCTGGCCCGAGAATGGTTACTTCAGCGCCCATTTGTTTTGCAGCGGTTTTTATACCATCTTCCACTGTGCACCAGAATGAATCCCAGGCACAGAGGGCATGTTGAACCATGATGAATTTTAATGGTGCCTCTACAGCTACAGCAGGAGCAGCTGGCTCAGCTGGAGCAGCCGGAGCAGCAGGCTCCGCAGATGCAGGAGCAGCGGGCTCAGCCGGAGCAGCAGGCTCTGCAGGTGCAGGAGCTGCTGCAGGTTGGCAAGCAGCCAGTAACAATGAAACCACAATAAGCATAGCAAAAAGCATGTTTATCTTTTTCATGTTTCTTCCTCCTACAATTATTAGTGAAACTCTCAGATGTGTCTACAATAAGTTAACATCTATTCTTGTAACCCCAACCAATATCTGTATTTGACCACCTCCTTGCTATCCAAACTCATGGTTTTGTTATTTCCTTTTCAAATCAGCTACTCCTACCAAGGTAAGTATTGCTGATAACCGATATGATTATGATCAAACCGATACAGGCTTGAAAAACCTGGATGGGTATCCCCATTAATACCAATCCTTGATCCAGCATTTGCAAGAGAAATACACCAAGTATGGCTCCTGTGATGGTTCCGAATCCGCCGGTAAGGCGGATGCCGCCTATGGCAGAAGCAGCAACAGCAATCATCTCAATTCCATCTCCACGGAGTGGATCCACACTTAAACGATGTGAAAACTGGAGGACACTGGCAATTGCTACCAGGAAACCTGTGATCGTGAAGCACATGACTTTCACATAATTGACATTTACACCCTGCGCCCTGGCAGCAGCGGATAATCCTCCCACAGCAAAGACCCAATTTCCAAATCGGGTACGCATTAGTATAATGATGAAAATAACAGCGAGTAATGCAAACCAGATCATAGATGTCCTGAAAGCCTGAACCTGAAACCAGGAATTTAGTAATATAAAATCTCCATTTAGGATTTTAAATAAGGGAATATCTTCACCTTTGTAAGATGCGAAGTTTCCTCCGCCCACCGCCCGGACAATACCTCGATAGGCAAGCATGGTGCCTAGGGTTGCAATAAATGAAGGGATACTTGTCCGCGTAACGATCCATCCATTCACAAAACCCAAAAAAGTGCTCACAATAATAGCCATAAAAATGGCAGGAATAACAGGGATACCTCCATTAATGCTTAAAGCGAGCACATAACTGGATAAAGCAAAATTTGACCCTACAGAGAGGTCAAATTCGCCAGAAATCATTAATATTCCTACCCCGATTACAATAATTCCCGTGATGCTACCAAAGGTGAGAATATTACCAATAGATAAGGCTGTCAGAAAATGGGGAGCAAAAAAACTAAAGAATAAGAAAAGAAGGGAAAAGCTGATTAATACTACAACTTCAGGGAAATATGATAAACGATGGCGGGTTATAGCAATTTTATCAGCGATAATACCCATCTGTAAGCACCTCAAGATAAATGTATTTCTTCAGCTTTTCTCAGTGGATACTTCCGATTATTATTCTATTGTTATGCAAACATTTGCATAACAATAGTTTAGCAATATCTTGACTAATAGTCAATACATATGCGACAAATGCGACAAACCACTGTCATACTGAACCCGTAATACAAATAACCCAATAATTCCCACCATTACAAAACAACCAAAATGCACAAATCATTGCGTCAGTATCACATGGTCAGATAACAGAAGCCACCGGTGATCTGTTTGACTTTGTCATAGATATAGCATTGCACGCATTATTCATATCCAATCATCATTTTTATTTAATATTGGTGATTGGATGGTTAATAACCTGCCGGATTCTCCAACAGGTTGTATCAACAACGTCATTTCAGCTTGGTAGTGTAATTATTAACGTTCAAATTGAAGCAAATTCAACACATCCAACAGGCAGGTATCGAATAATTCCTGCATAATCGCTTCATCCACCTGGTAATTCCCGCCAAAAACGCCATCGCCATACTTGCGTCGGGTCTCTTCTGCGGAAAGAACACCGGTGTATGAAACGCCTGGTTTCACTCCCTGCGGAAGCTCAACCACACGGGTGAATGAGAAGGCTTCCATCCAACTGGCATGCTCAGGAGCCAGCTCATATTTTTTTCGCCAGGGCTGCCACGCTTTTAGATTCCCACCAGGAATACCAGCTGAGCTGCAACCCCGGTAGTTCATTTTGTAATTCAACCAGTTTGGTGGAGCAAATGCTGTTACCTCCGTGGCCATTTAAGATCAGGATTCGCTTAAACCCATATTGGTACAGCGATCTAAGGATATCTGCAACAAACTGGATATAGACTTCGCTGCGAACGCTGATGGTGCCCGGATAGCTGAGGAAGTATGGAGAGACACCTATGGTGAGTTCGGGTGCGATTAATACTCCCGTGCGGGTGGAGGCTGCATCCGCCAGCGCGAGGGGAATTCTGGTGTCGGTTTGAAGGCTCAGATAGCCATGCTGCTCACTCGCCCCCAGCACTACCATTATGCGGTTCTCGCTTTTTAAGTATTCTTCCACATCCATCCAGTTCAATTCGCTAAAACGCATGCTAATACTCCTTTTTCCTTCTGAAATGTAAAAATCCAACACCAATCACACCTGCCAGCGGTAAGGCGATGGACGAACAGCAGCTGAAACCTGATCCTCTCTTTTCAGCGATCACGCCCTCAGTGATGATCCTGGTCGGGATTACAGGCACTTCTGTTGCTTTTTCTGCAGCGGTTGGCTGGTTCAGTACTAATGCTGGTTTTTTATTTTCAAGGATGGCTTCATCCGAGACGGTCGGGAATGTAAAACCTGCTTCATCCCCAATTATCCAATCCGGGAAGGAACTGGAGATCCAGCCAAGCTCAGTGACCAGCTCCTCATTGTTCGGGTCGATGGAATAGGCGGTAGCATACTCCACCAACATATTTTGAATAATCTGCTTATCTATATCGGTTCTAAATGACATATAGGACCAGATAAGCCTGCCCAGCCCAAAATGGCCGTCAAAGCCAGCAGGGTCCAGTTGATTGACTTTCTCATAGGCAGCCAGACACTCACTGTAAAGTTCGATGCCACCATTATCTTCCCGCAGCCATCCTTTGGGTTGGGTGATCGATAGGCGTAACCCTTCCGCCAGAGCAGCCCAAGCTTGCGCATCAGACGGGTTGGCTTCCACCCGTTGGCGACCATCCAGCACCTGTGACCAGATCACAGGTTCGAGCAATGAAACATGAATGTTGGAAGCCTGGTCAGGTTCCAGATCGGAGAAAGTGTAGACTGCATCATTGCCTGAAAATATATATGGCTTATCGTCATTCTCGACCAGGAAATTCTGCGCGCTCACATCATACGGCAAGCGAATGATAATTTTTCCTTTGCCAATGGTGTCTTTCCAACCCGCACCGGTCTCGAGGATATAACCGAACTCTGCAAATGGGGGGTAACCAGTGGCCTTTACACTGTATGTGACAGTGATGTGCACATTTTGGAGGGCTTTGAAGGTAACCGGGAAGGTCGCCCATTTGATTGGCGTCTCATCAAAGCCGGATGGATTATCGGTGGTGAGGATCGTATGGTGAACGGTTTGGTCTTCTACAACTACTTTAAAATCTTTCACCTCCGGCTGATTTCCATAACCATCCCCAAAACCGGAAGGATTCATTAAAGGGAAGCGCGCATCCATTTTCTCGGTTAATGTTCCGGTATTATACATATCAAAACTGGCGGTTACCTTCGCCCAATCTTGCACCCCCCATTCATTACTTTCCGCAGGCAGTAGATCTGGCTGCACCTCGATGATCACCTCTTCGGCAACCATGCGCACCTGGGTGCGTTCTTCGCCAGGGATGACATTTGCTCCCGTGGGCTGAGCTGGCGGTGCCATGTCCGCCTGCACTTTCGATATTCCAAAGGTCAGCACAGCGATCAGCATGAAGACACAAAGAGCGATGCGGATTCTTTTCGTTTTCATAAGACCTCCCGGGAAGGCTTTTTATCATTATAGCAATAAAGAGTTGTGAAACTTACACAACTATATTCACCAACCGCTCTGGCACCACGATCACCTGACGCGGCTGTCTACCCTCCAAAGCCTTGCGTACTACCTCACTGGCAAGGGCTTCTTTCTTCGCATCCTCATCCGAAATGCCCGCAGGAACTGTTATCCGGTCGCGCAGTTTGCCATTAATTTGGACGATGAGGGTTATCTCTTCTTCAGCTGCCGCTAAAGCATCGACGGTTGGCCAGGTTTGGTGGTGGATAGAATACGCCCTGCCCATTTTTTGCCACAGTTCTTCAGCCATATATGGGGCAACTGGAGCCAGCATCAAGGCATAGATCTTCAAGGCTTCCTTCCATTCAGGGGTATAAGCAGCACCGGATTGTTTGGCTTTCGTCAATTCATTCATCAGTTCCATCAGGCTGGAAATGATCGTGTTGAATTCCAACAATTCAAAATCGCGCGTCACGCTGGCCAGGGTTTGATGCAGCTTTCGTCGTAGATTACGAACCAGGTCCGTGGAAGGGTTTCCGCGCGGGGCAGGATCATTATAAAGCGCCCAAATGCGCCTTATCCAGCGGGCAGTGCCTTCAATACCAGTGCTGGACCAGGGACCACCCTGATCCCAGCGGGCAAAGAACATCAGATACGCGCGAACAGTATCCGCGCCATATTGGTTTACCAACTTATCCGGCGCAACTACATTGCCGCGGCTCTTGCTCATTTTTTCTGAGTCTTCACCCAGTACCATACCCTGATTGCGCAGCACCAGCATAGGCTCGGTATCCGGTACCACTCCAATCGAATGCAGGGCTTTATGGAAGAAGCGGGTGTAGATGAGATGCATGTTCGCATGTTCGATCCCACCCGTATAGATATCTACCGGCATCCAGTAAGCATACTCCTGGGGGTCGAACGGCCCTTCAGAAAAATGAGGGGATAGATAACGCAGGTGATACCAGGAACTGCACATGAAGGTATCCATGGTATCGGTTTCCCGTTCCGCCAAACCACCGCACTGCGGGCAGATGGTATTTTTCCAGGTTGGGTGCAGCTTCAGCGGGCTTTCACCGGTTGGTTTCCATTCCACGTCATCCGGCAGCAGGATGGGCAGTTGGCTTTCAACCTCAGGAACAGCGCCACATTGTTCGCAATATATAATGGGGATGGGCGCACCCCAGTAACGCTGTCGCGAAATCAGCCAGTCGCGCAAGCGGTAATTCGTGGAGGCTTTTCCAACCCCCAGCTGTTCCACAAACTGGATAGCCCGCTTAAATGCTTGGTCAGCTTTTGTGCCGGTCAATTTCCCGGAATTAACCATCACGCCATAAGCAGGAAAGGATGTTTCCATTTCATCGCTCTTAATAGGCGCAATTCCATCAGGCTGGATCACAACTTTAATCTCCAGCTCAAATTTGCGGGCAAAATCGAAGTCGCGTTGGTCATGGGCTGGCACGCCCATAATGGCACCAGTGCCATATGTCATCAGCACATAATCAGCGATCCACACAGGGATTTTGGCTCCATTCACAGGGTTGATGGCATAGCCGCCGGTGAATACTCCTGTCTTCTCTTTATCCGTTGCCTCCCGCTGTATGTCTGTTTGACGCAGCGCCTGCTGAATGTATTCGTTCAGTTGGGTACGCTGTCCGGAGGTGGTGAGTTTTTTCACCAGCGGATGTTCCGGAGCCAGCACCATAAAAGTCACACCCCACAGGGTGTCTGGCCGGGTGGTGAACACTTCAATTTCATCACCTGACTGGGTCTTAAACTTCACCAACGCGCCTTCGGATTTGCCAATCCAGTTTGTCTCCAACACACGCACTCGTTCAGGCCAGTCGATCTTGGAGAAATCCATTAGCTCGTCCGCAAAACGGGTGGTGCGAAAAAACCACTGCTCCAGATTCTTTTTAATGACAGGTGTGCCACAGCGTTCGCAATGACGATCATCGCCCCATACCTGTTCGCGAGCCAGGGTGGTATTGCAGTTCGGGCACCAATCCACCGGAGACATCTTGCGGTAAGCCAGGTCGTTCTTGAAGAACTGCAGAAAGAACCATTGCGTCCACTTGTAATACTCAGGGTCAGCGCTGACCGCTTCCCGACGCCAATCAAACATAGCTCCCATGGTCTTGAACTGGGTGCGCATTTTGTCTATGTTTGCATAGGTCCAGGTTTTAGGGTGGATATTGTTCTTGATGGCAGCATTTTCAGCGGGTAGGCCGAAGGCATCAAAGCCCATGGGAAACAATACATTGAAACCTTGCATCCGTTTGAAACGCGCCCGGGCATCAGGAGGCATCATTGCGTACCAGTGCCCAATATGCAGATCGCCGGAGGGGTATGGCAGCATGGTGAGTGCATAATACTTTTTCCGGTGTGGGTCAATATCCGAGTGATACAGCCCATCTTCATCCCATTTTTTCTGCCAGCGCGTTTCGATTTCGGAAGGATTGTAGAAATTCGTTTCGTTCAACTCTGTCATTCTTCTCCTATGGTCTGGCAGATCACTGCCAGCTGGTCTTTCTCTGCGTGGTATCCTGTTCAGCGGAATTAACAAAAAATCCCCGCCCACTCAGGGACGGAGATAATCCGCGGTACCACCCTTTTTGCCCGCTTACGCGGACCGCTCAGGTTGCTGTAACGGGCTTTCCCGGAACCGGCTAACTATTCACCGGTTCAGCTGCTCTGACGAGCAACAGGCGAGTTCCGTCTTATTGTGTTCCGTGACACTCATCAAGATTTCACCTGACTCTTGATTCTCTGCCGGATGACGTACTACTCCTGTCATGGCTTTTCAGTGGACCCAGAGAGATTCGAACTCTCGGCCTTCTCAATGCCATTGAGACGCGCTCCCAGCTGCGCTATGGGCCCAATTTAATTTCGCGCACTTCAGTGGACCTGGAGGGATTCGAACCCTCGACCTCTTCAGTGCGATTGAAGCGCGCTCCCAACTGCGCTACAGGCCCCTTCTTCAAGGGTGGTTAGATTTTACCCTTGAGGGTTGTTAATGTCAAGGATTCCAAATTTTCCGGCCAATTGAATTGATAATAGCTATGCGCAGGGGTTAGCCAGGTTTACTTTGTTTCCAGCAGTGCTATTAAGTCTTTGACAAATACTTTTGTGAAAATTTCCCGTCCGCCTGCATTCATGTGCACAGAATCCCGAAAATCGGAAGCCGAGATGCCATTTTCATAATCCCAGTCCATGTATGCCACCCCGGCAGCTTTCACCGTTTCCTCCAAACGTACAAGGTATCGCCGTAGAAGGAAGGGCTCATCCGCACGGCTGGAAAATCGGTTGGTGCCAAGGCGCACCAGGACTAGTTTAATGCCATTGCGCTTACACAGGCGGATGATATCTGGCAGGAACGAATCTTTAAATTGCTGATCAAAGAGCAATTTATCCGCGGTATACAGCTGGGATTCAGTGGAAATCACATCCCAGCTGTATACTGCTGGGTTCAAGCGCACAAAATTGAACACCCTGGCCTTGGCATACTCTACGCAAACATAGTCACAACCATTTACAGGCTGAGTCAATAATGGCTGCAGCCAACCATTGATCCAGCCCTGTATGGTAGAGCGTTCCGCATATACTGGAAGAAAGCGCATCAAAAAACGATCCGGGAGGGAGCGCGGAATATTATAAGCTTTTGAGATCAATGTCTCATCTGCATCATTGCCATATTCGTCAATTTTGAGAAAATATTCACCATAAACACGGTAGGCCGGGTCGGTCAGCATGGTATCCCGGAAGAATATGGCTACCACCTCCGGTTTAAAGTCCGCCTGGGCTATGCTGTTCTTGATGAGCAAATACCACAACGCAGAAGCCGAACCCTGAATACCTATCTTATGCAATTTCATGCCTGTCGCAGCAGAGACGACCTTATCATCCACTCCCCAATTGAGAGTGGAATCGCCTAAGAGGACCAATTCAGGCCGAAGATTATTCATGTCATTCAAGTAATTTCGGCGCACTCCCCTTTCAAATGTTGGATGCCCGGATAATGGATATTCCCAGTCTCGTTTGGCCAGCACCAACAGGGAGAGGAGAACCAACCCTGTTATGAAAAACAGAAGGAAGCGAGTAAAGGGATGATCTGTCCGGTTAGAACTGTCCATAGATAAAATCCCGGGCAGCCTCGCTGAGGAAAATTACTATCAGTAGAGCTGCGATGCTATAAGAAACGGATTGAATAATTGGTCGATTTTGAAAATAAGTATCCAGCAAGAATTTTACTAAATAAACCAACCCATAAAAGATGACCAGCGTAAGGAGGACCAGTGTGACGGAAAGGTCATCCGCGGAGCCAATTAAGGGCGAATGCATAAGGATGTTTCCCAGCCAGGCGATGGATGGCGAGCGAAAGAGCATCCAGCTAAACTGGATCAAAGGGGTAAAAATCAGCCAGCCAGGTAGCTTGTGCCAGAAACCTTTTAGTCCTTTCTTACTTGGTATCAGCTGGTAGACAGCCAGCATCAGTCCATGAAACGCTCCCCAGAGGATGTAATTCCAGCCTGCACCATGCCATACCCCGCTTACAAGCATGGCTGCCAGGGGCGGTAGGACGATGGCGGCCAGTGTGTTCCGCCCCCGCGATTTGCGCAGCCAGGCGCGGCGTAGTGGAAAGAAAATATAATCACGCAGCCACTCCGATAAGGTGATATGCCAACGGTTCCAGAAATCACCGGGGGAAATTGCCAGGAAAGGATTGTTGAAATTACGCGAGGTTTGAATACCTAAAAGATGCGCTAATCCCCTGGACAGGTCCGTATAGGCAGAGAAGTCCGCCAGTACCTGGATGCTAAAGGCAACTGTGGCAATGACCAGTTGGGATCCTGTTGGTTCGAGCAGCATGAAGACTTTGTCCACCAATATGGTCAGGTTATCAGCAATGACGATCTTTTTGAACAAACCGCTTACGATAAGCGGCCAGGCGCTGTCGAAGTGTTCAAATTTCCACATCCTGTCCTGCTGAAGTTGCGGCAGGAGCGCGGAAGCCCGATCTATTGGACCGGAAACAAGTTGGGGAAAGAAAGAAATATACAGCAAATATTCCGGAAAATTGGCAGAAGGAGTGAGCGTACGCTTGTGAATATCCACCAGGTAACTGATGCGTCGTAATGTATAGAAGGACAAACCGATGGGTAATGCCAGTTGAATCACTCCGGAGTCCACTCTTAATCCCAGACTTGCCAGGGCGGTCTCAACCGCCGGAGTAAAAAAGTTGAAATACTTAAATAAGAATAAAACAAGGATATTGAGGCACAAGGCTGCCCAGAAATGCCTCTTATCCTTTGGGGCAGACATCATCCGCTTCGCCAGTTGGAACTCGATGAAGGTGGTCAGGGTCAAGATTAGGACACCAACCGGGCTGATCCATAGATAGAAGAGTAAACCCGAGACAAGTAGAACCAGATTCTGCCAGCGCCTGCGTGGAACAATCCAGTAAAGGCACAATACGATCAAGAAAAATAGGTAGAAATTAAGGTTGGTGATCTGCATAAACGGTCAGGTCTAATTGGATGTATACAATTATAAAAGATAAGCGCTGGAAAACAGCATAACATTTGGCGGTGAATATATGCAACGGGCATTCACATGTATACTCTAAGTTGTTTCCTGTATAATAAAGAACACTAGGGACTTACAAATTTATTCCATGAACACTACCCTCTCTCAGCAAGAAAACCGTTCAATTACCATCCTATTAAATCTTCTTTTCTGCGTTCAATTTCTGGGGACCGGCTTATCCCTGTTGGGGTTTAGAATCGCTGAAGGAAATAAGCTCTCCACCATTTGGATTCTGTTATTTGTTTTCCTATTCACGCTTGCAGGCTTATCCCTCCTGCTGCTCACTCCAAAGTTCCATTCGCCTTTCAGCCATTTCATCAACAAGCTTTCCTTCGGTAAAGCTTACCAGATTATTGTCCCAATCTTGATTTTTTCAAGCGCTGCCTTGTTTATCCTGGCTAGCGTGCCTGGCAGCGCTCTTTCACCCAGTCAGTTACCTTTTTACGAACGTTTCTACCTGTTAATTCCCCTCGCGCTATTCATATCAGTTGAGTTGCTCGCAGCGCTGATCCTTCTCCATCGGGATGTAAATATGTCTGGAAATTTATTGCGGACTAGACCTTTCCGGTTCGCTGCCATCGCGATACTTTGCTTAATGATAATGATGCTCTTTTCCATGATTACCGGCTTGGGAATAATACCTGATCCCGTTAGTTGGCGCACAGCCGGCACCCCTTTGCTGACCTGGCAGATTGTCGGAGGTATCCTGGCCGGGGTCGGGTTACTTTGGTTGCAGCAGAATTTTTCCACCAGGCGCTTCCGTCAGATATTGAATTGGGTTATACCATTAGCCCTATTCCTTGGCGCATACTTTTCATGGATGTCTCTGCCATTACAAACAGCTTATACTGCTCCCCGCATCCGCCCGCCAAATAGCGAAGTCTATCCTTATTCAGATGCTTTATATTACAGCCTTTCAGCGGAAAGTGTGTTAAACGGCGATGGACTGTTTGGCTGGAGTGTGGTTCCGCGTCCACTTTTCATGACCGAATTGACGTATATTTTCGCTATTGCCCAGGGTAGTTACACGGATGTCATTTCCCTTCAAACCCTGGTGCTGGCTTTGATCCCGGTCATGTTGTTCCTGGTGGGCAAGGAACTGTATGGACATCCGCTGGGTCTGGTTATGGGGCTTCTTGGTATTCTCCGGGAGTACACCGCCATTAACTCCACCAGTTACATCCAGGTCTCCAATTCCAAGCTGATCCTTTCTGACCTGCCGGCAATGCTGATGTTCTTGATACTGACATGGAGTGTGATCCGCTGGGTCAAGGCGGATGGATGGCGGTTGGCTTACCCATTCCTGGTGGGTGGCCTGCTGGGCACCATGATGCTGATCCGCACTCAATCCATTCTTCTGCTCCCTTTTCTTGTTTTCATCGGGTTTCTAAAATATAGATCATGGAAAGTATCATTAAAAACCACCGGGCTGATGGTAGCTGCCCTATTTATCACCCTGTCACCATGGATTGCACGCAATTACACCATCACCGGGCAATTCATGTTCGATGACAACCGGCAGATAGGCATGGTAATTGATCGCTACCAGGAAGCTGACACAACAATAGGTGATGAATCCAGCGGTGCCTCCTCAGGACAATCCATTCTCCATGCCACCCTTCAAAATCCCGGGTTTGTGGCAAAATTCGTTAGCAACCACTTCTTCCGCAATGTGATTTGCACACTACTGGTAACTCCTCCTACTTTGCGAGGAAATGATCTTGATCTGCTCTTCAGCGGCACAAACCTATGGACCACAGAGCGTATCGCCTTGTCTTCTCTGGAAATCATCCTGCTGGTCATTATGCTTGGAGTAATCGGTTTGGGTTTTATCGGGCTGGCCCGAAAGAATTGGCTGTCTGCTTCCGTGCCCGTCATACTATTCGTAGGATACAATCTCAGCAACAGCCTGGCCCGTAATTCCGGCGGTAGATACAACCTACCAATAGATTGGATGGGGTATATGTTATTAGCTGCTGGAGTGCTGTTTGTAGCAGCCGCGCTGGTTAAGCCTGGTAAATCCATTGATGAAATCAAAAAAGAGTCCACTCATGGTAATTCATCCACGCTTCAAGCGTGGAAACCCGTTATCGTTCTGGCAATTGCCTTTCTGGCTCTGGGTAGTTCCATTCCACTGACTGAGCAATTCTTTTCATGGAGAAATAAGCACAGCAATCCTGATAATCCGCTTTTGCTCGTGACGGATCCGGAAATATTATCACTAGCCAACCAAATTTTAGCGGACCCACAAGTGGAGATGATATACGGGAAAGCTTACTATCCACGTTTCTATCCCGCTGGCCAGGGAGAACCTGGCTCCCACTGGGTCGCGTATTCTCCACAGGAATATGATCGGTTGGGATTTATCCTCATGAATGAACAGGGAAAGACTGAGGTGATTTACAGGACCAACAATCGCCCACGTTTTTTCCCTAACCGTGTTGAGGTGATTATTTTAGGGGAGTGGCAGAAGGCTCAGGTGAAAAACGATATGGAAGAATACTTCCATTCGCGGTTGATCATCTTCCCCGGAGAAGAACCAATTTTCTATTACATCACAGCGAGAGTAGAATGATGGAAATCCCGGTTTTACCCGGGATTGGTGTATTTATGTAATGAGTGCTTTTGCCAGGGCCATTACTCGGCTGTTCCGCTTACATTGCCATAGATGATGCTACCGTAGACACCTAGCAAAACTGTATCCATCAATACCCCTCACTGAATTTATTCGCTTAGAAGTTTAGCCATCCTATCTTTTCCTCTTATTACGTCTGCTGTTATCTTTCGTCCCAATTTGAATGCCAAACTTTGGCAGAATGGCACGGTGCAATAGCAGGATCAAACCAGCAAACGCAAAGGCAGCTCCAAAAACCAACAACGAACTGGTAAGGTTGTTCATGATCCTCGGGTCGATTAACATTACAATGGCCAGAGTCAACATCAACGAACCACCGATCAACTTCAAAATACGCCCCTGTTTCTCTTCCAGCCGGCTGGCTTTTAAGGTGACCACCACGGTAGAGAAGATAGCGATTTCATCCAACTGGTAGATCACCATATATAAGACCAGCAATAAAACGAAGGTGCTCATGGAGACATTATGGGCATTGAGGAGGTTGGACCACAACACCGGGAAACCGGCGGTGCAGGAGAACTCCACCAGTGATACCCCGGCAGCCAGCACAACTGTGGCTCCAACCAGGCTCCAAAAGTTATCAGATTTAGCCAGCACATTGCGCATTTTCTGGACCAGGTTGCCCTTATTTTTTTCAGAGATGGTAAAGGAAACGCCTTCTTTATACCAGAAATAATCCTTGATGTTTACGATGGCAAATACAAAGGCCACCAAAGCTACAACTACCTGGATCCAGCCTACGAAGCTGATTACCTTCAGCACACTGAAAATACCGGCAATAAACAACGCGTAAATAGACGCAGTGACCGTCAGGAAGATAATCCCGATGATTAATATTTTCTTGCGTGAGCCGGTATGGATGACCAGTGCCATCAACATGGAAAGCACCCACAATGAACATGGGTTGAAACCGTCCACAAACGAGATCAGCAGAGTGCTGATCGTCAATGATTGCGTATTTAGGTCGATCCGCCCGATTAGCGGGAGATCAATATAACTGGCATTCGGATCAACGGGTGCAGGTGGGTTATCAACCGGCTGCATATTGGGATTACTGTTTTCGCCAATGATCCCAGCCCCCGCATCCGGGCATTCAGAAGCCAGACAATTGTTTACTGCCGCCTGTATCTGCCCCTGGATCACATCATTAAAGCCGACAAAATAGTTCCGACCGATAAATGTTGTGGGGACTCCCGTTGGCTCGAACCCATAGGTTTTAGCCATATCATAGAACAAGTCCCGGTTATCTTCATCATTCCAGATCTCATAATCACGTATCTCAATTCTGGAGTTGCTTTTTGCAAGTTCTTCAAGATAAGGTTTTTCCGCCGCGCAATGTGGACAGCCATCGCCCCAAAAGAAGTAGATGAACACTGTGTTAGCATTCTGATCCTGGGCATAGACTGTAGTAATGCCATTCCATCCAATGATGACAGCGATGAAAAGTGAAATGAACCATTTCCAGGGGCGACTTTTGAACCAAGAAATCATATTGCCTCCCACGGATACAAGATTTCTAGTATCCGTAATATCTCGTAGACTATGGATTACTGAATATCAATTTTATCAAAAAAATGATAATGCGGGACAACCTAATAAGATGTTGTTAGATGGTCTTTGTTGGCTTTCGTTAATGAAACGAGTTATCGTTTTACTTCCTTCATCAGGAATGTGACAAGCGTGCTGATCACAAGCAGAGCAAGGCTGACGAGCATCGCTGGCATAAAATCACCATTCGATCTCTTCAGCGCTTCCATGAGATACACAAAGACAACCGATGCCTGCCCAAATAATTGAATCAACCCGTTGGAGGTACCTTCAGGGGTCGGGTAGGTTACTTCTGCTGTGTACTGCATACCAACCGGGCTAGTGCTGATGAGGAAGAAACCAAAAAGGAAGGCGGACACGAATAATAGAATGGAATTCTGGGCAAACGTCATACCAACTAATCCCGGAATGGCACAAACCATTCCCACCCGCAGGAAAGGGATACGCTTGCCGGTCCGATCGGAAATAGCCGGGATGATAACTGCTCCTATTAATCCGCCGAGGATCATCATGGCTCCCATAGTTCCAGCATCCATGGCTGAGAACCCGCGTGGGCGGATAATATTCTCCACCCAGGTAGTAATACCGTTAAAGATACCCATGCCAATGAACCAGATGATCACGTACAGCCAGAAACCCTTAACCTTCAACATATGCTTGAGTCCAGCAAGCATCAAAGACCGGGTTTCCTCCTCTGGAGAGCATGGCGATGTTGGCGGTTTTTCTCTTGCAAATATTAAGAATAACAAAGCAGACACCGCCGCTGCCACCCCGTAAAGTAACTGAATTTGAGGTATGGTAACATTCTCAATCAAAATCGGGGTGAGCGCCATCCCAAGTGCTGTTCCGACCAGGTTGGCCAGAATCACCAGACCCACTGCTGTAGCCCGTTCTTTGATTCCAAACCAGTTAGCAGCAACTTTTGTCCAGGCGTTCAATAAAAAAGGCTGGGCTGCCGCAATTCCAATTGTGCTGATCAATACCAGCCGGTAATCGTTACCAGACATTCCCCTGGCAAGCCCAAAAAGACCCATCATTACTGCGCCAATTCCAACTGCCACCTTAAATCCAAAGGTATCTATCAACCAGGAAGCCGGAATGGATAAAGGAATAAAAGCAATCATGAAACTCATAGCCAGGAAACCAATTTGAAGGTCGGATACATGGTAAAAGTCAGCTGCCAACCCGGTAATCGGGGCATAACTGATCCACAGCAGCTGGATGGTCAGGTTTATTAACATGAACACAGCCAGCACCAGCCAGCGGGTTTTATAAAGTTTGTAATTTAACTGATCATTCATGTTTTACCTCGCCGAATAACTGTTATGATAATGAATTATTGTGGATGTTCATTGTTGTTCTACACTAATCTTAACCCCATGTAGTGAGGAAAGCTATGAATTTCAAAGTTGATTTAGAGAGAATGAAGATAGCACATGAAGAAGGGTTGGAACGTCGCCAAAAATCAGGTCATGGGAAGGTTACCTTACGCGCAACCGCCAAGCTGGTAGAAAATGCATTTCTAAAAGGCAGGATTGGTCGGTTCCAATTTGACTGCGACGAGCCTGTGTCGCGCGGTGGAGATGATAAGGCTCCCAGTCCATTAGAATATTTCATGATCGGAGCAGCCTTCTGACTACTTTCCCAGGTGGTGCAGTTTGCTCCACTATATTCAATAGAAATTTCAGATCTTTCCGTCGATCTCCGAGTGAATTTTGATGACGCTGATAAATACGACCTGCCAGGCTCGGGAGCTGCTTTTACAAATGCTGAATACAGGTTGAAAATTACAAGCCCCTCCCCAAAAGAGCATGTCAATAAATTGATAACCCATGCAGAAAGAGCATGCCATACAGCCCAATCCCTGCGCCAGCCTGTATCGGTGACTCTGGAAACTGAAATTATCCCCACATAGGCTTGCTGGTTCTGATGGAAATCTCGTAACATAGTAATCTGTTTAGTGTTATTATTAAATATTATTCAGGAAGGAAATCATCTTGGAATCATTCGCCTTACGGGTAATGGATTGGAATAAAACCAACGGAGCTGGCACTATTATTCCAGCTAACCGCACGGAAGAAATCAAGTCAATCCTGCGTCAACTCGATAAACCGGTTGTAATCGCATCATTAGATAAATCATTAACCTTCTTAGATACACGCAACTCATTGGGACGGGATACGATTGCATTTGTCCCTGACTTCCTTCCCGAGCAATTAGGTGATAATTCTTTCAAATCCTCCTATAACACTCGCTATACCCTGTATGCGGGGGCGATGGCCAATGGGATATCATCAGAAGAACTTGTCATTGCCATGGGTAAAGCGGGTATGATGGGCTCTTTTGGCGCTGGCGGGCTTCTTCCGGAAAGAATTGAGAGAGCTATTCAAAATATCAAAGCTGCTCTGCCTGATGGACCATATGTTTTTAACTTGATCAATAGCCCCATTGAGCCCGCTCTTGAGGCGCGAACTGCAGAGCTATACGTCAAACACAATATCACAGTTGTAGAGGCATCGGCATACCTGGGGTTGACTCTGCACCTGGTCTGGTACCGCGCTTCCGGATTAAGCGCTGATGCAGATGGCAAAGCGGTCATCTCACATCGTGTTATTGCCAAGGTCTCACGCAAGGAAATCGCGAAACGCTTCCTGGAGCCTGCGCCTGAGGATTTACTTAATCAACTGGTTGGGTCTGGCAAGATCACACAGGATCAGGCAGCCCTGGCGCTCACAGTGCCCATGGCGGATGATATTACAGTAGAAGCGGATTCGGGTGGTCACACCGACAATCGTCCACTGGTGAATGCTCTGCCTGCCATCATTAACTTGCGGGATGTCATCCAAGCAAAGCATAACTACGCTCGGCAGGTCCGCGTTGGCGCTGCAGGAGGAATTGGTACCCCAGCAGCCGCGCTGGCTGCTTACATGATGGGAGCTGCTTATGTGGTTACTGGATCCATCAACCAGGCATGTGTGGAATCTGCTGCCAGCCCATTCACCCGCAATCTGCTTGCCCAAGCAGAAATGACTGATATGGCCATGGCACCAGCCAGTGATATGTTTGAAATGGGAGTGAGGGTGCAGGTGCTGAAACGTGGCACCATGTTTGCTATGCGCGGACAGAAGTTATTTGAGATCTATACCCGCTACAATTCAATTGAAGAGATCCCAGTTTCAGAACGGGAGAAACTCGAAAGCAGTATCTTCCAGCAAAGCCTGGATTCAATCTGGCAGGAATGCATTAAATTCTTTACCGCGCGTGATCCGCGTCAGGTGGAGCGTGCTGAAAAAGACCCGAAAACAAAAATGGCGCTCATCTTCCGCTGGTACCTTGGATTATCTTCTCGCTGGTCTAATATTGGCGAGAAAGGTCGCGAGATGGATTACCAGATTTGGTGTGGACCCGCTATGGGAGCTTTTAATGATTGGACAAAAGGCACCTATCTGGAAAAGGTTGAGAATCGCGGTGTAGGAGACGTCAACCTGCAGATCCTTAATGGGGCAGCCTATCTTTACCGTCTACGCATCCTCGAAGCTCAGGGAGTAAGGTTTGCTTCCATGCTTACCCAATTCGTCCCGCAGAAATAACTGATCATATACCTGGCATAACCAGGTTTATTGGTAATTTTTGAAGTTGGGTATGAAGCGAATTTTCCACGCAAATGGTACGGATAAATCCGGCTTCGGATTGCCATAGAACGGTGAAATTCTCTTCCGGTTCATCCGCTGCTCGCACTCTGCAAGTATGCCAACCATTCTGTGATATCCCATTCAAATCAGGGTGAATTTCCACAGTCCTAGTATCCACAGAGAGTCCTCGCTGCATGGCTTTCAACACTGCTTCTTTTGCACTCCACACCAGGGTGGCAACCTCATCCTGCATGTCTGGGTTTTTCCTGATCATTTCGATTTCAGCACAGGTAAAATAATCCTGGATGAATTCAAGAGGACGAGGCTCGATCTTTTCCAGGTCAAGCCCAAAGCGAAGGTGGGGTTCTATTGAGAAACCACAAAATACAGCTCCGTGGCTGTGAGAGAGAGAGTAGCTTCCGAGGTATTGCCCACTCCTGAGGTCCATGATGTAAGGGTGGCCAGAGTGTTTTTTCATTATTTTTATATTGTACAATTCAAAGTGATGAAACCCCGGAACAGCCCGGATCATCAGTTTTGTGACTGAACGGCTTGTCAGCCACTCATCTTGTCGTTTGGATACTTTAAAACTCCACCATTGGGCCATTTCTTCCGGACACAAATATTTTTCTGCATTCTTCCTGAGAGTGTTAAGTGAATCCGCATCTGGATGATAGTATGAAAAGTAAATGGCTGATTTTGGGTTCATCGTTATCATTTTGTAACTAATAAGCGAAAGGTCTGATCGACCTTTCGCTTATTATTAGTTGCCAAATACGGATTAATTCCTAACCAAGACTTTCATGGGTTCAATCAACCCCGGCTCTGATGCATATGGCAAAGGAGAAGTTTGGTAATTTACGAGTTCCAGGTAAAGGCGACCTTTGGCATCCATTACCCGCGCATCAAAGCTAATCCTGCCTTCCTCAATACAGGGGGTTACTTCAGCAAAGATCGGCTCGCCATTCACTTTTTGCGGAAAGAGCGTTAGCGTGCCAATAGATTGTGGCAGTGACATGGAACCTGTTGTACCAGCTTCCCATAACCCTGCAGTCTGGAAGCAAAGCTCAACCAGCATGGGAATGCTAATTTCAATCGGCTCTTTTCCCTTCCGACCCGGGATGTTCTTTGCCAACCGGCCAAGAATTACACTGCCAGATCGCTGAGCAGATTCCAGTACCTGGAAAGAAGGTCCATGGAAATACAGCTTATATATATCGTCCGCACATACCGCTTCACCATCATTCCAAACTGGCAATTGCTTGGAGACCTCTTCCTTCAACTCTTTCTGGGTGAGATGCACCTTTCCACTAAAGTGAAGCATGTGCTCCGGTTGACCATGATGCCGCACCACATCCGATTCAAGTGTAGCATACACCACCAAACCGCCTGATTCGCGGACTCCCCGCGCCTTCCATTGGATGTGACGCGGCAGGTTCTTATAAAATTTAAAGGGTGTCATAAAGCGAATATCCTCCAGGTGATCCACCTGGAAACCTGCTTTTTCACTGGCTAATGTGCTGGCAATATGCCTTGCTGCAACTGAGAACCCTTCAATACCCATTACTCCTGGAAGGACGGGTGTCCCATTAATGGAATGGTCCTGTAAGAAGGGATGCTCATTTGGGTCCAAGACAGTTTCCAGATGCAGAACACCACTGGCGTCAAAGCCGGTGACATGAGTCAGCATAATGTGCTCGGGTGATCCTGCACGCAGGACAGCATCCGCCCGGGCAACATCCATTTCATGGTTGTCGCAAACCACATTTTCCAGGGCGCCTAATGAGCCAGATACCACCACTTCACCGCTCGTACCGGCTGCCAACTCCGCTCGAACGTGAGCAGCAGCAAGAACTGGGTTCATCATATCAATTCCGGCACGCTCCATCAGCATGGGTATGCTGCCCCGGCTGGCCATGCCCACCTCACCCCAGGCTCCCCAGTCTATGGAGACGGTTTTCATTCCGGAATACTGGGATGGAAGCCAGGCAGCCAGTTTGCTCAGCAAATCATTGGCGGCACTGTAATCCACCTGGCCGGAATTGCCAAAGCGGCCAGCGACAGAGGAGAAAAACACAACGCTGGATGGTAATAGGTTGGCTTCTTCCATGGATTTGAAAAGGTTAAAGAAGCCATCCGCCTTCACATCCAACACCTGATGCAATTCTTCCAAAGTCTTTGTTTCGATTTTTCTGCTTTTTTCCACTCCCGCGGCATGGATGAAGACATCCACTTTTGGGGTATTCTGGGCAACTTTCGCCATCATTTGCCGCACCGATTCCGCACTCTGGATATCACATTCCAGGTAGGTTGCTTCTCCACCAGCTTCCTGGACAAATCTCATTAAGTCCAGTGTGTTTTTTGCCTTCTCCAAAGCGGAAATCTTTTGTTCTACCATCACCGGGGTGGCTTTTTTGCCGGCGGCTTTCAATTCTCCAGCGATTACTTTCATTAACTCATCCCGGTTGGCAGCAAGCATTCCTAAAGCGGGATCATCTGCCTGAGGCAGTTTAGCCCTGCCAAGCAGGTAGAATTTTCCTTTCCCGTTTTGAACCAAGTCTTTAACCACCGGTGCCACGACGCCAGCAGTTCCGCCACTCACCAGGACAACAGAATCTTGTTGAATTTGCTGCTCCCGGCTTTCAGGAGAGCTTTCTTCAAACAGTGATGCGGTATAGCGAAGGTCAGTTTCCCAGCCAATTTCATTTACAGATGCATCGTGTAGTGTTTCATTCAACAGCCGGCTCGCAATCGTCACCGGTGATGCTTTGACTTCAAAATCTACTGTCTTGATGAAAGCATCGTGATGTTCACGGGCTAGCGCTTTGGTGAAACCACTCACAACTCCGCCAAGTGGATTGGCTGTATTTGTCAATCCCATCAATCCGCCCAGCCGCGTAGCACTCACCACAAAAGCTTTTTCTGGCAGAGCTTTTACCAGGTTGAAGAGAGTTTCCAGGCGATACTGCAAGGCAGACTGCCAATGAGGAAGATCCATATTTTTCCATGCTGGGTCAGCGTCCAACCCAGGCAGGAAGTAAATACCCTGGATATTGCCTTTCTCGCTCCATTCAGCGGCCATTGTTGCAGCCTTTTCTGCTGCAACAATACTTACTTGTGCCCCCAAGCCCTTTAGCTTTCTCGTCAGGGCGTCAGCAACCTTGCCGTTGTCCTTAACCACCAGGATATGACTGTTTTCATCGATCGCAACTCCTGTAGGTAAACAAAGATCCAAACGTGGACGCAGAACAGGCTTGGGCACCCTGCGCCGGATCGTGGAAGCAGTATCCTGCTTGGTACCACTTATATCATCTGAGCGCAGTGCTACTGCTTGAGTTGGAGTTGATTCTGAAACTTCCGTTTCAGCTGGCTGCAAATTTTCCACCACGAAGCCGATTACCTTGGTCAGGGTATTGTATTCCGCCAACCGTAGGTCTTCCCGCCGTGGAATGCCATAATGGGTCCGGATGACAGCAAACAG
>PNON01000020.1 GCA_013824865.1 Anaerolinea sp. | reverse complement strand
ACTATCAAGTATCTCTATAAACTTCATCGCTTTGTCCCTGGAGGAACCTTGTCCTGTAAATTGATTGGTAGGATTCAGTTGAATCAGGTTGACATGGCAGAGTAAAGAATTAATTCTTTTTGCCAGCTCATGAGCAGCAGATGAACTGTCATTTACATTTTCAATTAATGCCCACTCGAACGAGATCCGTCGATTAGTCTTTTTCACATAGTAAACACAGGCTTCTAGCAAATCCTCCACTGGATATTTATTATTTACTGGCATCATAGAGGATCGGATTTTATTATCAATTGCGTGCAAGCTAACCGCCAGATTAATTTGTGAATTTTCGTCTGCAAAACGTATTATTTGCGGAACAATCCCAACGGTGGATATGGTCATTCGACGTGCACCCATGTTATAACCCCTTACATCCCCTAGAGTACTGATAGCTTTCATTGTGGCTTCATAGTTGTGAAATGGTTCACCCATACCCATGAATACCAGGTTGGTCACCTTTTTGTTTTCCAGTTTCAACTTTCTACTGAAAAACAACACTTGCGCAACGATCTCCCCTTGTGAAAGACTGCGAAAAAACCCCATTTGACCAGTTGCACAGAAGCTGCAACCCATTGCACAGCCACTCTGGGTGGAAATGCAGAGAGTATTGCGCTCATTGTATCTCATCAAGACTGTTTCCAAGCTTTTACCGTCGTTTGTTTCAAACAGAACTTTGGTTGTCTGCCCATCCGCAGAGGACAATTCAGTTATGGGTGTTATTCCTGTTAAACTAAAACTGGTTGCCAGTGACTGACGAATATCCACAGGAAGATTGGTGATGGACTGAAAATCCGAGACGAGGGATGTATAGATGGCTTCCCAAACTTGATGAGCCCGATAAGCAGGTCCTCCTTGAGCCGCAAACGCAGCTTCTAATTCGCTAAAGGAAAAATCCGTGATTAATTTGAGCGAGTCCGGTAGTTTCATGCGCCTAACAACTCAGTAAGGTCTTGGAAGATAAAATCTGGTCGGGGTAAGCACTTATGAGCGATTTCTTCGGTTGTCACCCCAGAAAGAACCAATGCTGTTCGGCAACCGAAGTTTATACCTGCCGCTATATCGGTCTCTGGCCGATCGCCAACCATTAAGACTTGTTCTCTTGTGATACCTGACAACCGTGAAAAAGAAAGGTCCATCAAGATATTGTCAGGTTTTCCTGCATAACGTGGCTCTGTTTCAGCAGCTGCTGCCACCGCTGCAATGATTGAGCCTGCGCCTGGAACCAATCCATGTGGGGTGGGGAAGGTGCGATCAGGGTTGGTGCCAATAAACTCAGCGCCATCCCTGATGAGCTGACTGGCCAGCCTGATCTTTTCATAGGTGATGTTGCGGTCCACGCCAACAATGACAGCTCTGGCACCATGATTGCTGATTGTAAAACCAGCAGACACTATTTGGGCTACCAGACTATCCATGCCTACCACAAAAACATTTGTCTTCTCAGGATATTTCTCGCGCAAGTGATAGACAACTGCTTCACCGGCAGTAGTAATTTGCGATTCGTTGAGTTTAACGCAGAAATCAGCCAATTTATCAATATACTGTGGAACACTTTGGGTGGCGTTATTGGTGGCGAGAACGACCTGCAAACCCAGCGCGGAAATCCGTGTAAAAATGGCTGGTAAATTCCCAATTGGTTCTGAATCACGCCATAGGACACCATCCATATCAAGAAATAGAGCACGAATGTTGTGTTCGATAAAATCGATCATGCCTGCGACTCCATACTAGTAATTATAACAGCCGGATAGATATCTCTACCCGGCTGAGTTATGCGTATAGTTTTAGTCTTATTGTTCGTTTTTGTTCTTCAATACTTCATCTACCAGACCGTACTCCACAGCCTGGGTGGCATTCATGAAGAAATCGCGCTCTGTATCTTTCTCAAGCAATTCAATGGATCGCCCAGTGCAAACCGCAAGGATCTCGTTTAGACGAGATCTTAAACGCAATATCTCCCGCGCATGAATTTCAATATCTGATGCCTGCCCCTGGGCGCCACCTAATGGCTGATGCATGTGGATGGTGGCGTGGGGTAGGGCATAGCGTTGACCCTTCGTTCCGGCAGCCAATAGGACAGTGCCAAAAGAGGCGGAAAAACCGATGGCATATGTACTAATGGGATTAGATATCATCTGCATGGTGTCATAAATGGCCAGACCGGAGTAGATCTGTCCGCCTGGAGAATTTATGTACATGTGGATGGTTTTCTCGGGGTCTTCATGGTTTAAAAAGAGGAGTTGCGCAACCACCACATTAGCTACCTGGTCATCAATAGGCATTCCAAGGAAAACTATACGTTCCTTGAGTAGCAGAGAGTAGATATCATAAGCCCGTTCTCCTCGACCGGAGGATTCGATTACCATTGGAATCACATTCTTAATGGGTTGTGTGGACATATTTCCTATCCTTCCTGGGGAATATTGGCTTTCTTGGATTTACGCGTTTTTGGTTTCTCAACGGCGGGTTGTGAGTCTTCAGCCACAACACTTTGATCAGTTTTTTCTACTTCTGCTTCGCCGATGGCTATGCTCTTCAAGACCGCGTACACCCGCCGATTCATAGCCCGGGAGGCTGCTTCCATGGCAATGGCATTAATTAATTCTTGCTGTGGTTTTTTCTTCTGAAGTTTTTGGAACTCTGGAGTCCCAGCCATTTCATTGATCGTATCCGAATAACTGGCTTGCAGGTCCTCATTTGATAATTCAATCTTTTCTACTTTGGAGATTTCATTGAGGATCAGGGACCGTTCCAGGCGTTCTTTCGCCGCAGGAGTTACTTCCTTCTCCATAAATTCTTCAAGGGTCTGTTTACGAATCTTCAGATAAGCTTCCAGATCCATCCGATCATGAGAAAGGTCATGTTCAATACTCTTAAGGACGCTTTCCTTCTCTTCATCCAGTAGCTGGGGCGGAAATTTAATCGTTGCGCCTGCTTTGATCTTATCCACTACCTGTTTATGGAACTGGTAATCATATTCTGCCTGAGTGTTTGATTCCAACTGTGTTCTTACAGCATCAGTAAACTCTGCTACCGAAGCGAATTGACCGAAATTGTGGATGAAATCTTCATTGACTTCCGGTAAAACTATTTGTTTCACCGCATCAACCTTCACGTGGTAGCTTACCTTTTTGCCCTTCACATCCTGCCGAGAATAATCATCTGGATATGTGTAGGGAAGGTCGAGTTCTTTGCCAGCATTGATGCCCAGGAATTTTCGCGAAAAACCATTAAAGGGGTGTTCAGCTTCACGTTCTTCGGTTTCTTTAAGAATACGTACCTGCAATGGGCGGTCCTCAAACAGAGTCTCTTCTGGTGCAACTGAGAGATTCTTTGCGGAATAGGTAATGCTGAGGATATCATCTTCTATTGCTGCGCGTTCCACCGGTTCGTAAGTAGCATAAGAACTGCGGAATTGCTCTATTGCCTTGGCAACATCTGCATCGGACACTCCGGTGTAGGTATAAGAAACCCGAACGGAGCGATATTCGCCGAGGTCAACAGTTGGTTTCAATGGAATGATAAATGAGAATTTTGGGGGATTGGTGCTGATCACATCATCAAGGGTACCCATGGTGGCTGGTTCAATATTTTGTTCTTTCAGCATCTCAGGGTAGATTTCTTCTACCAGCATTTCAATCGCTTCCTGCTGCACCCGTTCTTCACCGGCGTAGCGAATTACCATGTCGTAAGGGGCTTTTCCAGGCCTGAATCCTGGCATTTTGTTGTGCTCGGAAATATGACGGGCAGCTCTGTGCATTTTACGCTGCAACTGCTCTGGTTCTAATTCAACAATAAGCCTGATCTGATGATCGTCACGTGATTCGGTTTCAATTTTCAATTTCATATCCTTCTGTAAATTTTAGTATCTGGTGGGGAAGAGGGGACTTGAACCCCTACGCCTTTCGGCACATGATCCTAAGTCATGCCTGTCTGCCAATTCCAGCACTTCCCCGGCGGAGAAGAATTATAAGCGCAAGCAGTAAGCTAGTCAATAAATGCTGTTTGTGGATATAATACTAAAATAAATTAGGAGACGTTCACTTTGGGTAGAGTTATCAATGTTAACGGAACTGGAAAAGAAAGAAACACGCTAACGCGGGGAATAGTGGCTGCCTTGAGGGAGTTGATGAAACAAATAGAGCCGAATGCGCATAGCTATGATTTAGTAGCTTACATCGGCCTTAGCCTGTTGGCAATCAACGCTAATATCGAGCAATCTGTGGTTGCCTGGGAAAAGCGAGATTATTGGGTGAAAGCAGATCGCTTTCGGATGGAATGGAGTTGGGCAGGGGCATTGGGTAAAGATATGCTATCCGCGCTAAACTCAAGCGATTGGTCGAAAATTGCCTTGAGCGCAGCGAAAGTCGGTCAGAAGCTCAACAATGTGAAGGTTACAGAACGGTCCAGGATAGGGACGCCATGGATTGGTGCTTGGGAAAAATACCAATCTGAAAAATTGTAATTTCTAGATCAAGCAGATCCAGAAGGTAGGGGCTCGGTTAGTATTATGGTATAATGGTTTCGATAAGTACTATTATCATAAGCAAGGATCGAGCACAAATGACCAATATTCTAACAGCTGTGCAGCGCTACACGGATATGGTTAAACTATCCAGAAGTTATAATACATTCATAACTTATCGGAAAGCCATGGAACATTTCCTGGCCGTTGCTGAAGCACATCACGTGGATACTGCAAAGGCAGGAACGCGGGAATTATCTGAAGATGCTGTTACCTGGATGATCAAATCATTGCAGCACCATGCGCCTTCATCAGAAAGGCTCTATCTAACAGCTTTGACGGGATTCTTCGAGTATCTGGCCGCAGAAAATATTACAGGCGTCAATCTACAAAAAGTACGGCTGCTCATCAAACAAAGGGCACGCAAACCAGGTATTCGACTACCACAATTCCCCAAAGATGCTATTACTACACTTTTAGAGCAATTGGAAGTCTTCCCAGTGAATGATGCGCTGGCAGATAACGATAAATTGCGAATCATGCGGGATAAAGCCTTTCTGATCACGCTCGGTGAAACTGGCTTGCGTGTCCACGAAGCATGCCGCCTGCGCCGAGGTGATATGGACTGGAACGAAGGTCATGCCATAGTTGTTGGTAAAGGAGATCGGGAAGCAGTTGTCCGTTTTTCCCGCCGGGCGCAGATAGCATTGCAAAATTACTTAAAGCTACGCGCTCATCATGACCAAAAATCTGGCAAGAACATTGGATCCCTGCCTGTTTTTGCTAGACATGATAAAGGCGCCGGATCCAAAGTCAAACCAATAACCACTACCACAGGACGGAATATTGTGGCTGATTGGGTGGAAAAAATCCTTGGGCAGGATGCTGTAGGCACCATCACCCCTCACTCTTTCAGACATTACTTTGTAACCCGTGTGCTGCAGGCTTCTGGAAATTTGAAGCTTGGTCAGGAACTTGCCAGGCACAAAAATATTGCTGTTACCCAAAGATACGCCCACCTTTCAGATAATGAATTGGACAAGGGTTACTGGGAGGTATTTGAGAAGGAATAGCAATAGATATCCCCTCCCCTGCCCTGATAGGGATAAATGTATATTGCCAGAATAACATAGCTATACGCATAATACTAGAATATTAATATAATATTTCATTTAGTGAAAGAGGTGCGATGAATTTCTTGAATGTTCTTCAAACAAGTAATATCCTGATTGCTGATGGCGCTACCGGTACACAGCTGCAAAAAGCCGGGCTGCCACCTGGGTACACACCTGAACTTTGGAACATCGAAAAATCGGATGCCATTTTGGCTCACCACAAAACTTATCTCGATGCAGGCTCTGATATCATCCTGACAAATACCTTTGGCGGGAATCCGATCAAGCTGCGCGCAGCAAACCTGGATGCACGAGCAGAAGAGCTCAACAAAGCCGGAGCTATGCTTGCACGCAAAGCAGCGGGAACGGACCATTTCGTTTTTGGAGACATTGGCCCAACTGGTAAACTTTTTACGCCTCTTGGCGAATTGCTGGAAGAAGATGCCATCCATGCTTATGAAATTCAAATAAGAGCACTGGCAGAAGGTGGCGTTGATGCGATTCTAATCGAGACAATGAGCGCATTGGAAGAAGCGAGGGTTGCAGTAATAGCAGCTAAAAATGTCACCAACTTACCCATCATCGTCACTATGAGCTTTGATACCCGGGGGCGCACAATGATGGGCATCAAACCCGCCTTTGCTGTGAAAGAGTTGTGGAGCATGGGCATCCAGGCGGTAGGAGCCAATTGCGGACGTACGCTAACTGAGACACTCACTGCCATCCAAGAGATGAGAGCCGCTAGCCCGGAAAGCATATTGATGGCGAAACCCAATGCGGGTTTACCTAACCTTGAAAATAACCAGTCTGTTTACGATGTGACCCCTGATACCATGGCGGAATTTGCACTAAAATTTCAAGCAGAAGGTGTGAAGATCTTTGGTGGCTGCTGTGGGAGCAATCCGGATCACATCAAAGCAATTGCAAAAATTTTGCGAACCTGATGTAAGCTTTATAAAAAGGTACTATTCTTGCATGGTAAACAGGAAACATGACTGGAAGGTGAATGATGATAACCAAATATGTAAAAATACTACTGATTTTTATGCTTTCCCTCCTGCTGGTTTCCTGCTCAATTCTTCCATCCGTAGAACCTAAATCGGACTATGTGATGCAGACGGAAATTGTGCAAATCTTGACTGCCATGGTGACGCCAACTGCAATGACCCCAGGAGAGGAACTCACTGCTTTGGCTACCACTACCGCCGACAACCTACTGGAACCTACATCAGAATATTTACCAATGGAAACTCCGCAAGAAACCATAATTCCAACGGATGAGATCGGTCAGTTAGCGACAAGCACCCCGGTTGAAGGATTTATTAATACTCCTGCCCCACTACCACTGGACGGCCCAATTTCTACCTCTCCGACTGTGGCCAGCCAGCCAGATGTCACTCCTACAGCCGTACCTGGAGATCCTGTAAAAGATTTAGGTGCCCCCACCTGGAAAGACACCTTCGACTCGGGTGACAACTGGCCTATGGGTGTTGATGAGTATGTGGATTTGAAAACCAGTAGCGGCTCATTAATGATGACCGGAAGGTTGATGAAAAATGGCTGGCGTCTGTCGAATCAACAGGCAGTAAACTTTTACCTTGAATTGACTGGTAAGATGGCTGCCTGTAAGGGGTCCGATAATTTCGGGTTGATCTTCAGGGTGCCCAATGCAACGATGGCAGATCGCGGATACTTGTTTGGTATCTCTTGTGATGGCAAGTATGCTTTGCGCAAGTGGGATATCGATAAAATGAGCAATATTATCAACTGGACGGCCGCCCCCACCATTCTGGTTGGATCAAACCAGGTAAACCGTCTGGGCGTGATGGCAAGGGGAAATGAACTGAAGCTATTTGTCAATGGGAAATTGGTGAACACTGTTACCGACCAAAGCTTTGGCCATGGGTATTTTGGCTTGTATATCGGGCCAAAAGAAACAACATTCCTGACCTCCAACCTGGAGGAAATATCTTTCTGGGTACTACCCTAGCCATGTGTTCTAAGAGCACCGGACTGAATCGCCAGCCCGGTGCTCTTTTATATGGTACAAGCTTTCTTCAATTATTCTTTTGTCGTATATACTAGCTATATGACATAATACAAATAACATATTATAACTATGCGCAATACTCACGTATTGCGCGATATTTCAATAAAGCCTCGCCATTTGACAAACCATTGTTATCAATAACCGAATTTGAAAGTAAAACATGAATCAAATCAATTTGAAATATGGGAAAGGTCAGGTTAATCTGGATCTCCCAGATGGAATAATGTACTCCTATATTCAACCGCCAATTATCCCGGGAAGCGCAGATCCAATTGACCTGGTTCGTTATTATCTACACCACCCTTTAGTCCCCTTTCCAGAAATTTCATTTTTATCCAATTCAAAAGTGGCGATTGCTATCAATGATAAAACAAGACCAGTTCCACATCATATCCTGCTCCCCCCCATATTACAGTATCTTTCGGAAAATGGCATCAAATCGGAAAATATTACTTTCATTATCGCCACTGGCACCCACTTACCAATGAAGGAAAGCGAATTCAACCTGGTTTTACCAGCGGACATTTTGCAGAATTACAGGGTAATCAATCACAATTGTGATGAAACTGACAACATGGTGGATCTTGGGCTTACACCCATGGGCACACAGGTGCAAGTGAATAGAGAGTTTTTTCAATCCGACATCAAGATTGTTGTTGGCAATATTGAACCACATCACTTTATGGGTTTTTCTGGAGGTGTAAAAAACGCAGCAATAGGTCTGACATCCAGGAATACCATTAATCAAAACCATGCTCACCTGGTTAATCTGAATTCTTATGCAGGGAATTATTTTACAAACCCCTGTCGAATTGATGTTGAAGAAATTGGTAAGCTCATTGGGGTGGATTATGCTCTTAACGCAATTCTGAATTCTAATAATGAAATTGTTCATATTCTCTGGGGAAATCCACAAGCAGTGATCGAAAAAGGTATTCAGCTTTCCACCCAAATAAACCAGGTGGATGTGCAAAAAAGGTTTGACCATGTTATTGCGTCAGCTGGCGGTTATCCGAAAGATATCAACTTATATCAGGCTCAAAAAGCGATGACCAATGCCGCCAGTATCACAAAGGACGGCGGGAATGTCTATCTCATCGCTGAGTGTGTGGAAGGAGCTGGAAATCAGGCATTTGTTCGCTTTCTTGATGGTATTGGAACACCCGCAGAAGCCATGAAATCATTCGTCGATAAGGGTTTTAGTGTCGGGCCACACAAGGCATTTCAGATCGCACGCATAGCATCCAGAGTCAACGTTTTCTTGATATCCGCGATGCCTGCAAATCTGGTCAAAAAAGCACTGCTTACCCCCCTTTCCTTGCAGCAGCTAACCACCAAATTGCAGCAAATACCAGAATATGAAACAATTGCCTGTATGCCTTATGCTGTGGCGACCATACCCCATCTAACAGGTGAATAATGGATACAAAATACTTGATAAACGTGGAACTGGATGGAGACTCCTTTATTTACGAAGGAAATGAAACGGGTATTCTATTATTGCATGGGCTTAGAGCCACCACCGCTGAAGTACGGTTGCTGGCCAACGCCATTCGCCCGCAAGGATACACCATCCATGCCCCACTGCTATCGGGACACGGTCTTACCCCTGAAAAACTGAGTACAACAGCATACAAAGAATGGTTGAACGATGCTGATGAAGCATACAAGGTTCTTTCAAAGCGTTGTCATACGGTCTATGTAGCCGGCGAATCCATGGGTGCCTTGCTTGCATTATACCTGGCGGCTATCCACCCGGAAATTCCAGCCGTGGTTTGTTATTCTCCGGCGATCATTGTAAAAAAAATCTGGCTATCCATATTTGCTCAATATATCATGAAGGAGCTCCCGCAATCGTATTTCCGTGATGCCCTGCCCTGGAAAGGATATGCAGCCAACCCGACAAAAGCAATTGTACAATTATATAAATTACAGCGCTATATTCGTGCCAGGCTGCCAGCCATTAAATCTCCAGTTTGTGTTTTCATTGGTAAACAAGACAGGAGAATTTCATTGAATTCGGGTAGATACATCCTTGATAGGGTCAATGCGAATGACACGGAGATACATTACTATCAGAACAGTCCGCATTGCATGATTCTGGCTGATGACCTACCGGATATCGCTCATAAAACAGTGCAATTTTTACAAAATCATCCGGTATATCGCGTTATTCGGCAGAGCAAGAAATAAGGTTATAATATTTTTACATCAATTTACTGGAGGTAAAATGACAGAAGGAACCAGACCACAGGGAAAAACAACCATCGCGCCGGATGTGTTAATTTCAATAGCTAAGCTGTCCGCATTGAGCGTGCCAGGTGTTTACCAGATGGCAGAAACACCCGCAGTTGTTTCCAATCTTTTTAAACATCGCAAACAGGATGGGGTTCAGATTGTTGTTGAAGGGGATATGGTTTCAGTAGATCTGTTCTTGATCCTTAATAGTGATGTACAAGTGCTGGATGTGAGCAAAAAAGTACAAAACCAGGTAGCTCGAGCAATCTCTGAGATGGTTGGCCTGGATGCAGGAAAGATCACAGTTCACGTCCAGGACATCCACTACAGTTGATGAAGCCGCGGACCAAGGCACGCAGTGTTGCGCTGCAGGTCTTATATGAAATGGATCAAACCAATCATCCTATTGAATCTATAATGGAACGCAGGAGGGATGAGATTTCGCTGGACGATAATCTGTTTGCTTTTTCTCAAAAGATCATACATGGAGTCTTTCCCCTTATAAGCGAATTGGATGCGCAGCTTGCCCGCTATGCACCTGAATGGCCGGTAGATCAGGTAGCTATTATTGACCGTAATATTTTGCGCATTGCTCTCTGGGAGTTGCTTTTTAATACAGATACGCCTTTAAAAGTTGTCATTAACGAGGCCATTGAATTGGGTAAAGTGTTTGGTGCTGATGCTACCCCGAGATTTGTAAATGGCGTGCTTGGCAGCCTTGTGGAAAACCAGAATGAAATACGTCAGCAATTCAAGATCTGAAAGCCTTCTAACGATTCTAATCCCAGGTAAAATTGGCAGAGGATAGCTGCTTTTCTTTCCATAGTAAGGCATATTTACATGAGGCATTTAAGAAAAAGCAACTCACAATTCTACCACCAGTTGCAGACGAGGTGATCCATACCGGGCTGCATTCATACTAATGAATCAGGAACCATAGCAGGCAGGTGGCAATTGCGATAAATGGGGCATAAGCCATGAAACTGGTAGATATATCACCAGATTTCTTAAATAAAACAAAAAACAAAATTCCAAGACTCCAAACTCCGCCTAATACGATGCCAGCTGTTAACCCAGCAACGATATTCGGCCAGCCAAGTAGCAAACCGCATACCCCGCTAAATGTCACATCGCCAAAACCAATCGCATCTTCGATCTCAACCCCGCTACGTTTGGATTTAATTTGGCTATAAAAGTGACCAAGAATAAAGAACAAATACATGATCACAAAACCAACCATTCCACCAAGGAGAGTTGGCCAAAGACCGTGTTCTTTTACCCCAATCAATCCAAAGATCACCATCCCTGTTGCCGTGATGGTATGCAGAACCAGATGATGTTCGATGTCGATAACGATAATGAGAAGTAAATATCCTGCAACTAGCATGTCGATTCCTTTGGAGAGCGCGGCGGCAGATGAAAAGAAAAAGATTACAAATGCGAGAACGAGCATTATTATCAGAGTAATTAATTGGCGAAAGCCATGTCTATGATTGCAATTATTACATTTGAAATGAAAAAGATAACTTCCAACCGTGTAGGCTTTTCCGCAAGAAGTACAAGTTGGCTTAATAAATCGACGATGAATTGGAAGGGTGTCAGCTAAATAGTTTATAATCACACTAGCGAACCAGCCTGCTATCAAGGCAGTAAACAGAGTGTTTATCAGCATAAGTTCCTCTCTCATTAATTATAGTACAGGAGATTACCATGGAGCAGTTTGTTATTCAAGGCGGAATACCCCTCAAAGGCGAAGTTACACCTTCTGGCAATAAGAATTCCACCCTTCCCCTGCTTGCGGCCTGTATTCTGACAGATGAACCCGTCATTCTAAAGAATATCCCTTTGATTAAAGACGTTTTTGCTATGCGGGCTTTGTTGGAAAGCCTGGGCGTAGAAATATCCGAACTGGAACCGCACACGTGGAAGATCCACGCCAAACAGGTGCGGCCGGCTGATCTGGACCCAGATTTGTGCAGGAAGATACGAGCCTCAATCCTTCTGGCCGGACCAATGACAGCGCGCGCGGGTGAGCTACATCTGCCTCCACCTGGCGGTGATGTAATCGGAAGGCGCCGCGTGGATACACACTTGATAGCGATCAAAGCCCTGGGGGCTGAAGTGTTTTATGATCGGTCGTTTCATTTTTCAGCGAAAGAGCTCAAAGGCGCAGACATCCTGCTGGATGAAGCCAGTGTGACTGGCACAGAGAATGCTATCATGGCTGCAGTCACTGCCAGGGGTCAATCCACCATCCGTAATGCAGCTTCCGAGCCGCATATTCAAGAATTATGTCATTTCCTCAACACGCTTGGAGCAAAAATAAACGAGATTGGCTCCAATACACTGCACATCACAGGAGTTCCGCGGCTGCATGGTGGTGAGTTTACAATTGGTACAGATTATCTGGAAGTGGTCAGTTTCATCGGCGCAGCAGTGATGACGGGAGGCGAAATAACCATTAGAAACGCCGGCGTAGCTTACTTGGATATGATAAAGCTTGTATTTGGCAGGCTAGGCGTGGTATGGATGTGTGTTGGGAATGACATCCTGGTACCGACTGAACAGCCACTCGAGATTGAACATGATCTTGGCGGGGCAATTCCGATGATCAGCGTGATGCCATGGCCGGCTTTCCCAACGGACCTGATGAGTATCGCTATCACCATCAGCACCAAGGCGAAAGGATCCGTCTTGTTTCATGATTGGATGTATCCCAGCCGTATGTTTTTTACCGATAAACTGGTTTCCATGGGTGCACAAATCGTACTATGCGATCCACACCGGTGCATCGTGCAGGGACCCACGCAGCTGGCACCTGAAAAGATGGAAAGCCCGGATATTCGCGCTGGGATGGCATTGGTGTTGGCAGCCCTATCCGCAAACGGAAAGTCTGTTATCCGCAATATCGGGCAGATCGACAGGGGCTATGAAAATGTGGATATTAAATTAAAGAAACTAGGCGCAGATATTCAGCGCCTATCGGAGTAATCCATTCAAAAAACGAGGAGATTAATTTCCAATCTCATCATTTAATTATTTTTGCTCAGCTACAATCTCAAGAAATTGGGACACAGCATCCCGCAGGACAGCCTCAGGTAAAGCCCCCACTTGTTTGTGGATTACTTTCCCATTGGATACAAACAGCATAGTAGGGATACCCTGAACCCCATACCGGCCAGCCCACTCATTGTGCTCGTCCGTATTTACTTTTGCGATGAGTAGTTTTCCATCGTATTCATTGGCAAGTTTATCCAATGTTGGCGCGACCATGCGGCAGGGACCACACCAGGGTGCCCAAAAATCCACAATCACCGGGATGGTGGATTGAAGTACAGTTTTATCAAAATTGGCATCGCTGACATGCACAGGTTCTTTCATAGTTTCTCCTTTTATTTCTTATCAATTAATGATTACATAATTTAGATGATGACATTTCATAAAAGTTGCATAATTTTCACTCATTTATTGTAGAATGGTGTTATGGAAATTCAAATTGCAGTATCTAAAATAAATAAATATGCCTCTTCTGAGAGTGGAGATACTTTTGAAGTTGTGGAGCGTCCTAATGGCGGATTATCCGTAGTACTGGCTGATGGGCAAACTTCTGGACATGGCGCAAAAGCCATATCCACCTTGGTAGTTCGCAAAGTCATTTCGCTGTTAGCAGAAGGCATTCGCGATGGCGCTGCCGCAAGAGCTGCATCAGACTACCTTTATACCGAGAAAAATGGCAAAGTATCAGCAACTCTGAACATCTTTTCAATAGACTTTCAAACAAAAACCCTAGTCATTTGCCGAAATAATCCTGCGCCTGTGTATATTTCGCTGGGCGAAACCATCGATTTACTCACCCAGCCAAGCGAACCTATTGGTACCAACCGCAATATCCGACCTACAATTAGCGAAATTGCCATTTCCATCGGTTTAACTGCAGTAATGTTCTCAGATGGGTTGACTACTGCAGGCGGACGCAAGGGTCTTCACTTGGATATTCGTACCACTTTGGAAGCACTTCTGGAAGACTCACAACCCACTCCCCAGCATATTGCTGATTCCTTACTGGGTATGGCAATGAAACTGGACGATAACCGCCCGATGGATGATATCAGCATTGTTGTGCTTCGAGTGGTACAAAATGAGGCCGATCAGACTCGAAGAATGCTGGTGAGGTTGCCTGTGCCAGATATCTACCAGTGATATGGACCCTGGGCGCAAGCTCCTCGTTGGAATCGTTGGTCCGTGTGCATCCGGAAAATCCACACTGGTGAACAGATTGACCAAAAGGGGTTTAAACGTCCGACACATTGCACAGGAGCATTCTTATGTACCATCCATGTGGCAGAAGACTACTAATCCAGATATCCTGATCTACCTACATGTCTCCTATGAAGTTACATTAACCAGGAATAGAATAAATTGGACCCTCATGGAATATGAGGAACAACTCCACCGCCTTCAGCACGCGCGCGAACATGCTGATTATATTGTTATGACAGATTCTATAACGCCTGAAGCTGTTGAGATAATTGTGTTAGATTTCTTGGAAGGGGATGGTCACCCGGTAGCGCCCTAAATCCCTGTCAACAATTCCCTGTTCACGCTCTGGTAATACAGGTATAATAATTCTTTACAGCCAGCCTCGGCTGGCATTTGTGTGATTTGAGGAGATGATACATCATGGATCGTCGCAATAATATTGTTTTTATCCTGATATTACTCCTGGTGGCAGCTGTAATTTGGGTCGATGTTACACCATCGGTTCAGATTGGCAGTTGGTACAGATCTCTGGAGACAAAATTAGGACTTGATTTGAAAGGCGGTTTGCAGGTATTAATGGAAGTAGATAAACCTGCAGATTATGTGGTTGATCCGCAAGCCTTGCAGGACGCAAAGCAAATATTGGAAAACCGAAGCAACGGGCTCGGAGTTAGCGAAGTTGTCTTTCAGATTGCAGGCAATCGCCGTATTGTAGGCGAGTTCCCAGGTTTGACGAATACGGAAGATGTGATCAAAGTACTCAAGGAGACAGGCGAGCTCGAGTTCATTGATCTGGGTAGCTCACCTTTGCCTGAAGGAACCATTGTAAAAACGGATTCTGGGTCAGGCACCACTGGAAGCTCTGATCTCGCTCCCACTATCGTCGCACCCACCTCTGAAACGGTTACAGAGGCTGCACCAACTGGAGCCACCGAAGAACCTGTTTATCACACGATTATGACCGGGTCATCCTTGAAAGAAGTATCTGTAGGTCGTGATACAGTCACTGGCGAGTATTACATCAGTTTTGTTTTAACAGCTGAAGGTAAGAAGGTTTTTGCTGATTTTACTTCTCAGAACGTGGGTAAGTATCTAGCCATTAGCCTGGATAAAAGGCTTATCTCCGTACCGGTTATTCAGACTGCCATTACTGAGGGCTCTGGACAAATATCAGGCGGTGGTTTCACAGATGTTTCAGCCAATGAACTTGCTATTCAACTGCGCTATGGTGCGCTGCCCATCCCATTGAAAGTGGTGGAAAGCCGTGCAGTTGGACCCACACTCGGACAGGATTCAATCAATAAGAGTCTTATCGCAGGCTTGATTGGTTTTTCTATTGTGATGCTTTTCATGGCTTTATACTACCGGTTACCTGGTTTGTTGGCAGATTTAGCACTCATTATCTATGCCCTTTTTACCTATGCGCTATTCAGGTTAATTCCCGTCACTCTTACCCTGCCAGGGATTGCGGGCTTTGTCTTGAGTATCGGCATGGCAGTAGATGCAAATATCTTGATCTTTGAACGATTAAAAGAGGAATTGATTGCCGGGCGGACGCTGAAACAGGCAGTTGATCTTGGCTGGAAGCGTGCATGGTCTTCCATCCGAGATTCGAATATTTCCACTCTAATCACCTGCGCTATATTATTCTGGTTTGGAAGCGCATTTGGCGCCAGTCTGGTAAAAGGATTTTCACTCACCCTTTCCCTGGGAGTGCTGGTTAGTATGTTCACCGCCATCATTGTGACCCGTACCTTCCTGCATATCACCCTTGATAAAATAGATTTTACTGGCCACCACAAGTGGTTCGGGCTGTAGGAGAAAATCAATGAATATTATTAAAAGACGTTACCTATTTTTTCTCATCTCATTGCTGATCATCATACCTGGCATATTGGCTTTGATCTTCTGGGGGCTGCCACTGGCCATTGATTTCACCGGTGGTTCCATGCTGGAAGTACAGTTCCCTGCTGGCAAAGCTCTCTCAACCACAGAAGTGATTGAGGTATATAACCAACTTGGAATTAGTGATCCGTGGGTTCAGAGTTCAGACAATGATATCCTCGTTATTCGCTCCATTCAAATAGAAGAAACGACAAAGACAGCCATTGTCACTGCAATGGCTGATAAATCTGGAACTGTACCTACCATCCTTCGGTTTGACACTGTAGGGCCTTCTATTGGGAAGGAAGTTGCTGCAAGAGCAGCTGGTGCGGTTGCTGCCGCAGCTTTGGCCATCCTTATCTACATTACTTTTGCATTCCGAGGTGTCCCACATGCCTTCAGATTTGGTGCCGCAGCCATCATCGCCATGGTGCATGACATCCTGGTAATCGTCGGTATTGAAGCTATTCTATGCTATTACCTCGGCTGGGAAGTAGACTCACTGTTTTTAACCGCACTGCTTACAGTGATCGGTTTCTCGGTGCATGACACTATCGTGGTTTTCGATCGAATCCGTGAAAACTCTAATATATATCGCAAACTGCCTTTTGAAACAGTGGTTAATCATTCCATTGTTCAGACAATGGATCGCTCGATCAACACATCGCTGACGGTGATGCTCACTCTGCTGGCATTAACCCTTTTTGGAGGTACCACAATCCGTCACTTTGTTCTAATCTTGTTAATTGGCGTCTTCAGCGGCACCTATTCTTCCATTTTCAATGCCTCTCCGATCCTGGTGGTGTGGGAAAACCAGGAATGGAAGACCTGGTTTAAAAGGAAACATCCAGCTTCAATTTAATGTCAAAATTGTTAGCTACATATATAATTTAAATATGACAACCAATCGTTTCCAGACCAACTAATTAACAAATGGGCTCTGATTTCTTAGAGCCCATTTGTTTTGTAAAGGAGATACTATGCGCAAAGAAGTTATCTTGATCACCGGCGCGAATGGTGAAATAGGGCATGGCCTGATTTCCTTCCTGGCGCAAAATAGCTCCACCCCCATTTTAGCTCTGGATATTCAACCTTTGGATGAAGCAATGACAAAACTCTGTTCCCGCTTCATCCTGGGAGATATTATGGACCAGATGTTGCTTGGCAGGCTTGTCGGTGAATATGAAATCACAACAATCTATCACCTGGCCTCCATTTTGTCTACCAAAGCAGAATACAACCCGGAAACAGCTCATCGAATTAATGTAGAAGGCACATTAAATCTACTGCGCATGGCAGTAGAACAGTCTCAGTGGCAAAATAATCCAGTGAAATTTATCTATCCCAGCTCTATTGCTGCTTATGGATTTCCAACCGTATCCGAAAAAATGGCGGCTGGCAAAGTAAATGAAGATCAGTGGTGTTTTCCGACTACCATGTATGGATGTAATAAGCTTTACTGTGAACACCTGGGACGGTATTACAGCCGCCATTACAAACAGCTTGCTTCTGGTGATACCTATGAGAACCATGTAGACTTCCGCTGTTTGCGCTTCCCCGGGTTGATCAGTGCTTTCACCACACCTACCGGTGGTACCAGCGACTATGGGCCTGAAATGTTGCACCATGCTGCGGCTGGGGAGGATTATAAATGCTTTGTACGCCCTGACACAATCCTTCCCTTCATGGTGATGCCAGATGCAGTGAAATCCTTGGTTCTGTTGGAAAACGCGACACGAGAAAGCTTAACGCAGCTTGTTTATAATGTCACCAGCTTCAGCCCAACTGCTCAAGATTTCCATAATTATGTCCTCAAGGCTTTCCCAAATGCGAATATCACCTTTGTACCGGATAAAAAGAGGCAGGCAATCGTGGATTCCTGGCCGGCTGATCTTGATGATTCAGCTGCCAGAGCAGACTGGATGTGGTCCCCTGACTTTGATGAAGCGGAATCATTTAACAATTATCTCATCCCGGTGATACGAGAAAGATATAAATAAAATTATTCATTAGGTGAAACCACTTGGTTTAGCCTTAGCTTTATTTGAAGCAATTATTCGTCTAACGTCTTATGCAGGTAATCTACTACTAGCGAAACGGGTATTGTGGTTTGTAGTCCCTTAGCAAGGTCCTTGATAGTTACATTTCCAGCCATAACCTCATCTGGTCCTAGTACTAGAATGTAATTGATTTGCTTTCGGTCGGCATATTTAAATTGCTTTGCCAGTTTGACAACTTCAGGATACAATTCCACATTCAGCCCTGCGGTTCTAAGCTGATATGCCAACAAAACTGAAGCCTTGATGGAAGCATCATCAAAAACAGTCACCAGGATACGGGCTGGGGATAAATTAATCCTTGGCAGCTTATCATATTTCTCAAGTGTCAGCTTGATGACTACATCTCCCATGGCAAAGCCTAAACCACCCGTGGGTTGGCCGCCAACATCGCTTACAAGATTGTTATATCGGCCTCCACCAAAGATCGCCCTTCCGCCTTCCATGTCTCGGGCTTCAAAGACAATCCCTGTGTAATAATCCAATCCTCGAATGATATTTGGATCATAAGTAATATAATCCGCGAGTCCCTGTGCATTTAGCAGTTCAAAGATGTATGTTAAGGCTGGCGAATTGCGCCAAAGTTGTGTATTGGCCAGCAATCCTTTGATTGAAGTCAGTTGATCCGTTGTCAATCCAATCTCAGATGCATAATTGGTCCAGTTTTCTGGAGACATTTTCTCGCGCCTGTCGATCAGACGATATACATCCATTAATTTCTCAGATGAAATACCGACACTAAGCAATTCCGCTTCCATCAATTCCCGATCGTTGATGGCAATGGCTACTTCTTTGGGGGAAAGCCCGACATCTTTGAAAAACGTACAGGCAACAGCCAGCATTTCAGCATCCGCTTCCCTTGAATTTGCACCCACCAGGTCGATATTCCACTGAAAGAACTCCCTGGAACGCCCCTTCTGCGGACGCTCATAGCGCCAAAAAGGTCCGAAAGACCACCAGCGAAGAGGGAATACCAGTTCATTTTGCCTGGCAGCAACCATTCTGGCCAGGCTGGGGGTTAATTCAGGCCGTAGAGTGATCAATTCTCCCCCCCGATCCGGAAATACAAAGCTTTGTTCTTTTACTAGTTCTTCCCCTGATTTGGCAGCATAAAGTTCGATCTTTTCCAGAAATGGACCATCATACTCCTGGTAGCCAAACCTATTTGAAACATTAGCCAGTTTCCCATATAACCATGAACGGAAAGCCATTTCTTCCGGATAAAAGTCTCTGGCACCTTTTACGCCTTGTATAAGTGTTTTCATAGTATCCACTTCCCTATTGTTTGTCTGGCTAATTTTAGCATGCATTGATGTTACAAACGTCCTGTAAACAGAGAACAAATCCAGATTGTTAAGTATGAAAATGTGTTAGTTTATATATACAGGTTTTGACAAGTTGCATTAGATAATATGACATTTGGTATTTGACCGGAATTCTCCATAAAGGGTAGACTCATAGTTGCTAAAACAGCAAATATTCGAGTAGTTGCAATTCGAGAGGAATTGTATCTGATGTACAAAGCATTAAACTCTGCGCATGAAACCGCCTTGATAAGATTCCCTAAACAGAGCAATAGTATAAACACTATTATTCAATCCCAGGGGACCACCTGCTATATGCGTGGAGCATTCCAACTTGTGGAAATAGGCAACCAAACGCTTGTAATAAAACCGGGGCGAACAAAAGGTACTTGGATTATCCAGAAAATATGCCAATGCCTTGGATCATACATTCAGTCATCCGTTATTATTGATGAAGAAATTCGTCTCCTGGGAAAACAAAATAAACTCCCGCACATGATCCGCCAGGAAATGGAATAAGCCTGTGCGCGAATTAGCGTTGCATATCCTGGATATTGCTGAGAACTCAGTCAATGCGAATGCTGACCTGATTCGCATTTCACTTAATGAAAGTACAATCACGGATAAGTTCTCCATCTCTGTATCTGACAATGGAAAAGGGATGGACGAAGAAATGGTAAAGACAATCATCGATCCATTTAGTGCAACGCTTACAACCAGGAAAATTGGCCTTGGTATCCCATTCTTGAAAGCAGCGGCAGAAGCCTGCAATGGCGGCATGACAATTAATTCAACAATAAATAAGGGGACACGAATTTCTTGTAGCTTTCAGCATAGTCACATGGACAGGATGCCGCTGGGTGATATCGTCAATACTATAACAATGCTTGTGATTGGATATCCAGATATTCATTGGATTTTCCGCTACGAATTTAATGACAACCTATTTGAGTTCGACGATGAATTCTTTAAAAGCGAATTGGGGGATCTTCCGTTATCAGAACCTTCATTAATTTCATTCCTGCGTAGTCACATCCAGGAAGGGATTGCTTCAGTAAAAATATATTAAGACGGTTGATATAGCAGTATAAGCATGATTTGACAGGAGTGAATAATGAGCACTGTAAAGACCCTGGAAGACCTGAAAAGAATCCGGGAAGAAGCAATTGAGAAAAGAAAAGCCAAAGCTATTTCAGGCGAAGTTCAAGTAATTGTCGGCATGGGAACCTGTGGCATTGCAGCCGGAGCCCGGGATGCCATGAAAGCGATCCTGGATGTTATTGAGATAAATAACCTGTCTGGCATTATCGTCACCCAAACTGGCTGCATCGGTTTATGCGAGAAGGAACCAATTGTCCAGGTTGTGCTTGGGGAGCAATCGAAAGTTACCTATGGAAAAGTCACTCCCGAAGTTGCCATAAAAATTATGAAAGAGCATGTTGATGGTGGTAAACCAGTTCAAAGTCACGTTATCACACTAACATAAGCAGAGAATTAAAGGTAAAAATGAAGTATTTTCGTTGCACATATTAGTAGACATTGACCAGGAATGACTCGCGAAGGGCGCGTATTCGGAATTGTGATGTAAATGCCATCTCTGGGGAATGATGTTAGCCGCATTCTTTCGACCCGGATATATGCGCACACTGTCGCTTATGCAAGCAACTATGTAAAATTAATGCGGTAGTCAAGTGATCTTGAAAACAAAATAAACTCACTCCCCAGGAGGAGGAATATGATTGTCTTAGATGCAGATATTAGCGTAAAAGTACATAAGGCGGTTCAAGATGCAATCCAAAAATATGGGGCATCAGACGATGAATTAATCCCCATACTCATCCATATCAATCACGATTTAGGCTATTTGCCGAGTCAGGCATTGGAAGAGCTCAGTGTCATTTTTAAGAAGCCTAAAAGCAAGATATTTTCAGTAGCCAGCTTCTATGGCATGCTTTCAACTACTCCTGTTGGAAGGCATGTGATCCGCTTCTGCGAGTCAGCTCCCTGCCATGTAGTTGGCGGTAGGGTGGTTTTCCAGGCACTCATCGATGTACTCAAGATCAATCCTGGCGAAACATCTAAAGATGGAAAATGGACGTTGTTGACAACGAGTTGCCTTGGCATTTGCGCAGTTGGCCCTGCTTTCATTGTGGATGATGACATTTATGGTAATGTGGCTCCAGCCCAGGTGCAGACCATATTAGCCAGGTATGAGTAAAGGAGGTACGGATGAAAACTGCGCGTTCAATGGTTCTTGTATCCGCTGACCCCGAAAGTATCCGCCGGGGATCTGAAAAAATATATAGTACTTTTCAAGAAGAATTAAGCCAGCTCGGTTTGCAGGACGAAATTTCTCTTTCCTGGTTGAGTGATTCGGGGCGGCATAACGCTTTACCTATGGTAGTAATTTATCCCGAAGCCGTTATTTATGGTCCGATTACTCCCGAGGATGTGCCATACATAGTTGAAGAGCATCTCAACAAAGGGCGGATCGCTTCCAGCCTGGTCGCACCCATCCATGAATTATCCGGGCGTATTGCCTGGCTTTCCTCACGCAAGGGTACCCTTCCTGCTGAGAAAAGGATTGTTTTAGAGCGGGCAGGCATAATCAACCCTGAAGATGTCCAGGATTATATCCTGCATAATGGGTATAAGGCTCTTGGTAAAGTTCTAATCACTATGAATCCATTGGATGTGCTCAATGAAGTTGACGCCTCTGGGTTAAAGGGTCGCGGTGGAGCAGGTTTTCCCACCGGGCAGAAATGGCGCTTTGTATCTAAAGCGACAAGTAATAAAAAGTATGTGATCTGTAATGCAGACGAGTCCGAACCCGGTACTTTTAAAGACCGGTTAGTGCTAGAAGGTGATCCGCACAGCATAATTGAAGCAATGGCAATCGCTGGCTATGCTGTTGGTGCGGATGAAGGCTATATTTACATTCGTGGTGAATATGCCCTGGCACAGGAGAGAATGAGGTTGGCAATCAGTCAGGCTCAAGAGTTGGGCTTGCTGGGGGACAATATCTTCAATTCCGGCTTTAATTTCAATATTCATGTTCATTCCGGAGCAGGTGCTTACATTTGCGGTGAAGAGACAGCCTTGATCGAATCGATAGAAGGCAAGCGTGGTGAACCCCGGTCGCGGCCTCCATACCCCACTACAAATGGCCTTTGGAAGAAACCCACTTTGGTAAATAATGTGGAAACGCTAGCGAACATTCCTGCCATTATACGAAAGGGAGCTTCCTGGTACCGAAGCATTGGTACGCCTAAAAGTCCCGGAACCAAAGTATATACGATCCTGGGGAACGTGAATGCGACCGGGTTAATCGAAGTGCAGATGGGGATCACACTTCGCGAAGTGATTACCATATATGCCCATGGCATGAAAGGGAATTCCACATTTAAATTGGCGCAAACCGGTGGGTCATCCGGCTCGATCATCCCTGCCAGCCTCCAAGATACACCAATGGATTTTGAATCTTTTAATAAAGCAGGAGTAGCGCTTGGTTCAGGTGCTTTATTAATCTGCAATGAAGATACCTGCATTGTAGATTTATGCAAAGTTCTGGTTAATTTCTTTAAGAATGAAAGCTGTGGAAAATGCAATCCGTGCCGCATTGGGAATGACCGGGCTTATCAGATCCTTTCCAATATTGCGGAAGGAGTCGGCACCATGCAGGATATGAAAGACCTGGAAAGCATTGAGATGTATCTGTATCAGATGTCCAATTGCGGACTTGGTCAGACTGCTGGGACACCCATCAAGGATACCCTTTCGCACTTCAGGGCAGAGGTTGAAGCCCATATCAAATTAAAAATTTGCCCAACCGGTGTATGCCGGATGAGTGGGCATAAAGTGAATTAGAGTCTTTACGAGAGGAAATACCATGGTCAGTATCACAATTGATGGAAAACAAATCCAGGTTCCGGAAGGTACTACCGTCTTACGCGCAGCAGAAAGTGCTGATATCAAGATTCCAACCCTGTGCGATCATCCCCAGCTTACACCTTATGGTGGGTGCCGCCTGTGCCTGGTGGAAGTGGAAGGTGCCCGAACTTTACAACCCTCTTGCACTCTTCCAGTTATGCCCAATATGGTGGTTCACACAGACACAGAAAAGGTAACAGATGCTCGTAAATTTGTGCTAACACTCATCTTTAGCGAGCGCAACCATTTCTGCATGTATTGCCAGGTTAGTGGCGGCGACTGCGAACTACAGAATGCTGCCTATGCAGAAGGAATGACTCACTGGCCGTTACAGACTAATTATTCTCCCTTCACGGTGGATGCATCCAATCCTTACTTTGTCATCGACAATAATCGTTGTATTCTGTGCCGCCGCTGCGTCCGCGCCTGCGCAGAATTGGTCGGGAATTTCACCCTGGGAATCGAGGACCGCGGAGCAAACTCGGTGCTGGTTGCTGACCTTGGTAACCCGATTGGCGAATCTACCTGTATTTCTTGCGGAACTTGTGTCCAGGTATGCCCGACTGGCGCTATCATTGACCGCCAGAGCGCCTATAATGGCCGCGAACAAGATTTAACCCACATCAAATCCATCTGCACTGCCTGCAGCATTGGGTGCGGGTTGAATGTTCTCACACGAGATAATCGTGTCGTTCGAATTGATGGAGACTGGGATGCCCAGGTGAATCACGGTTTATTATGTGCGAAAGGCAGATTTGAACCGTTGGTGAATGATAAAGAACGGATTGCCACTGCCATGGTGCGCAAAGGCGCAAGAATGAAGGCAGCCACAACCAAAGAAGCGCTGAATGCAGCAGTAAACTTGATCAAAGCTGCTGAAAAGGATGGCGCTATGGTAGGCGCGTTTATCACAGCCAGTGCGTCAGCGGAAGAATTGCACCAGTTCATCCAGCTATTCGAAAACGTTAAGAATGCTCGATATGGCACAATTGGTAGTATTGGTTACCTCCAGTCTATGAAAACACTTGCTCTACTGGCAAAGATCGAAAGGGAGTCGGACCTAATTCGTGTAACTGATTCGGATTGCGTTCTAGTAATTGGAGCGGACTTGATTTTAGATCACCAAGTAGCGGGGTTTATGGTCAAACGCAATTTGCCGGCTGGGACTAAACTAATCCTTGCATCTAACGATGATAATCAGCTCGCTCCATTCGCAGACGCAATTCTTGACACGAAGATGGGTCTTGTAGGCGCACTTGAAGACTTGGTAGTTGTCATGGCTGAGAAGAAGACTGACCTAACAAGTAATGCGGCAAAAGCTGCCGCATATTTGAAGGAAGCTCAAAGCGTGGGGGTTATCATTGGTGAAATTGCTGTAGGCAGTTCCACTGCAAAAGTATTAGAAGCAGTCACGTCTCTATTAGATAAACTGTCATCAGACGGGAAGACAGTAAAATATATCACCCTTAAGGGGCAGTCCAACGCGTATGCGGCATACCTTTTGGGACTGGACAAACCAGTTGATTTTCACGACTTGGAAACCGTCTTCGTCTTCCAGTCCGAAGAAATCCTGGATCAGACTTTTATCCAGGAGCTGGAAACAGTGCCGAACCTGGTCGTCCAAAGCTGTTACACCAACAGCCTGACAGCCAAAGCTCAGGTTGTCTTTCCATCAACCATATGGGCCGAAAATCAAGGCAGCTACATCAACCTGGAAGGGAAAGTTCAGCATTCAAACCAGATCATAAGACCCACTGAAAGCATTCCCACACTTGTGGAGACAATGCAAGGTTTGGCCAAGTCGCTCGGTTCCAAAGTCGATAGCAACTGGTCAGACGGGTTGGACAGACACAAGATAGTGACCGTACCAAAACTATAGTCGAGGATTATTGGGATAGAAAAGGAGAAATTATGGCAAAACCAAAAATAGCTTCAGATTGGTTGGCCGGCTGTGCAGGTTGTCATATGTCATTGCTGGATATAGACGAACGGATCCTGCAGGTATTGGAACTAGCTGACCTGCGGGCCACTCCTATTACTGATTTAAAAGAACCGGATGAAAGTGGTGTAGCTGTAGGTATCCTGGAAGGTGGTATTAATAACTCTGCCAATGAAGAAGTAGCTCACCGTATGCGCTCCCGCTGCAAGGTTCTGGTCGCATTGGGAGATTGCGCGGTCTTTGGCGGTATTCCCGCCATGCGAAATTTCTTTACAATTGAAGAATCATTGCGGAGAGCTTATATTGAAACACCTTCCACCGATGAGTCTGGAAAGATCCCCTCTGATCCTGAGTTGGCTGTGCCAACTAAAGTTCGAGCATTAAATGAGGTGGTAGATGTTGACATTTTTGTGCCTGGCTGCCCACCGGATGCGGATACGATCTTCTATGTGCTGAGTGAGCTTGCTCAAGGCAGGAAACCGGTACTTACTGACGACAAATTGCAGTGGCATTAAAAGGAGATATTTATGGGTGCTCAAAAAATTACTATTGAACCGGTCACGAGAATTGAAGGACACGCCAAGGTCACTGTTCATCTGAATGAGAACAATTCTGTTGATCGTGCTTATATGCATGTCAATGAATTTCGAGGCTTTGAAAAGTTTTGCGAAGGTCGAATGTATTTTGAAATGCAAATGATCACTCCCCGCATTTGCGGTATCTGTCCGGTATCACACCACCTGGCTTCAGCTAAAACCAGCGATCAGATAATCGGAGCAGAACCGCCCAGACCAGCTACCTTACTACGCGAATTAATGCATATGGGACAAATAGTACAAAGTCATGGAATGCATTTTTTTGAGCTGGCTGGTCCGGATTTACTGCTTGGTTTTGATGCTGATCCAGCCATACGTAATGTTGTCGGTTTGGTACAAGCCAATCCGACACTGACAATTAAAGCTGTTGAACTTCGAAAATGGGGGCAGGAGATCATTCACACCCTGGGTGGCAGGCGAGTTCATCCAAATTTTGCCATTCCCGGTGGCGTGAATAAAGCACTTCAGCCAGCCGAACGCGATTTGATCCTGAAAGATGCAGATAATGCCATTGCCACAATCCAAACTGGGATCGGTATCATAAAGGATTGGGCTGCTAAAAACTCAGAAGATATCAACAAGTTTGCAGTTTTCAAAACTGGTTATTTTGGTCTAACCACTCCTCAAAATGGGCTGGAATTATATGATGGCAATATCCGTTTAATTTCGCAGGATGGAACTGAATTGGAGCGGTTCGACCCTGCCTATTATCTTGATTACATTTCAGAGCATGTGGAAAATTGGTCTTACCTCAAGTTTCCATATTATAAAAAACTGGGTTACCCGAATGGCGTGTATCGCGTGGGTCCGCTTGGCAGGTTGAACATATCTGACCATATTGATACACCCCTCGCGAATGAGGAATTGAAGGTATTCAAAGCGATAAATGAAGGGATGCCGGTAGAAAACACACTCTATTACCATTACGCTCGCCTGATCGAAGCATTATTTGCAGCAGAACGGGTAAAAGTTCTATTGGATGAAAAGGATATCTTGAGCACCGACATCCTGAACACCAAACGCAATTTCACCGGTCAGGGTGTAGGCGTAATCGAAGCTCCCCGTGGCACACTGATTCATGATTACAAGACCAACGCGATGGGACAAATCACCAGCGTCAACCTGATTGTATCCACCGGCCATAATAACTGGGCTATGTGCAATGCTGTTGATTCGGTGGCTAAAACTTATGTTCATGGACCGGATGTGAAGGAGGGAATGCTAAATCGCATTGAAGCCGCCATCCGTGCCTACGATCCGTGCCTCTCCTGCTCCACACATGCAGTTGGCAGCATGCCAATCTCCGTTGATATTGTGTCTGTTGTTGGTGAGCTGGTCCGGACGATTAGCAGGTAAAATCAGACATTATTTTCAGACGATGCCAGACCAACTGGCATCATCGCCATTTACTCAATGTTCAAGAGATTAATTATCGCCTATGGTAACCCAGACCGCCAGGATGACGGTGCTGGCTGGTACGTATTAACCCATACAGCCGCTATATACGGGCAAATTTTCCATGATTACAACGACGATTTTTATAGCAAGTTGGGTAATAATCCGGATTTCTTCTTCACCCTGCAACTTGTGCCTGAACTGGTGGATATCATCTATAGGTATGATGCGGTTTGTTTTGTAGATGCAAGTGTCGATAGTCAAGAAAACAGTTTGAAGATAAACCTGCTGGAAGCAAAATACCAGTTTTCTCCCCTTTCCCATCATATGTCCCCCCAGACATTGCTTGATCTAGTCCATAGTGTGCATCAAAAATCAATTCCTGCCTGGCTGCTGACCATTCCGGGAAGGTTATTTGGATTTAAAAGAGAACTTTCTGTCCATACCAAGGCAGAAGCGGAAAAAGGAGTGGCTTGGCTCTCCCAATGGACTGGCAATCAGGAATAGGTAATATCAGTATCATCTCCATCGGATTTTTCAGATATAATCTCACCCATGCATGAGTTGGCTGTAACTGAAAGTATTCTGTCGATCGCCCTGGATTACGCTGAAAGGTCACATGCAGCGCAGGTAACAGATATTCACCTGGTCATCGGGCGCCTATCAAGCATTGTGGACGATTCTGTCAGCTTTTACTGGGAGATCATCAGCCGGGATACCATCTGTTCCAGCGCAGCATTGCATTTTACCCGATTGCCTGCTCAACTGATCTGCCTGGATTGTCACACAGAATATGAAGTTGACCAGGACCTAATCCCTTGTCCAAAGTGCAACTCAGTAAAGGTTAAAGTATTGAGCGGTAACGAATTTCGTGTGGAAAGTATTGAGATAACAAGTGAAGAGAATGACTAAAACGATTCACATTACTGTTGCAGAGAACATCCTGAGAGCCAATGACGAAATTGCAGCAGAAAACAAGCTGCTTCTCAAGAATTCAAATGTGCTGGCATTGAACATTATGGCTTCTCCCGGCGCTGGCAAGACCAGTTTCATACTGAAAACGATTGCGCTATTGTCAAATATTTACCATATCGGCGTAATAGAGGGTGATACCAGTGCCGCAACCCTTGACGCGGATAAGGTTACATCACTGGGTTTACCAGCAGTGCAGATAAACACCGGTGGAAATTGCCACTTGGATGCCAATATGGTACAAAATGGGCTGATGAAACTCCCCCTGGCTGACTTGGATATTGTCCTGGTTGAAAATGTAGGAAACCTGGTTTGCCCGGCAGCTTTCAAGCTGGGTACTTATAAGAATGTCTTAATCGCTTCCATCCCTGAAGGTGATGATAAACCCTACAAATATCCAGCCATGTATTCAGCAGTGGATGTTCTCGTAATAAATAAAATTGACTTGCTGCCATATATTCCTTTCAATATGGATTATTACATTGATGGCGTGCGCATGCTGAACCCTGATCTAATCAGTTTCCCGGTTTCATGTACGACAGATGCCGGCCTCCCAGCGTGGATGGACTGGTTGGAGAACACCCTGCACGAATATCGCTATAACTAATATGCCAAAATCCCAAAAGACTGTCCGTATTCTCATCCAAGGCATAGTTCAAGGGGTTGGTTTTCGTCCTTTTATTTATAATCTTGCTCGAAATATTGGCATACTTGGGAACGTCAGGAATACTTCCGCTGGTGTAATAATTGAAGCGCAAGGCTCTCCAAATATCGTTCAACAGTTTTATCAGCGCATCAAACTGGAAGCGCCAGCCCTTTCCCGCATCGAAACTATGGAAAGGATCGCTATTCCCAATAAGCTATACGAAGATTTTGTGATTTTGCATAGTGAAATACAACCTGGAGCGTTTTCACTAATTCCGCCAGATATCGGCACCTGCCCTGATTGCTTGCGTGAACTTTTGGATTCAACTGACAGGAGATATCGGTACCCATTTATCAATTGCACAAACTGCGGTCCAAGATTCTCCATCATCCAGAAGATGCCCTATGACCGTCCATTCACTTCGATGGTAGATTTTCCATTATGTGATGCTTGTAAACAGGAATATGAAGATCCGACCAATCGCAGATTCCACGCCCAGCCGATTGCCTGTCCGGTTTGTGGACCGCAAATTTCCTATTACGTCGCAGGAAAATTTCTCGCAAAAGGTGAAGAGGCTTTGTCACACTCCCGGACGCTAATCCAGAACGGCGGGATATTAGCGCTTAAAGGGATCGGAGGTTTCCAATTAGTGTGCGATGCACACAATACTGAGGCAATTAAACGGTTGCGACGTGCCAAGCTGCGCAGCGACAAGCCTTTTGCACTGATGGCTTACTCAGCAGAAATAATTCGCAGGTATTGCGAAGTAACTGGAGCTGATCTGGAATGGCTGCAATCCCCACAGAACCCGATATTAATCTTGAATGCCAGAGACATTCTGCTCCAACATAATGCTCCCGGCCAGTGCACGCTTGGTTTTATGTTGCCATACACCCCTCTTCATTACCTGATCACTGAAGCAGGTCCTGCTTACCCAGATGTGTTGGTGATGACCAGTGGAAACGTAAGTGATGAACCCATGCTTATAGAAGATGAAGGGGCGTTTGCCGGCCTTTCATCCATGGCGGATGGCTTTCTCAGTCACAATCGTCCCATCCTGAACCGGGTGGATGATTCAGTATATAAGACATCAAAAATCGGGATACTGCCGGTACGCAGGGCGCGGGGTTATTCTCCGGATCCGATCACAATTACCGAAGCTATACCGGCTGTTTTCAGCGCTGGGGCATTATTAAAAAATACATTTGCCATAACAAAAGAAAATAGAGTCTTTGTCAGCCAGTATATGGGCGACCTTGATAGTTTAGAGACATATAAGGATTACGAGCATTCTGTATCAAGATACTTTGACCTCTTCAAATTTTCACCTGAGATTGCCAGCTGCGATTTACATCCAGATTACCTTTCCACCTCTTTCGCCCAACACTTTGCGTCTGAAAACAATATTGATCTCATCCAGGTTCAACACCACCACGCACATCTGGCGGCCTGCCTGGCTGAGAACAAGCTGCCGCTTGACCAGGACATCGCAGCCCTGGTGTATGACGGAACTGGTTACGGGGAAGATAGCACAATCTGGGGAGGAGAAATTCTCATCGGCAGCGCGTTGGGATATGAACGCGCTGGCCACCTGCAATACTTGCCTTTGCCTGGCGGAGATGCCGCCACAAGAAAACCGTACAGAATTGCATTAGCTTACCTGCACGCACTTGGTATTCCAGTCAACTCCAGTTTACCACCCGCCAGCTATTGTCCAGCAGATGAATCAGCCATGCTACGTACGCAATTAGAGAAAGGTATCAATGTGCACCTTACCTCATCCATGGGACGCTTGTTTGATGCGGTTTCATCTTTAATCGGGCTGCGGCAGGAAATCAGCTATGAAGGACAGGCAGCGATCGAGTTGGAAGCAATAGCAGATCCAAACGAGGATGGAGTATATCCATATGAAATAGAAGCTGGAATTATTTATCCTACATTGATGTTTCGCAAAATTATCATGGACCTTAACAATGATATGAATCCGTCTGTCATTTCAGCCAGGTTCCACAATACGATTGCGAGCCTGTCTGTTGAGATGATTAAGCATATAATTAGCGATACTACTATCAGCGCAGTTGCACTGAGTGGTGGAGTCTGGCAAAACAGCGCGCTTCTATCAAAAACCAGCAGACTGATCCGCGAGATGGGACTGAAACCGCTCATCCATACTTTACTCCCCCCGAATGACGGATGCATTAGCCTGGGTCAGGCAGTCATTGCGGGTTGTTATCAGAAAAGGAAAAATTGATATGTGCCTTGGCGTTCCCTGCAAGATCCTTGAAATATACAAAAAAGATACACTCACCATGGGCAAAGTCGATTTTGGTGGTGTGGTACGCGAAGTCTGTTTTGAGACACTTCCAGATGCCCTACCCGGCGAGTATGCCATTGTGCATGTGGGTTTTGCGATTTCTAAACTTTCAGAAGCTGATGCCCTGGATACCCTGGGTCTACTGAAGGAGATGAATGATCTGGCAGATCTGGAGGATCAGAATCAGTGAAATATACTGACGAATTTCGCGATGCAGCCCGGGTCAAACAACTGGCTGATGATCTCCGCGGCATAATTCAACATCCGTGGGTAATCATGGAAATTTGCGGTGGCCAGACCCATTCATTCATGCATTATGGCATTGATCAACTGCTTCCACCTGAAATTGAATTGGTTCATGGCCCCGGTTGCCCGGTATGCGTAACCCCGTTGGAAATGATCGATAAAGCCATTGCCCTGGCTTCAGATTCGGGTTTCATTCTAACCAGCTATGGGGATATGCTGCGAGTTCCAGGTTCCAACCAGGATCTCTTCAGTGTTCGTGCCAGCGGAGGAGCAGTCAAAGTGGTTTATTCCCCGCTTGATGCAGTCCAGCTTGCCCGCGATAATCCGGATAAGCAGGTGGTATTCTTTGCCATCGGCTTTGAAACCACCACCCCGGCTAACGCCATGAGCATCATTCAAGCTGAATCACTGGGGATTAAGAATTTTTCTCTACTTGTATCGCAAGTGCGAGTACCGCCGGCAATGGAAGCCATCCTTTCTTCCCCTGCCAACCGTGTACAGGGTTTTCTAGCAGCCGGTCATGTATGCGCAGTGATGGGTTTCTGGGAATATCTACCTATAGCGGAAAAATACCAGATACCCATGGCGGTAACAGGATTTGAGCCTGTTGACCTGCTTAAAGGGTTGAATGATTTAGTGACCATGTTAGAACAGAAAAAGGTTGGCGTTATTAATTCGTACCCCCGTGCGGTCACTCTGGAAGGAAATATGGCTGCCCAAGCTTCAATCAACCGTGTTTTCCAACCTTCTGACCGTGCCTGGCGTGGAATTGGAACGATTCCCATGAGTGGATTTTCCCTTCGGCCTGAATACGTGCATTTTGACGCTGAGAAACGGTTTGACCTTGGACATATTAAAACCAGGGAATCAGAGGTTTGCATTGCCGGTCAAGTATTACAGGGTGTGATGAAGCCACCTCAATGCCCTGGCTTTGGTACACTCTGCACTCCTGAGAATCCACTCGGTGCGCCAATGGTTTCCGCTGAAGGTGCCTGCTCGGCATATTATCGCTATAAGAAGATGACCTCATGACAGCTGACCTATCACATGGTCCAGTGTGCCCAGTTCCACTCTCACATCGGGAAACTATCATCTTGGGTCATGGCAGCGGGGGGAAGCTAACTCATGATCTCATCCGTTTAGTATTCAAGCGCTGGCTTTCAAATCCATTTTTAAATCAAGGGGATGATGCTGCGCGGATGGATTCAACATTGCTTGCTGGTACCCCTGTCATCAGCACGGATGCTCACGTGGTTAAGCCAATATTCTTTCCGGGAGGTGATATCGGGAGATTGGCAGTATGCGGTACTGTCAATGATGTTGCCATGTTGGGGGCGGTTCCAAAATACCTGACGGCTTCATTTATCCTTGAAGAAGGCCTTCTCATTAAGGAACTCGATCAGGTGGTTCAATCCATGGCAGAGGCCGCCAAAGAAGCAGATGTGCTAATCGTTGCCGGGGATACGAAAGTCGTTGAAAGAGGAAAAGGTGATAGGGTGTATATATCCACTACGGGATTTGGAATCATTCCGCCAGGTCATGGTTCTATATCCGGTGCCAATGCCCAACCAGGCGATTTGGTTATTCTTTCAGGAACCCTGGGGGATCATGGCATTGCAGTGTTGAGCGCTCGTAATGAGCTTTCCTTTGAGGTACATCTGGAATCAGATGTTGCTCCGCTGAATAAGATGATCCAGCAGGTGCTGTCCGCTGCTCCGCATACGCATGTCCTGCGGGACCCCACCCGTGGGGGATTAGCTACATCCTTGAATGAGATTGCTGAACAAAGCAAAGTCGACATCCATATTCAAGAATCAACCATTGCAATTAAGCCAGCAGTGAGAGCTGCGTGCGAAATGCTTGGGTTTGATCCTGTTTACCTGGCCAATGAAGGTAAGGTCATCGCCATCGTCCCTCAAATTGAGGCAACTGCAGCCCTTCAAGCCATGCATAACCATCCGTACGGACTGGATGCTGTAATTATTGGTGAAGTTACTGTCTCGGATACTATTCATCCATGTGTTGTTCAGCACACCCCTTATGGATCATCCAGGATATTGACCATGCTGGCTGGTGAGATACTGCCCCGGATTTGTTAATCTGGTAAAATTGCCTGTGTGTTATGACTAATTTATCTTCAAGAGGAATTATGAAAATCGATTACAAAGAAACAACCAGCGATCTATTAAAAAGAATAGATATCCATAATAAATTTGGCAGCCGGGATATTGATCAATGGATGCTGGAAACATTGCAATTACAGAAAGGCATCAAAATTTTGGATGTCGGCTGCGGTGCTGGAAAACAATGCTTTTCATTCTTTAATTTCCTCAGCGGGGATTGCGACATTACTGGCGGTGACGTATCTGAGGAATTACTAACACAGGCAAAGGAAGAGAATAAGAAATACAATCAGCGTGTTGGTTTTACTCAATTAAATTTCAATAAACCTTTTGATTTTCCCTCCAATACATTTGACTTGCTATCCTGCTGTTTTGCCATTTATTATTCAGAGAACATACCATTCACCATTCGTGAAATGCACCGTGTATTGAAAAATGGCGGCCGCCTTTTTACTACCGGACCGATGCCAGACAATAAGAAAGTATTTTATGACATTATCCGGGAAGCCACAGGCAAACCCATTCCACCCATGCCTGGCAGTTCACGCTTTGGAAGCGAGATATTGAATACCATAAGAAGCCTTTTCAGTGAAGTCAAAGTCGAAATCTTTGAAAACCCGCTGGTCTTCGAGAGCGCTGAACCATTCGTGGAATACACACGCGCTTCCTTAAGCGAAGACCGCCGCCTGTGGATAAGCTTATTTGATGATAAGTCTAGTTTTAAGCAGGTAATGACCCAAATCGCGAAAGTGGCTGAAAACAGGATCATCAGGGATAATAAAATTGTCATGACCAAGGTGGTGGGCGGTATTTTTGCCACCAAATAATCCGTGAGGGAAGACAATGAAATTTTCAGGTGAGCGAATTTGCTTCATAGGCGCCCATCCAGATGATATCGAGCTGGGATGCGGGGCCTTAATTGCCAGCCTGGTTAACAAAGACAGGTTAACCTGCATTACACTCTCTGACAACCAGAAGAATCCGTCACTCCCCAACCTGGTCGCTGAGTATTACGACAGTATGGAGGAGTTGGGAATTCCTCGTGGGAATGTCATCCTCGAAAAATTTGAAACCCGCCGTTTTCCTTCACAACGTCAGGACATACTGGAATATTTGGTCAAAATTAACCGAACGATCAAGCCTGATGTTGTCTTCGTTCATACCAGGGCTGACTTGCACCAGGACCATAATACGGTCACCGAAGAGGCATTAAGAGCATTTAGAGGCATTACTGTCTTTGGATATGATGTCATCCGCAGTAGTTATGGTTTCTTTCCCAAATTATTAGTTAAAGTAGAAGAGTCAAGCGTGCAGGCGAAATTAAATGCTTTAGCCAGGTATAAGACCTATATTGACAAATACTATTTTGATCCTGAAATAACCCGCGCTACGTTGATTAGAAATGGGGCTTTATGCGAGAGCAAATATGCAGAAGGGTTTGAAACTCTCAGGATCATTGGGGATTTTAAAGAATAAAAATGAGCCACTGGCTCTTTTTTTATTTTGGAATTCCAATCTGTATCATACCGTTTGTTATCTTTAACGGATAAGCGGGGATATCCTCTACTGCTGGCAAGGCTAGAACTTTTCCACTACCAATGTCAAATCTGGCACCATGGCGCGGACATTTGATGGCATTGCCTTCAACCTCCCCATCTCCGAGGGGACCATGATCATGAGTACACACATCGCCAATTGCATAGAATTTGCCTGCTATATTTAATACTACAATGGGAAGCCTGTCGACCTCGATATACAACCTTTCGCCAAAAGAGAGTTGTTCAATAGGGCAGATGGCATGGAAGGTCACCATCTCTTCTGATATTTGTGTGTAATTAAACATCAAAATCCTCTTCGAGTGATGTTACATGGCCTTTGTTTATGCCATAAACTCCTGCTTTTACTACTTTTAGCGAGAGTAGCGCGCATTTCAACCGAACAGGTCCCAGATCTACCCCAAGCAGGTCCAATATATCCTGTTTGGTTAGGTTTTTTACGTCCTCTATATTTTTTCCAATGATCGATTCAAGTAAAAGGTCAGCACTGGCCAGGGAGATGGCGCATCCATGCCCGCTGAAAGCCGCCTCAACTATATTCTTGTCAGCATCCATACGCAAGTCAATGCGCAGATGGTCTCCGCATAACGGATTATTATCTTCATAGGTAATATCCGCAGGATCCAACTCACCTTTATAGGACGGATTTTTATAATGGTCTAAGATTACTTCTCGATATAAATCATCCATGTGTCAGCCATTTAATTAAAGATTTTCTTTACTTTTTTCAACGAAGAAACCAGCAAATCAACTTCTGCTGTTGTATTGTAGAGATAAAAACTAGCTCTAATTGTGGCCGGAATATTAAATTTATTATGAAGCGGCATGGCGCAGTGGTGACCTGCCCTCACAGCGATACCTTCCGAATCCAAAATCTGCGCTACATCGTGGGGATGGACACCGGCCACCTGGAAGGAGAGCACCCCCCCCCGCTGTTCTGTCTCCGACCCGAATACTTTAATACCATCCAGTTGTAGCAATAAACTATACGCATAATGAAATATTTCCAGTTCATACAGATGTATATTCCCCATCCCTATTTTTTCCAGATAATCAGTCGCAGCACCTAGTCCAATGGCTTCCGCAATGGCTGGTGTTCCAGCTTCGAATTTGTAAGGCAGCTCATTCGCTGTGAAGCCATGTAAATGTACTTCACGGATCATATCACCCCCACCCAAAAAAGGCGGCATTTTTTCAAGAAGCTTCTTTTTTCCATACAGTATGCCAATACCAGTTGGACCAAGCATTTTATGAGCGGAGAATGCGTAAAAATCAGCATCCAACTCCTGGACATCCACCGGGAGATGCGGTACCGCTTGGGCTCCATCCACCAGGACAATCGCACCATGCTTATGCGCTTGTTCGATCATCTCCCTGGCCGGGTTGATCGTCCCCAGTACATTGGACATATGGGTAAAACAAACTAGTCGCGGTTCTTGCTGTAAAAGCTTCTGGTAAGCATTAAGATCCAAAACACCATTTTCCAAAACCGGGATAAATGCAAGGGACATCCCCATCTCAGCAGACAGCATCTGCCAGGGAACCAGGTTGGAATGGTGTTCCATTTCAGTTAATAGGATGGTATCGCCAGCTTTCAACCCAACTTTCCCCCATGTTTTTGCGACCAGGTTAATCGATTCTGTGGTATTGCGGGTGTAAATAATCTCTGCCGGTGTTTGGGCGTGGATAAACTGCGCAATTTTACCCCGTGCATCTTCGTAAAGGATGGTAGCTTCCTCCGCCAGAGTATGAACGCCACGATGAATATTCGCATTGTGATTTATGTAGTAATTTGCCATTGCATCCAGCACAAACTGCGGTTTTTGCGAGGTGGCGGCTGAATCCAGGTATACGAGTGGATATGCCCCCTTTATCTTTCGATGTAAAATCGGGAAATCTGCCCTGATTTCCTCAATATTTAGAGCTGTGGTAGTTTGAGCCATGATCAATACTCAATATCTCTTACTTTTCCTGGCGTCGTTCTTAAACCTTTTTTCATGCTGCGCAGGTGGGGAGAAGTATGGGAATACCAAAGTATATGATCTGGTACCATCCATCCATCGGTCAAATATACATTCGTCCGGAACTGTACAGCCACCATTTTTGCGTCCACTTGAACAACAATCCCTTTAAGCCATCCGCGAATGCGTTCAGTGCTTTTTTCATGGTCGCAAAAAGCTTCCACCGAATCTCCGACTTCATAAGAAAACTCCGGCTCCGGGTCTCGCATAAATGGTGCTGGACTCATATATTAACCTCCAAAAAAAGAATTAGTTCGTATCTATCTTATCAATAATGGCAGACCTAAATCGTTCCTGAACTGCCTGGAATGGGATACGCTCCATGATCGGTTCAAAAAAACCTTCTACGATGAGATGTCTGGCATCATTTTCATTCAAGCCACGGCTACGCAGGTAAAAGACCTGCTCCGGGTCAACTTTACCAACAGTTGCTCCGTGAGTACATTTTACATCATCTGCTAGAATCTCCAAACCGGGAATCGAATCAGCGCGTGCTTTGCTACTTAATATCAGATTTCGGTTGGCCTGGTAACCATCGGTTCCGTTCGCCCCTGGAGCAACATAGATATTCCCCTGCCACACGGACCTGGCTCTTTCAGTGACAGCACCTTTGTATAACAGATCGCTTGTTGTGTTTGGAGCAAGGTGATTCTGCTCAGTATCCATATCAAGGTGTTGATCTTCATCTGCAAAGTAAAACCCGGAGATCTTTGCATTCGCCCCTTCACCTGCTAAATCCACTGAAGAAAAGGATTTTGTCAGGTGGCTGCCCAATGAGCCAAATATCCAACTCAAATGGCCATCTTTTGCTACTTTCACATTTTCATGCATTATATTCCAAGTACCGCGACCCCAAGATTGTAATTCCACTAGCTTCAGGGAAGCATGTTCACCCACAAATACTTCAAGTATGCCTGAATGGAATTGTGTCTCAAATCGCTCATTATCGCTGGCATATTCCTGGACGAATGTGGCTTCTGCGCCATCTTCCAACCAAACGATATGGTGGGAAAAAGCACTAGAATCTTTACCATCATTCCAGAATAAAGCGTGAAGTGGTTCAGCGATTTTCAAGCCCTTTGGTACATATAAGAATGAACCGTGATGCGCAAAGGCGCTGGCTAATGCTGAAAATTTGCCATCAGAAGCTTGCACCAATTGTCCCATCTTACTGATAATGAGCCTAGGTTGAGCCTCTACTACTTTTGCAAAGTCATCAAATATCGCCCCAGCCTGTGCGTATTCATGGTTTAAAGACTGACTGCTGCCTCCCGGATGGATGGTCAATTTACCTGCATGTTTTCCTTCAATTACTGGATTGATAAACCGGTCTGGAATACTGATCGAGCGTTGTTGATCAAAGTTATTTAGGATCGCATGTTTATCTAACTTTTCCAAGCTTGTCCGCCGCCAGGCTTCATCCCGGTCTCCCGGGAATGGCATCCCAGCGTAAATATTCCAGGCGTCATGCATCTTTTCCCGCACTGCGACAGAATGGACTTTTGGCAACATTTCAGCAGTGAAATTGAAATTATTTTGTTGTGCTTGAAGCCGGTTCTTCTTAATGCTTACAGTAGAGTTTGTCATTTCTTCCTTGCAGTGGATCTACCCCACTGATCCTTCCATTTGCAGCTGGATCAGGCGATTCATCTCAACAGCATATTCCATGGGTAGTTCTTTTACCAGTGGCTCGATGAAGCCGGATACGACCATGGCGGTGGCATCTTCCCTGGAGAGTCCTCGGCTCATTAGATAGAAAAGTTGCTCCTCACCCACTTTGGATACGGAGGCTTCGTGCCCGATGGTCACATCTTCCGAGTCGATTTCAATATAAGGATAGGTATCTGACCGCGATTCTGGATCAAGCAACAATGCATCACACACGACATTGCTCTTGATATCTGCCTTGTCGCGATGAACTTTTAGCAACCCCCGATACGACGTCCTCCCTCCACCACGGCTGATGGACTTAGATGTGATCTTGCTGGAGGTATGAGGGGCGAAATGGATCATCTTTCCACCAGTGTCCTGATATTGACCGGG
>PNON01000019.1 GCA_013824865.1 Anaerolinea sp. | reverse complement strand
CACACAACGCAGTTACTGTTGACTCAAAAATGAACATAATGTATACTCTAGTTACTCCGATGGGGAGTAGCTACCCTTTTACAGGGTTTAGGCAATCACCAACACGAAAAGCGATTTTCTGGTTGTCTGCAATGAAAGTGCAAGACCATCGCCTTAAATGCGATGGTCTTTTTTGTCATCAATTCGTTGATAGATTGGCCTGAGATTCATAAAAAAAGCGGTATCAACATTTGAGTGCTTGCTGGAACAGCATGTGTGGAACTGGCGATTCTGGATGCCACTTAATCAGCATGTACACATAAACCAGTACATGCGCTGGCGAGCGCATCCTTGTTCTAACAATGGATAGAAAATTGGAGGAGTCATTCAAGATTTTCAGCAGATTAAAGGATCGTTTCGGCAAATCTTTTTTTGCCAGTACAAGCACGATAATTTCGTTCTCGAAAGAGAATGTTTCATTACCCGGCGGGCCAGGTAAGAAGCAGGCTTTATGAGAATCCGACTAGTTGTAAGGTAAGCCGATACTACTCCTCGGGCAGGGAGCATATCGACTATTTTTTAGGAGATAGATGGAACTACTAAATTCACTCGAAACATATATCCTTGCTGCTGCTCTTTCCATTTATATTGCTTGGGGTTGGTTTGGTGTCGCAGCATTATTAACCTTTGAGAATGCTACAGGGATCATCCCCAGTGAAATCATCCTTGGTTTAGCAGGATGGATGCTTATATCTGAACAACAATTACCGCCATCAATGATTTTCCTGGGTGGGTTATTTGCTTCAATCGGCAGCGTACTGGGAGCTTCCATCGCTTACTGGGTGGCCCGTTTGGGTGGGCGGCCACTCGTGAATAAATTTGCAAAGTGGATGAGGATTGATCAAAAACATATCACTCATTCTGAAAAGCAATTCCAGCGATGGGGCACAGGGTTGGTTCTCGTCGGGCGTTTAATGCCTGGTATTCGTACTCTTATCAGCATACCTGCTGGACTGGCGCGGATGCCATATTCAACATTCCTCATCGCTACATTTATTGGGGCTTATATATGGTGCATACTACTAATTGGAGCAGGTTATTTATTAGGAAATGAATGGACTCTGGTCAGCGTATATCTAAAACAAATCCTGCCCTACTTATTTGTGGGCGGCACATTTGCGCTCATGTTGTACTTCGTGTTTAAACAAAAGACTTTGAAGCCAATTCTTATACCTATTCAGGTAGATGAAGGGCAAGATTAAACTCGGCTTTATCGGCAATTCTCATTGGATATCGGTTCTGTATGAGAGGAAATTTCCATGCCCAACTTTCCGAAAAATACAACCCGTTTCCCATTCTTTAGACGGCTGTGGAAGCCAGTGGTTGCCACTGGCACTGGTGGAACTGCACTGGTGATCTGGTTTGAGGAAATAGTCATTGTCACAGAATTCATTGGTTTATTTTTTATACCTATTCTAGTGGCGATCATTTACATCTTCAACATTATCGTCTTCAAATCATTTAGAATAAAAGTGGATGATCTAAAAAAGTATAGGAGTAACAAAATCTATGATTTCAAACAAACCCTGGCATACCCTTACTTGTGACGCAGCTTATGAGCTATTAAGCAGCACTCCCATCGGTTTAACCAGTGCCGAGTCTGAAAAACGGCTGATCGAAACTGGACCCAACGAGATACAGGCAGCCAAACGCATTTCTGCCTGGAAAATTTTTCTGGAGCAGTTCAAAAACATACTCATCCTGATCCTACTGGGCGCCACTGTTATCTCGCTCTTTCTAGGACACGGCGTTGAGTCTGTCGCAATCGCAGCGATCGTGTTATTTGCTGTAGTCCTGGGTTTTATCCAGGAATTTCGCGCTGAACGTGCCATCGAAGCCCTGCGTCAGATGGCCGCGCCAACTGCTTCAGTTTTTAGAGATGGAGTCGAAGTAACTGTCCCGTCGCGGAACCTGGTTCCTGGGGATGTAATACTCTTGCATACCGGGGATCGAATTCCTGGGGATGCACGCTTGCTCGAAGCCGTCAATCTTCAGGTGGAGGAAGCCGCCCTGACGGGTGAATCCATCCCAGTGGAAAAGCATACCCAATATCTTGCAGGAGATGATCTGCCAATTGGCGATCGTAAAAACATGGTCTATGCTGGCACGGCTGCCACGTATGGTCGTGGCAAAGCCCTGGTAGTTGCTACTGGCATGCAGACTGAGTTCGGTAAAATTGCCAAACTTCTGCAAACCATCGAATCAGGTAAAACACCACTTCAACAAAACCTGGATAAAGTTGGCACAATGCTGGCTCGTGCCGCTTTTGTTGTTGTGGCAATTATTGTAGCCTTGGGGCTTATACGCGGGCAACCCTTTGTTGAAATGCTCATATTTGGCATTGCTCTGGCTGTTGCTGTTGTTCCTGAAGCTTTACCCGCGGTCGTCACCATATCTCTGGCGATAGGCGTACAAAAAATGGTCAAAAGGAACGCTCTGATCCGCAAACTATCAGCCGTTGAGACATTGGGGAGCACATCGGTGATTTGCTCTGATAAAACTGGCACACTGACCAAAGATGAAATGACGGTACGCCAGTTGTACGCAGGATCGCAGTTGTTCAATGTATCAGGATCGGGATATACGCCAGTGGGTGAGTTTTCATTAAGTGGCGGTATGACGGTGTCCCCAACACCGGCACTGATCCAAATGCTCACCGCGGCTGTTTTGGCTTCGGATACTCGGCTGGTTTCAAATGGGGATGGGCCAGTCACTGTCTGGGACATCAAAGGGGACCCGACCGAAGGGGCATTGGTTGTTGCAGCCGTAAAAGCGGGACTTCACAAAGATCACCTTGACACAACTTTCCCTCGCGTACAGGAAATTCCATTTTCATCTGAAACCAAGCGTATGACCACCCTGCATCAAACCCCCGATGGGCTGACAGCGTACGCAAAAGGTGCACCAGAAATGATTTTGAGTAGTTGTGACTGGCTTTTGACTGCAAACGGGGTTGAGCCGCTTGATGATGCCGGTCGCCTGAAAGTACTTGCTGTCGCCCACGAAATGGCCGAGAAGGCGTTGAGAGTCCTGGCTACTGCCACAAAACCAAATATAACACTTGAAACAGCGCCGACAGGTATGACTTTTCTTGGATTGGCAGGCATGATTGATCCACCTCGCCCGGAGGCAAAAAATGCGATATTGCTCTGTGAACAAGCGGGTATTCGCACGGTGATGATTACGGGTGATCATCCGGTGACAGCCCAAGCAGTGGCTCGTGAGCTGGGCTTGCTTAATAACGGTGGGCGTATAGTGACTGGCGCCGAATTGGAGGGAATGACAGACGATCAACTTTTTCGTGATGTTGAAGATATAAGTGTATATGCTAGAGTTTCTCCGGCACATAAATTGCGCGTAATAACAGCCTGGCAAGCTCACGGACATATCGTGGGAATGACCGGAGATGGGGTGAACGACGCTCCCGCTCTAAAGAAAGCCGATATTGGTATTGCGATGGGTATCACAGGCACTGATGTTACCAAAGAAGCCGCTGCCATGACCCTCACAGATGATAACTTTGCATCCATCGTTGCGGCAGTGGAGGAGGGACGCGGAGTATTTGGAAACATCAAAAAATACTTAATGTATCTACTTTCATCGAATATTGGTGAAATTGGACTGATGGCTGGATCAGCCCTACTAGGACTTCCTCTGCCATTAACTGCTGTTCAAATCTTATTTGTGAATCTAGCGACGGATGGCTTACCTGCTTTGGCTTTATCTGTCGATCCCCCTGAAATCGATTTGATGAAGCGTAAACCACGCAATCCTCGAACAGGGATTTTCACACGTCCAGTCGTGACATTAATGTCACTGGGCGGGATCTGGTCAATGATTATTAACCTGGGGCTGTTCATCTGGGCATTAAACTCCGGACGAAGCACAGAGGAAGCAATGACCATGACCTTTGTCTCGCTGGTCTTGATCCAGTTTTTTAAGGCGTATAACTTTCGTTCTGACCGGAATTCAATTTTACAAAAACCATTTGCGAATAAATGGTTGAATTATGCAATTTTGGTGGATTTAGTAATGTTGATGCTGGTCATTTATGTGCCAGCATTACACGATGCGTTTGGTACGTTCTATCTACCATTGGAAGACTGGTTGATTATCATCGTGATGGCATTCACAATCGTGCCTGTGTTGGAAGGTGCAAAGTGGATGGAGCGATGCGGTTGGTTCGGAAAAATGGAATAGGACGATAGAATGCGTACCATTATATCCACCCGTTTAGAATGTAATCCGGAAGCTGGATGGGATGATGCGACTCATTACAACAGCGGTCTGGCGGTTTTCCTGCCCGGGATCATCATGAATCACAGGTGGTGTGATTGGATTAGCAGTAAGAATCAAAGGTAACCAGTTTTGGCTGTGTTGAGAGAAGGATTTTGGGTTTCGCAAAAAGCGCTCAACCCAACCAACACGCCGTGAACAACCGTGAATACACACCGCAGAAGATTTCCCGCAAGGGGGTAGGGCGATTTCAGTCCGGTTTGCGCCTGAGGAATAGAGATCTGATAGATTGAATAGGTCCCATTTGGGGAAACGATAAAATGGTTGTTCCACTCTGGAAGGAAGGTAAACAAACAGATATTCATATATTCGTTCCCTTTGCGGACCTAGATTTTCTGGAAACGAGCACCCAACTACAAACTTACCATCTTTCCGCCTGGATTGGAACGTAATTCGATCAACTGGCAGAACGATCTCATCAAATCCACTCGGGCTAACCGTGAGTTTAATGATCTCCACTTTTCCTGGAAGTTCTTCGTCCAACAGTATACCGCTTCCTCCAAGTGAAAGGTCAATAATTTTTGCATTAATCAAGCTCTTATTGCTATCTGTGACTACAATTCCTACATTTTCGTCAACCGGGTAACGGTAATGCTTACGCTTATCCTGTTTGCTAAAAACTCTTTCGAAAAAACCGCTTTCCCCGCGTGATTGGTCAACTTCCTCTGCATTGATCAATGGCTTTTGACCATCTGCGATTTCAATTTCTCCGCTTTCATTCACCGGGAAACGGTATTGTTTTCGCTCGTGCCGCTTACGAAAGACTTCAACAAGGGCAAGCATAATGACAATGGCATTGTATCCTGCCCAAAAGAAGGCAATCACAAATGCATCCCACTGTTGAATACCGGTGGTTGGGGAAAAAATGTCGATAATGGCATTTGACATTGCGCCTACAAGTGACCCGAAAATCACCATATACCAGCGCAAAGACATTCGCTCCTGGTGGTAAACTGAGTCTTCCACGGTCTTCGGTGTGACTTTGAATTTCAATGGTCTCCGGTTGATAAGGGTAAAGGTGGATAAGATAAAGATCACGGTTTTTAGGATATTGTATTTTTCTGTCTTGAAATAGTGAAAGACTCCCCGTCCGCTGACCTGGTTGGCAAAGATATTTAGAAGGAAATAGGGTATCCAGCGAAGCATAAACGAATACAGATTCACACTCATTGGGAGGATGCCAAACCCAAGAATAAGAATGGGAATAGTCAGCAAAATAATTTTTTGGAATGACTCAAGGTAAGCCAAAAAACTGGATAAATAGGATATCCGCTGATTCAAAGTTAACCCCGGACGCCACAGGGGGCTTTCTTTGCTGCGGTACAACTGCATGGTCCCTTGCGCCCAGCGCATACGCTGAAGGAGGAACGCTTTGATCGTTTGCGGGGCGATTCCAAACGCAAGCGGTTCATTTACGAATAAAGTTTCCCAACCATGGCTGTGCAAGCGCACAGTGGTATGAATATCCTCGGTGATGGTCTCTGTAGCGACTCCCCCCACTTCATTCAATGCTGCGCGTCGCACAACAGAAGGGCTACCACACCAGAACGCGCTGTTGGTGTAATTCTTACCAGGTTGAATGACCCTGAAGAATAACGACTGCTCATGCCAGGATGGTTTATTGGCTGCATGCTGTATTGAATCCTGATTATAAAATTCCTGAGGCATCTGGATTAGTGCCAGCTTCTCATTCGAAAAATAACCCAATGTCCGGTCAAGATAATCCGGCTGTGGAACCATATCCGCATCCAGGATGGCAATGTAATCACCATTCGTTTGGGTTAATGCGAAATTGATATTTCCTGCCTTCGCATGTTCATGCGTTGGTCGGGCAATATACTTGCTGCCTAATTGTTCAGCCAATACTTTCACCCAGGAGCGGTTGCTATCATCCAATACATAGGTTGTGTGAGGATACTGCACCTTATTGCATCCAATCAATGTGGCTTCCAGAATTTCCTCGTCTTCGTTGTAAGTGGGAATAAATATATCCACCTTCAAATTTTCCTCTGGTGGTTTACAGGATTCCTTGGGATCAATATTCCGCGTAAAATAGGAGAACAGGATAAATGCAACTACGCCAAAGGCTTCAGCCGCCCATAATAACCATGAGAAAAACGGATAGGCAGGGTTAAGGGTTTCGGCTGCCCGCCACCATAAATAATATGCAAAATAGATTATTGCGACAATAGTAATCAAGGGGAGTAATGGTGGATTTAAGCTATTTGGTTTTGTGGTTTTCATTTATACTCCAACTTGAATGGACTTCGGAAGATATATGATATACCCATTCAACCTGCAATTTTGAGCATCTACAATTGCAAGATTAATTCCAGTTATGCGCCCCTGACAGGTCTATATATTACAGCTTAAATTACTGGTTTCTTCGATTGCATAGAAAACCACCCCATCCAATTTAATCTTCATCTTAATATGATTTATATCATAAGTACCATCTGGGGCAACAGTATATGTCGCGGTGACTCCGGTGGGCATTTAACCGTAAATATCCCATTCAATGCTGTCAATATCCCAGACACCGGTGATGGTGCCTGCTGACTGCCCGCATATGCAGTAAGCATCTCTAACAATGATTAGCAGAGACCCTTCACTTCGCTCAGGGTGACAAACAGCACCTCATACACTTTTCCAATAGTTTGTTAACGAAAATCTATTATTAAGGGTGTATTTTTAAGGTATGAAAATGTATTGCTGGAGGAAACTATGGCTAAAATTGTAGGAATTGATCTTGGAACAACAAACAGCGTGGTTGCAGTGATGGAAGCTGGCAACCCGGTGGTGATCTCCACTGCGGAAGGCTCACGCCTGCTGCCGTCTGTGGTGGCGTTCAACAAGAACGGGGAACGGCTGGTGGGGCAGACTGCCAAGCGCCAGGCTGTGATCAACGCGGATAACACCGTCTATTCGATCAAACGCTTCATGGGGCGCCACTTTGATGAGGTGGAAACCGAGCGCAAGATGGTGCCATTTAACGTGGTAAAGGGACCCGCCGGAGACGCGCGGGTGAAGATCCCGGTGAACAACCGCGAATTTACCCCGCAGGAGATCTCGGCGATGGTGCTGGGCAAGCTGAAGACTGACGCGGAAGCCTACCTGGGCGAATCCGTCACGAAAGCTGTCATCACGGTACCGGCGTATTTCAACGACAGCCAGCGCCAGGCAACCAAGGATGCCGGCAAGATCGCCGGTCTGGAAGTGCTGCGCATCATCAACGAACCGACCGCATCCGCGCTGGCTTACGGTCTGGATAAGAAAACGAATGAACGCATTCTGGTGTTTGATTTGGGTGGTGGAACATTTGATGTCTCCATCCTGGATGTGGGCGAAGGAGTGGTGGAGGTGAAATCCACCAACGGCGATACGCACCTGGGCGGTGACGACTGGGACGAACGCGTTGTCAACTGGGCTGCTGATGATTTCAAGAATAATTTTGGCATCGATCTGCGCCAGGACAAACAAGCCTTACAGCGCTTGCGCGAAGCAGCCGAGAAAGCCAAGATCGAGCTTTCCACCTTGATGGAAACAGAAATCAATCTGCCATATATTACCGCGGATGCCAGCGGACCCAAGCATTTGCAGCTGAAGCTCACTCGGGCTAACTTTGAGCAAATGACTGAAGACCTGCTCAAGCGCTGCAAAGGTCCTTTTGAGAATGCACTGAAAGATGCAGGAGTGAAAGCCAGCGACATCAATGAGGTGGTGCTGGTAGGTGGATCCACCCGCATGCCGATGGTTCAGGACCTGGTGCGCTCTCTGGTGAACAAGGAACCGAACAAAGGTGTCAACCCGGATGAGGTCGTAGCAATAGGCGCTGCCATCCAGGCGGGGGTGTTGGGCGGCGAAGTGAAGGATGTTTTGCTGTTGGATGTCACTCCGTTGACACTGGGATTGGAAACCCTGGGCGGCGTGATGACTCCGCTGATCGAACGCAACACCACCATCCCGGTGAAGAAGTCAGAAGTATTCTCCACTGCGGAAGACAACCAGACTGCGGTGGATGTGCATGTTCTGCAGGGTGAGCGCCCGATGGCGGCTGACAATATGTCCCTTGGGCGTTTCCGCCTGGATGGCATCCCGGCTGCACCGCGCGGACTGCCGCAGATCGAAGTCACCTTTGATATTGACGCCAATGGCATCATCAATGTAACCGCGCGGGACAAGGCTACCGGCAAGGAGCAGAAAGTGGTCATCACTGCCAGCACCAACTTGAGCAAGAACGATATTGAGCGCATGGTGGAGCAGGCCAAGCAGCACCAGGCGGAAGATAGCCGCCGCAAGGAGTTGGTGGAAGCGCGCAACAATGCTGACAGTGCCGTGTACCAGGTGGAAAAGCAGATCAAGGAGCTGGGTGACAAGCTGCCGGCGGATGAAAAAGCACGCATCGAGGCCAAGGTTGCGGAGGTGAAGGATGTGATGCTGAAGGACGATCTGCAGGTAATTCGCGGCAAAACCGAAGAGCTGACACAGATGCTCAGCGCGGTCAACGCACAGGCGCATGCGGCGAGCCAGGCTGGCCCTCAGCCGGGAGACGCTCCGTCGGGTGGTTCAACCGGTCCGGCTCCAGATGGAGATGTCGTGGAAGGTGAGTTCAAAGAGACGTAGACACTGTGGCAGGGTGCATTACAAAGGCACCCTGCTTTTTATTATTCTCCTTCAGTGGAGGAAATTCCCCTCCTGAATTGAGTTGTTTGTTCTGAGATGGGGAAACGGTGGCCAGCGCGTTTATGGATGGCCCAGTACCCTAACGCGGAGAGCAGGGCGAGGATAAACGCGCCATACCACACCCAATTTGGATTCACATTGTCCATCACCAAGCCGGCCAGCAGTGGACCAATGGCAGAGGGCAGGATCCAGGCATAACCGAAGATGGCCATGTAACGGCCACGCATCTCCTCCGGGGCGAAGAATGCGACGATGGTCTGTGCCACTGGGACGGTGAACATCTCACCGATTGTGATGACCACCATCGCAACCAACATCATCCAGTAAGCAGAGACAAAACCGTACATCCCGAAGCCTATTGCAAAAAGCAAATTTCCCAGCGTCATGATGACCATGGGCGGGACTTTTTTTAATCCACGTGTGATCCAGGATTGCAATACCACCACCATGGCTGCGTTCAGGGAGAGGATATAGCCGAACCCTCTGGGTGGGATGTCGTGCACCTTCAAGAGGTAAACGGACAGGGTGCTGTTCATCTGCAAATAAACGATCACGCTGATAATGGAGACCAGGATGAAAGCCATGTAAAGGCGGTCTTTGAATACAGCCAGGTAACCAATGATGGTTTGCCCCAGGCTGGTGCTGGCTTCAGATGATTCCGCTTTTTCCGGCATGGTTTCTGGCAGCTTGAGCAGGATGATACCCGCGGTGATGGTGCTCATGCAGGCGTCAATGATGAACAATAGCAGGTAATTTACCCCGGCAAGCAACCCGCCGATGAGAGGTCCGATGGTGACAGCCAGGTTCGCGGTCACCCGTAAAACAGCAAAGCCTTCTGTGCGCTTATTTTCAGGAAGCAGGTCTGCCACCATGGCTTGATGAGCAGGCCCCCCAGTGTCTGCCAGGATGCCAACCAGGATGGCCAGACCATAAAAAGTACGCAGGTCATCCACCAGTCCCATCAGCACTGTGGATGCGGCGGACATGACGAGTGAGAAGATGATCAGCTTCTTGCGGCCGTATTTATCGGTCAACGCGCCACCGATGGTCTGGCCGACCAGGCTCGAGACCGAGAAGAAGGCGAACAGGATGCCGACCTGGGTCATGCCGACATTGAAGCGCTGGGTGATGTAGAGCGCGAAGAAGGGGAAGATCAGCGCACCGCCCAGCCGATCTACAAAGCTGCCCAAGACGAGTGTCCAAAATTTGCTGGGAAGGCTTTGATAGAGGCGGGAAAATTTCGTGAACAGAATTAGCTCATTACTCGTCAAGTATTATTGGAAATGAGCAGAATCTTTACGGGACACCCCAGACGCGGATTGTGCCATCCTCCCCGCCGGAAATGAGCAGGCAGCCATCGGGGGAGAAAGCCAGGGCATTGACCATGCCAGCATGGCCGGTCAGTGTAACAGCCGGCTCCTCGCCTTTATCCAGATGGATGCGAATCTTGCCATCCGCGCCGCCGGTGGCGACCAAACTGCCATCCTGTGAGATAGCCAGCGAAACCAGTTGATCCTTCGAGCCTTTCAATCGGAATACAAGACCGCCGTTGCTGCTATCCACCACCCGGCCGAATGGGTAAGCGCCGGCGGCCGCCATCTGGCTGCCATCTGGAAAATAGGACATTGCCAAGACCGCGAATTCATTTTTAATTAGCAGGTCTTCCTCTTCCAGAAGGAAGCCCTTATCGCCAAGATTGGCATCTTGAATGAACCGGGATGTCTGCCAGATGCGGATGTTGTGATCTGCGCCGCCAACAGCGAGGTATTGACCATCTGGGGCGAAGGAAACGATCAATGCAGGTTTTTCCGTGCCACCGAGGCGGCCGATTAATTGACCGCTTTTTATGTCCCAAATGGAAACAATTTTTCCGAACAGATTGGCTGAAGCAAGGTAGCGCCCATTTAATGAAAGGTCAACACTGGCTACGCTGCCGCCGGTTGCGATGATCATTTCTGGTAAGAGGCTGATCAGCGCTGGTGAAATCTGCTCTGCCATCTGGTCCTGTAAAGTCTTTTGAAAGTCAGCAGTCGTAAAAACATATATGGCATCACCCGCACAAATCAGCTGCTTGCCATCCCCAGAAAACAGCAGCGACCGGGTGGTCTCTCCCGGGCTGACACTCAACTCAAAGTAATTCTGCATATTACGGACATCCCACACTCTCACCAGACCGTCCCCATGCGCACTGGCCAACAAGCTGCCCTCTGGCGAAAAAGCGACAGCGATGAGCTGTTGTCCCTGCGGCGGACGCTTGTAGGTAGCTAGCATGGCACCTGTAGCCAGGTCCAGAAGGTGCAGGCTGGCCGGATAGCTGGACAGTAACAACCTTCTGCCATCCGATGGGAATGCGGTACTGATGACATCCAGCTCAGTGGGGATTGCTTGAAGCAGTTCCAACACAGGAATACTTGACGCCTCAGAACTCACCCGTGAAATGTTGATCATGCCATCCAGGGTGGCGATGGCCAGGGTTCCTTTTTCCTCATCGTAAGTTGCGTAGGCGACAACGTGGAGTTCTTCAAGTAATTGCACCGGTTCCGTTTCGGGGATCATCCAGCTCCAGGCGGAGACAACCCCATCCGCCCGGGTGGAGAGCAGCCAACCATCGGGCAGGAAGGCAAGCTGCAGCGGGTACTGGTTCGTTTCCAGGCGTTTCTTATCCGGCGCACCATAGCTTGCCAGCATCTCGCCGGTACGGATGCGCCAGATGCGGGTAGTGCCATCCAGTGAGCTGCCGGCCAGCAGAGAGCTGTCAGGTGAATAAGCTAGGGTGGAAATCCCCAGCGCAAAGCCGCTAACATTGCGAACGCGTTTTCCAGTAGAGAGATTCCAGATGGAGATGGTGCGGTCGAGTGATCCGCTCGCTATTGTTTTTCCATCCGGGGCAAAAGCGAGTGCCTGGTTTGGGAAATAACCAGCGCGGATCTCGAGTACGGGTTGGCTACTCTGCAAAGACTCGGAATATAACTCTGACATGGCATACAAGCGCAGCATGCCATCTTCGCTGCCAACTGCCAGCAGGGTCCCATCTGCCGAAAATGCCACACGGGAAATGGGTTTCACGCTGGGTAGAAAGGCCTCTTCGGCCAGATTGTCGCCGCGGTGGATGCGAACCCCCAGGGTTGAGCCGGAGGCTATCCAGCGCCCATCCGGGGAGAACACAGCCTGGCGGACGCGCCCATCGCCCAGCATCTTGATTTGAGTGATGGAGGAGAAGTTCTCACGGTTGATCACCTGCAGGTCCAGCTCTGGGAGTATGAACTCCGTGGTTGGGGTAGGCAGGAGCGTAACCGCAGGAGGTTCACTGGTAATTCTGGCACTACCGGCTGTTTTGGTAATTAATGGTGCTTCCACGGGAGTGGGTGCGGATGGCGTGGGAACACATCCGCCCATCACCAATACAACAATCAGGCTGGTCAACAGGTATCTCATCCTCATACCATCCATTAAACCATAAGGTGTGAAAACTGGAGGCGGGAAAGTTATGCTAGAATGAACATCATGCCGCACAAGATCTATTTTGGTGACAACCTGCCCATTCTGCAGTCCATGCCTTCTGAGTCTGTTGACCTGATCTACATTGATCCCCCGTTCAACACCGGCCGATCCCAGTCGCGGACGCAGATCAAGACAGCGCAGTCAGAACTGGGCGACCGGGTGGGATTTCAAGGGAAGCGTTATCAGACCGTTAAAGTTGGCTCCAGAGGCTACCTGGATATCTTTGATGATTACCTGGCCTTTCTTGAGCCTCGGCTGGTGGAAGCACGGCGATTGCTTAAATCCAATGGCAGCCTCTATTTCCACATTGATTACCGCGAGGTGCATTACTGCAAAGTAATGCTGGATGACATCTTTGGGCGGGAATCCTTCCTGAACGAGATCATCTGGGCCTATGATTATGGGGCGCGGTCCAAGAGCAAGTGGCCTGCCAAGCACGACAACATCCTGTGGTACGCGAAGGATCCCGGGCATTACACATTTAACCTGGATGCGATCGACCGCATCCCTTATATGGCACCCGGGTTGGTGGGCAAAGAGAAGGCCGAGCGTGGCAAGACACCAACAGATACCTGGTGGCACACCATTGTGCCCACCAACGGCCGGGAGAAGACCGGCTATCCAACCCAGAAACCGCTGGGCATACTGCGGCGCATCATTGCTGCCAGTTCCAACCCGGGGGAGGTGGTGCTGGACTTTTTCGCTGGCAGCGGCACAACCGGGGCAGCCTGCCTGGAACTGAGAAGACAATTCATCCTTGTGGATAGCAACCCGCAAGCCATTGAAGTCATGCGGGCACGCTTTGCCGGCGTGGATGACCTCGATTGGCTGGAACAACCACTCTAATTACCCCCGATTCATCTGGTATGAATTTTGCATACAAAACAGCATCCGCTGTGGCGGAGGATTGCCTGTTTTTTGGAGGAGAACATGAGTGACGAGCTGTTAAACCGATGCATCGACCTGATTCGTTCGGGAGAGAGGGAAGAAGCCTCCCGAATATTGGCCAGGATCGTACAGGAAGATCCGCAAAATGACGCTGCCTGGGCCTGGCTTTCCGCCTGTTTTGACGAGAAAGAACGCAAACTCTATTGTTTGGATAGAGCCATCACCATCAACCCGCAGAATCTGATTGCGCTGGATGGCTTAGCGAAGATCACACCTGAACCTGCCCTGGCAGCCGATGAAGGACACCTTGCTCAAGATACCCTCTTTGAGGACAGGCCAGCAGCAGAGAATGCCGCTGGAATAGACAAGGATGAATCCAGCCATGAACCTGAACGAGAGTTTCCATTCAAAGATGTGCGGGAGCCAGAAGAGAACGCCTACACTGAAGTGAAACAGCCGATTGAAGTGCTAGTCGCACCGCAATGGAGCTCTGCCGGCCGCAGACCAAGGCGGAACAGGAGACCGCGTCCGCGGGTGAGCCCATGGCTGGTGGCACTGGTGATCTTTCTCCTCGTGGTTTTGATTGCGATCATTGTATTTGCTATTCGGATATTCTTGCCCATGGTCAGTTCCACGCCTGGAAGATTCTCAGAACGCACCGCTGAATTTATGCGGGAAGCGGAACTGTTAATGGCCTACAGCGACGGCAGCAATAATTTTGGAGCATTCACGATCCAGCAGGAAAATGTTGCCAAGGCCTACGATCGCATGCAGGCGGATTGGCCAGCGGACCTGGCCTATCAAAAAGGCGAGATGGATATGGCCATGCTGGGCTGGAACTCAGTGGGAGAAATAGCAGACTTGATGGCGGGTGAAGGAGAATGCCAGGTGGAGGGCGAGCTGCAGGGGAAGGTAAAAAATTACACCAACAGCCTGGCGGTGGATAAGACCTGCGAGGAATGGGCGGCTGCGTTGCTGGATATTGCCAACCGGCATTTCAACCAGGCTCGTCCCGGGTTGGAAAGCTATCATGAAGAGTGAGCTCTTGCCAGAGACGCAATCAGCGCTGGGGGTATTGCTGGTGAAATTGAATGACCTGGCTGACCCAGCCTGGGTAAAAGGAATGGAGCACACGGGTATCCAGGGAGGAAAACTGTTAGGGGTCTCCATGCCCAATATCCACCTGTTGGCTAGACGCAAGAAAGACCATGAGCTGGCACTGGCTCTGTGGGAGACGGGCATCCATGAAGCGCGCATCCTGGCTGCGCTGATCGACCAGCCAGCGCTGGTGACAACCGTGCAGATGGACGCGTGGACTGCCCAATTTGATTCCTGGGATGTATGCGACCAGGTGTGCGGCAACTGTATGTGAAGACTCCCTTCGCAGTAATGAAAGCCCTGGAATGGGCAGCAACCGATGCCGAGTTCACCAAACGAGCTGGTTTCGCGCTCATGGCCTACCTGGCAGTGCATGATAAAAAAGCAACTGATGAGGTCTTTGAGCGCTTCCTGGTGGTGATTGAGAATTCAGCCACAGATAACCGGAATTTCGTGAAAAAGGCGATCAACTGGGCGCTAAGACAAATCGGTAAACGCAATGCAGCCCTGTACCAATCGGCGTTCTTATGCAGCCAGCGGCTGGCTTCCTCTGTCAACCCGACTGCACGCTGGGTTGGGAAGGATGCCATGAAGGAATTGGAATCCCCCTCAGAATCGATTCGTAAGCGGCTGAGGGTATGATAGCCAGAACCCGGGCACTCTAACACAGGAATTTGGAATAACAACGAAACCGAAACCGCACTCATAAACGGATGAATTGTAGACGGTTTGGTTTTGCCGCAGAAATTATGTGGGCTTTTCTGGAACTCCCATTCAATACAGGCTAAAATAATATAAACGCGCTATTGACTTTTTTCTCCAAACTGGTATGATTATATCCAGTCGTTAGACGTTTACCAACTTCACGGATTTGCCAATTTTCATGATTGAGCGTTCAGAACCGGTTACAACCAGGATCAACCAGATCATCCGTGAAAGGGTAAAAAACGGATCCTACAGACCTGGGTCACGATTACCTTCAGAACTTGAGCTGGCAAATGAATTTGGAGTGAGCCGATCCACACTCAGAAATGCCATAAATTCATTAGCCACCGAGGGGGTGATCCTCCGCAAACATGGGAACGGCTCTTACATAAATCAACATGCAGTTCAGTTTAATACACAATTACATAATTTATGGAGTTTTCCCCAGCTCATACAGGAAAGCGGAAGGTCTCCAGAAATCCAATTTATCCATAGTTTTACCCGTATATCTACTTCAAATGAAGAAGCAATCCTAGAATTAAATTCTCCACAACCTGTGTTTATTCTGCAACGCCTATTTCTGGCTGATGGTAAACCTGTAATTTACTCAACGAATATCCTCCCCGAAGATTTGTTTACACAACCCAAACTAAGCCTTGATACCCAACTTTCGATTTACGAATTTATGGCTGCTTACTGCAACATAGAGTTGGTTTATTCAATTTCCGACTTACACGCTGAAAAAATATCTGACACTGTGAATAAACAATTAAAAATCGGTTTAGACCGGTCCATATTGGTATTTAACGATGTATTTTATACAAAAGAAAGCCGGCCGGTTGTAATGGGTCTTAACTATTACAATGATCAGCTCCTTGCTTTGAGGTTGGTTCGCAGCAAGGTTTGAAAAAATCACATCTAATGATGAGGAAAGGGTTAATTATTGAATGTTAAACCAAAATAAGGTTAAAAACTTCCTCGACCGCACAATTGACGCACTTCTTCCTCTTGCTGCTGTACCCTTCGCTTTATTATTCGGCGCTGTCCTATTAATCATCTTTAAAGTAAATCCCTTGGAAGCGTACCAATCTCTAATACAGGGGGCGTTTGGAGATAAAACAGGAATTACTCAGACGCTTGTGAAAGCCACGCCTTTGCTATTGGTTGGATTAGGTGTGGCAATTGCTTTCCGGGGTGGTATTATCAATATTGGTGGGGAAGGTCAAATAATAGTTGGAGCATTGGCAGCAACTGCATTCTCAATTAATTTTCCACAATTACCCCGCTGGTTCCTTTTACCGCTCACGATCCTCATGGGAACATTAGCAGGGGCTGTATGGGGCGGTATTCCAGGAACTTTGAAAGCCCGTCTGGGAGTGAATGAGATTCTTAGCACGGTCATGATGAACGCCATTGCGCTTCAATTAGCCAATTACTTATTGCGCGGCCCGATGATCGATCCCGCAGAAATTGAAGCTGGCACGCGGATAGCGCAATCTGCTCTCCTTCCCAAGGCTGTCTGGCTTGACAAGCTTGTGCCCAAGACTTTACTACATAGCGGGGCAATACTGGCTGTGGTGTTAGCTGTTGTTGTTTATATCTTTTTATGGCGGACAAGTATTGGATACCGCATCCGGGCTGTGGGGTTGAATCCGAATGCATCGCGCTATGCAGGAATTCCTGTTAAGCTCTATCAGATGCTGGCGTTAACACTTGGAGGGGCTTTTGCGGGTACGGCTGGCGCCATTGAGGTGATCGGAGTGCAGCATAGAATGATGGAGGGTCTATCCAGTGGGTATGGTTTTGCAGGAATTGTGGCTGCATTATTTGGCAAACTACACCCGCTTGGCGCGATTCCGGCTTCCATCTTTTTTGGTGGATTGATGGAGGGAGGAAATAAGATGCAGCGCGCAATGCAGGTACCTTCCGCATTAATTGACACCTTGCTTGGTTTGATTGTGCTATTTGTTGTAAGCGCGGAAATTTGGAGTCGATATCGAGCCCGCAGGAGACAAATGAATGGATGAGCTATTCCAATTACCGGTTCTATTAGGAATAATATATAGTGGTCTTCGGCTGGCTACCCCCTATTTATATGCATCGATTGGGGAAACCATTGCCCAAACCTCGGGGGTATTAAATCTCGGCGTTGACGGTATCATGCTCATGGGAGCTTTTTCTGGCTTTTATGTTGGAATGCAATCCGGAAATTTGTGGCTAGGATTGCTCGCAGCTATGTTTGTCGGCTTCCTCATGGGATTACTCATGGCTTTTATCAGTGTTACTTTGAAGGCTGAACAGGGAATAAGTGGAATTGGATTACAGCTATTCGGTTTGGGACTTTCCACACTCTTGTTTAAATTAACAATGGGCGGAGTAGAAAGTATCGCTGGATTTCCGCCATTAAAAATCCCGTTGTTAGGCGATATACCATTCATTGGCGAGGCATTTTTTAATCACAATATCCTTGTCTATGGAGGTTTTATTCTCGTTCCGTTAGCCAGTTTTGTATTGAATAAAACTACTTTTGGGTTGCAAATTAAAGCGGTGGGGCAAAACCCTCAAGCTGCAGATTCGCTGGGGGTCAGTGTGACACGAATCAGATACACAACCGTCTGCCTGGGGGGAGTTCTTTCTGGTATCGCCGGAGCTACGCTTTCCATTGCATTGATCAACCTCTTTCAAGAAAACATGACGAATGGGATGGGTTTTATCGCTGTCGCGCTGGTTTACTTTGGCAGTTGGAAACCAGGCGGCGTCCTGGTGGGTTCGCTTATTTTTAGCTTTGTTAACGCGTTTCAAGTCTGGCTTCAAATAAAAGGGATCAATATTCCTTCGGATTTCGCTGTGATGCTTCCATATTTGCTTACCATTGTCGCGCTGGTTTTTGCTGTGCGCCGTGCGGCACAACCAGCTTTCTTAAGCAAACCTTTTGAAAGGGGAGAAATGTGACCCCTATTCATGTGCCAGTGAAAGGAGGTGATGGGAAGATCTTTTGATAAGGTTGGATGTAGAGAGTTTTCCATACCATCTATATTTGAGGAGAATAAATGAAAACGAAATTTCACAAAATCAGTATTTTTGCAGTTTTGTTGGTAGTACTACTGGCCAGCTGTGCTCCTGTAGCGCCTGCAGCACCAGTGGAAGTTACGAGGATAGTGGAAGCAGAGCCAGTGATTCAGGAAGTTGTGGTGACTGCGACACCGGTAGTTGTGGAAGAAAAGCCGTTCCGGGTTGCGATTGTTATGCCATCCACAATTACTGATGCCGCTTTCAGCCAATCCATGTACGAAGGATTATTAGCTGTTCAAGCTGAAATGGGCGAAGGAAAGATGGAAATTGCATATTCCGAGAGCCTCTTTAAAGTCCCGGATGCGGCAGCCGCGCTTCGTGATTATGCCACCCAGGGATTTGACCTGGTCATTGCTCATGGGTCCCAGTATGGCACTTCATTACAGCAGATCGCCCCTGAATTCCCTGAGACCAGTTTTGCCTGGGGAACATCTTTGAATACTTTCCAGGCGGATGGCATCAATAATGTCTTTGCCTACCAGGCTGAGGCACAACAAGGTGGTTATGTCCTGGGTGTTCTTGCTGCTATGATCAGCTCTTCCGGTAAAATGGGAATTTGCGGACCAGTAGAAGCAGGCGACGCCAAGCTCTATGTCGAAGGATTCAAAGCCGGAGCTACTGCAACAAAACCGGAGGTTGTTAACCAGGTAAACTATACAGGTTCCTTCTCGGATGTTTCCTTAATGGCTACCTGCGCTGAAACGCAAATTACTGCTGGCGCAGATGTTCTAACCGGTTCTTCACAATCCGTAGTCGGTGCCATTGGCATTGCAAAGGACAAAGGGGCTTATTGGTTTGGCACACAGTGGGATCAAACCAAACTGGCACCAGAAACCGTTGTTGCCAGCCAGATCTACGACTGGAGTGGGATCATCAATGATATGATTGTCAGCCGCAAAGCCGGTGTGCTTGGTGGAAAAGCCTACACCCTTACTTTCAAGAATGAAGGGTTATTGATCCAATATAATGATAAAGTTGCCATACCGGATGATGTGAAAGCTGCAGTTCAGGCAGCTATTGACGGTATCATGGCAGGAACCATTGACCCACTCAAGGGTCCAATTGTAAAGTAGAAACACTTTATTGAAATCAGTTCTCCCTTTATCAGTTGGAAGACTGCTAGAGGGAGAACGTTTCCCGTCAATTTTGCCAGGAAGAACCGTATGAATTCTCAGTTTAACACCAGTAATCATAAAAGGATAAAACAGGTATGTTTGGAAAACATTGTGAAGAAATTTCCAGGCGTACTGGCAAATGATAACGTCTGTTTCGATGTCAATGCTGGTGAGATTCATGCGCTTCTGGGTGAGAATGGAGCCGGGAAAAGCACGTTGATGCGGCAACTGTACGGCCTCTACCATCCCGATTCTGGAAAAATACTCCTTAATGGTGTTGAACAGCACTTCCGTTATCCGCAAGATGCAATTCAGGCAGGTATTGGAATGATCCACCAGCATTTTATGCTTGTCCCGTCGCTGACAGTGGTGGAGAATGTTGCTCTGGGTTTAAAATCCAGCAAGGGACCTTTGCTGGATCTAAATGATGTTGAAAAACGATTGATGGCTTTAAGTGAGCAATATCACATTCAGGTTGACCCAAAGAGCTATGTATGGCAGCTTGCGGTTGGTGAACAACAAAGAGTCGAAATTTTAAAAGCGCTATATCGCGGAGCTGAGTTATTAATTCTTGATGAACCTACTGCTGTTTTAACCCCCCAGGAAGTGGTTGAATTGTTTACTACTTTACGGCAGATGACCATTGATGGACACGCACTGATTTTTATTTCCCATAAACTTCCTGAAGTCATTGAAATAAGCGATAGGATCACAGTTTTGCGTGATGGAAAAGTAGTGGGGTCCTGTGCCAATGAGAATATTACCAAAGAAAAATTGGCAACCATGATGGTGGGGCGGCCTGTAATTCTGCAATACAAAAAAGAGCCCGGGCAATTTGGCGAGACGAAACTGAGTGTAGAAAACCTATTTGTCGTAGGTGACCGAAAGAAGGATGCCATTAAAAATGTATCCTTTGAAATCCGTTCAGGAGAAATTCTGGGGTTGGCAGGAGTATCTGGGAATGGTCAACGCGAGTTGGCTGAGGCTTTAGCCGGATTGCGGCCGGTCCGCAAGGGTAAAATCATCATAAACGGTAAGGATGTAACAAAGGTAGCGCCTGATAAGAGAATCCAAACCGGACAATCCTATATCCCTGAAGAGAGGATGCGCGAAGGGGTGATCAAAGACTTTTCCGTCGCAGAAAATTTCATTTTGGAAGATCATAACCATCCTCCATTCTCCCAGGGAATTTTTCTGAATTTTCACAAGATAGAAGAGACTACTCGGGAAATTGTAGATGAGTACAATGTAAAAACACCGTCAATAAAAACACCCATTAAAAATCTCTCCGGTGGAAATATTCAAAAATTAGTCCTGGCACGTGAGCTTTCAAGGAAGCCAAATGTCCTCATTGCTGCCCAGCCAACCCGTGGCGTTGATATTGGCGCAACTGAGTTTATCCACCAGAAATTATTGGAACAGAGGCACACTGGAACAGCTACCCTGTTAATATCGGAAGATCTGGATGAGATTAGAGCCCTCTCTGACAATATTATGGTTTTTTATGAAGGAGAGATTATGGGAGTGTTACCCGTGGCAGAAGCGAACTTGGAAAAATTAGGGCTGATGATGGCGGGAGCAATGGGATAATTTCATCACCCTCAGCATGGATTCACAAGCGGCTGGGGGTATGACAGCGACAACCCGGGTAATCCAACCCGGGGATTGGAGAAACAATGAAACCGAAATCGTACCCCATTTTGGATTTTGATCCGTCGCCGACCGCAATCATAGAACCTTCGAAGATTATCAAGAAGCGAGATTACAGCCATAAAGTGTTGTTCTGCTTTTTTAAAGATGTTTTTACAAAGCTGGTGAATACCGGGCAAGCCCAACAGGTGGATAGGCTGATCTCCGAAATGGGTGAGAACCCGATCTATCAGGTGGAATTGCGTGGGGAGTCGTTTATGGCGGTGCAACCCGGGGTGGGAGCGCCGCAAGCAGTCGGATTCATGGAGGAGATGATTGCGCGCGGAAGCGATCAGTTCATTGCCTGCGGTGGCTGCGGGGTGCTGAACCCGGAAATTGCAGTGGGCCATATCCTGGTGCCCAATAGCGCCATCCGTGATGAAGGGACGTCCTACGCTTACCTGCCGCCGGCTGTTGAGATCCAGGCCAACCAGAGGGTCATTCGTTCGATTCAGGATACCCTGGACTTGTTGAGTGTGGATTTCATCATGGTGAAGACCTGGACGACGGATGCCATCTATCGTGAAACGATCAAGCGCGCCCGGCTGCGTCGTGAGCAGGGCTGCAGCGTGGTGGAAATGGAAACAGCAGCCTTCATGGCGGTGGCACAGTTCCGTAATGTGGAATTTGGTCAGTTGCTTTATGGCGGGGATTCAGTACATGAGGATGGCTGGGATCAGCGCAGCTGGGATAAACGCGGCGACATCCGGCAGAGCCTGTTCTGGCTGGCCGCGGAGGTGCTGCTGGCCTTATAGTAAGGTTTGTTTCCCTTTGGAAATATCTCTCCGGTCATTCAGCATAGAATTTTGGAGAGGTTTTTCATGATTTGACAGATACCAGGCACGTACGATCTGACCATACATTTTCAAGCGGTGGAAGACCCCTTTCAATCCACCTCGATGTATCTCACTGATGGGGTGGCTCATACCCACCAGGGGAACATGTTTCACTGTCCACCCCTGCTGTTGGGCAGCCACTGTTAACGCAGTTTCCAATCCGTAGCCAGCCGCAGCCTGGAAATTGACATACTGCAGCATATCCCGGCGCAGGCAGCGCTGACCGCTGAGCCAGGGAGTAACCCAGTGTGAAAAGTCGGTCTTCCAGTCTCCACCTTTAAAAACCCCCAGGGTCATATCGCAACTGCCTGTAAGCACGGGTTCGCACAGGGCGTGAATATGCTCCGGATGCAGGCCGATCAGGTCGCCATCCAGCATGACCACGTACTCAGTGGCAACTGCCGCCCAGGCTGTAAAAATAGCCGAACCTTTCCCCTGGTTCATTGGCTGGCGCAGTAATTTAATACGCCCGTCCTGCGGCATGAAAGCTTCGATGACTGCGGCAGTGTCATCCACAGAACCATCGTCCACAATAATGATCTCGTTTACATCAGCCACCTGCTTCAATGCCTTGAGCATCCCAAGGATGCGCTGGCCTTCATTATAGGCTGGAATAATTACAGTGGGCTGATGCGTATTCACTCATTTTAATTCTATCATGGGTTATTATTTTTTTACTAATCTATCCATTAAGAATGTATTACAGGGTATCGCCTTATGGAATCATTAAGGTATTTAATTTATAATATAAAAGGCTTTTCAAACATTTAAATATCGAGGTTTTAATTCCTAAGTTTAAATAATATTATATCTTATATTCAAGTAGGGGGAATAAAACAAATAGCATTAGATATGTTAGATGGGCTCGGGACAAGGGATATGAAAATACTAATCAAATCGCCTAGGACACCGATAATACTGATTATTATTGCTATTATATCTTATGTGTTTTTAGCTATAAATTATGCGAATTCTACATTAAGTTATTTGGATGAAGGAATGTATCAATTCAAGGGTTGGCTTTTCGCGGTAGGCAAGTATGTTCCATATCAAGATTTTGGCCCTCTGACAAATCACCCGCCCTTAGCATTTATACTCCCTGGTTTTGTTCAAAAGCATTTTGGCCCATCACTTGAAGCAGGGCGGTTTCTATCGATTATAGTAAGTGTTACCTTTCTTGTAGGTATAGCATTATTTACTAAAAAACTTGCTGGGTCCTGGTGGGCTGTAGCAGCGGTCTGGTCAATTGCCTTAAACCCCCACATGATAAAATCATACACTCTGGGAATTACACAACCAATTGTTGCCTGTTTAAGCATTTGGTCTATACACTTAATTGTTGGTAACACAAAACAATGGCTGCTTGCTTTGGGTATTATTTTGGCAATTCTCGCATTTTTAACACGTATAAACATGGCTCCATTAATAATTATCCTTCTTTTACTTATGCTCTGGCAAAATGGGTGGAGGCGGATGTTAATAAGTGGAGCGGTTGGTTTTTTAGTTTTCATAGTAATAAATTATTATTTCTGGCCTGATATCTTGAAACTTTGGGCGGGTTGGTTGCCAGAAAGTATCACTCCTCAAATTAATCCGTTTCGTTTGGAGGCTAATAGTGCAATACTTGTGGAAACGGGCCAAGTATTGACAGTCAACCCAATAATTGATAGGTTATACAATATCTTCCTAACTTTACGGCTTAACCCCATAACACTTTTTTTGGTAATATTTGCTTTGCTATTATTCCCAAATCGAAGCCAATGGGGAAAAGATTCTCGGCAAAAATCTATAACTCTCTTAAGTATATATTTTGTTTTTATGACTATTCTTCATTTTGCATTTGCCTTTTACGTGGGTAAATGTACTTCGTGTGTGATTCTTTATCAAAATTATTATGGTTTTATAGGGGTAGTTGTTTTTTCAGTAATTTTCCCATACATGCTTGAAAAACTAGAAGCCGGCAAGTATATATGGTTATGGCTAATTTTCGTTTTTCTCCTTCTCGGTATGGTTATTGGGATGTATGATGATATATTCCAACCCTACATACGAGGGGCTAAAAGTTATTTTTCAGGCATAGGTACTGCGGGTTTAGGAATTTTTATCCTTCAAGCAGCAGAATTATTGAACCTACGATATTATCAAATGCTTAGAATATTTTTCGTTTTTATTTCAATATTTCTTGGTGTGTTATCTATTGTTGGTTTACGAGTAATAATAAAGAAATTTCAGAAAAAGTATTCGGTGTATTCTTTAAACAGTTGGTGGTTTATAACGTTGTCGGCAATCCTTTTCTTGCTTTCACCAACGATTCTGTTTTCTGGAGGTAATAATTACTTCGCGTGCGAGCCAGGTGTTCTTCAACAATATAGATTAGCAAGTAAAACTCTTAATCATTACCTTGATGAAGGGGATACATTGTATTGGGAGGGTCGATCAGCTGCAATCTTTCTATACCTTCCGAGTCTGACTTTTTATCCCCCTCAATTAAACCACATTCATAATTATTATAAGGGTGGTAATGCAAATGATCTAGGTCGTTTTGGTTATTATAATAAGGAGATGGCAGTTAATTGGTTTCGTAATTCTGATTTTATCCTTCTTGAAGAGGAATATATAAAAAAGTGGGAAATGGAAATAATAAAAAATGGCGGATATAAAGAATTAGGGGATATTCCTGCCTTAGGGGGTTGTCCTTCAGCAGGTAAGCTTCATCTTTATCAAAAACCAGCTACAGATATATTTCCTTGATGTTAGATGCATACATGTAGAAAATTTTGATTTCTTTTAGAATACACAGTAAGGTTAACATTATTTAATCCTAATTAGCTTGTAAAAATATCAAATATATTTTCAAATTTCAATCTCAATAAGAATCCGTCTGCTCCCATAAAAGCAATTGCCATAAAGAATGTGAGTCATTACAGTTTTATGGAGCAGTGGTTATTAGCCCCATATAATTATAAGGATAAAACCTATAATCTGTTTAAAACATATAAGACATTATTGATTACCTATAAAGAAACGCGAGAATTTTTATTGTTGACATTAAAATAAGTAAATTTCTAAACAAAGGAGCAAACCCCAGAGATTAGGTGCACCTCCCAGCTTGACAGTGATAGAAATTGGTTTATACTGACAATTAATTCCCGATAGGGAAAGATTGCATGAGTGACCCTGCGATTGGAGAGCACACTATGAAATCAATCTGGAACATCCTCACCTTGTTGTTGCTTTTTGCCACCATCGGGGCTGTTGTTGTTTTCGGGGGTATCTATCTCTATCCAGATCAAATATTGCCGCCCGGGATGCGGCCGGCAATCTTACCAAAGGCGGTGATCGTGGAGACTGCCACACCAACCCAGATTGTTTTTCCCCCCACTTGGACAATCACTCCCACCCAGGTGACCGCCACTCTAACTCGTCGCGCCAGCGACACCCCGATGGCAACCAATACCATCTTCGTGCTGCCATCCGCCACCTTTACCCTGACCGCGACTGAAACTGAAACTCCAACGATCACCCCAACAATGACCAGAACAGCAACGTCATCGGGCGGGGTGATTGCTGCAACGATGACGCCGACAAAGACGAAGATCGTCGCCACAGTTCCCACTGCCACGCCCTGCCCGGGGGATAGCTGCGGGATCCATGCTGTAGATGATGAAGTAACTTCTGGTATATATCCGTCCAGTGTGGTAGCGAATCTCGTCGCCAACGATATTTTAAATGGGCATACGGTAAGGATCACCAAGATGCTGAATTGCGCGGATAACTGCGCAACGGATGCCAAAGGCCGCTATACCACCAAGATAGGCAAGGGGAAAGTCTTTATCGTTTCAGATACCAACATCATTTACTACCCGGCCTCTGGCTTTATGGGGGTGGATAAGATAGATTATAAGATCCAGAGCAGTGGAGGAACGACAGATATTGGTAAGGTTGTTTTTTATGTAACGGATGGCATTCAGCTACCGCCTGATAATATTACCTCAAATCCAAGCCCCCTGACTGTGCAGGAAAACCAGGGCATTGGCACTCTCATAGGCAACTTCGAAGCGACCGACCCGAATGGGGGACCGCACAGATTCTACCTTGTCAGCGGCACTGGCAGCACTGATAACAGTTATTATGGTCTTTCCACGGGTGGAGTTCTAAGATCCGCGGCTGTTTTCAACTGTGAGAGTAAGTCAGCCCACAGCATCCGGGTGCAGGCTATGGATGGTACAACCTTCACCCGCGAGGAAGTCTTTTCTGTCACCATTACCGATGTCAACGAAAGCGCGCCAACCATCACCAGCGGAGCCAGCGCTAGCGGTGTGGAGGGGAATGCATTCTCATTCAATATCACCTCCAGCGATGCGGATTGCGACAAGACCCGAACCATCTCGATGACTGGAACGCTGCCAGCCGGCTTAAGCTTTGCGGTGGTTGCAGGAAATGGCACAGCTACAATAAGCGGCTCTCCAGACCCCGGCTCCAGCGGAACCTACACCATCACTTTGCGGGTCACGGATTATGGCGGTCTTTACAGTGAAAAGGATCTGACCATTACCATCAGCGTTCCCACACCCACCCCGACCCATACACCTTCACCAACTTCCACACCGGAACCGCCGACCGCGACACCATAAACACCACCACCCGGGTCTTCAATAGAATGGACATATAGAGGATATTTTGCCCGAAGAGATCACAAAAGAGGTTTTTGAAAAATTGGTTTCGCTTGCTTCCCTTGAGTTGGAAGAGGAGGAAGCGGAATATTTACGCGGACAGTTGAACAACCAACTCAGGTCAATACATGAACTTGAAACCATCCCAATTCAGGATGATGTGCCGCCTGCGAGGCATGGTGTTCCCTTTCCTCTGGAGATCTCTCCCCCATTGCGCCTGGATGTATCGCAGTTCTTCAACGCGGCGGATGAGATATTAAGCCAGGCGCCACAGGTTGAGGAAAATTATTTCGTCGTACCGGATATCCCCCATACCCGGCTGGAATGAGCAGCGGTTTTGAATGATCTATCAGGGTAAGGGAAAATTTACTCCCTTGCCCATTCATTTTTGAATTACCCGGAAGAAGCCATGGAACTTTGTGACCTTTCAGCAGTCGAAATTACCCGCCTTGTGAAGGCGAAGAAAGCCTCTGCAGTAGAGGTACTGCAAAGCTGCTTACAGCGCATCGGGCAAGTGGATGGGCGTTCGGGGGCGCTGGATGCTGGCCCACTTACAGAAGCTGACCGCATCAAGGTGCACGCATTCATTACCCGGACAGATGACCTCGCACTGCAAGCGGCAATAAAAATCGACCAGACCATCGCGGCGGGAGGTGAGGCAGGCGCGCTGGCCGGGGTGCCTTTCTCGGTAAAAGATATATACTGCACCCGCGGGGTACCCTCCACGGCTGCTTCACGCATTTTGGCGAATTTTCAGCCGCCCTACACTGCCACGCCTGTTAATCGCATGACCGAAGCCGGTGCGGTGATGCTGGGCAAAGTTAACCTGGATGAATTCACCTATGGTTCCTCCACCGAATCCACAGCTTTTAAACCAACCACCCGCAACCCGTGGGATACATCCAGAGTCCCGGGCGGATCATCGGGTGGGAGCGCTGCTGCCGTGGCTGCTGGTGAAGGACCGCTCTCGCTGGGCACGGATACGGCAGGCTCCATACGTCAACCTGCCGCCTTCTGTGGTGTGGTCGGATTGAAACCCACCTACGGTCGGGTATCACGGTACGGGCTGATCGCCTTTGCTTCGTCACTGGATTGCCCCGGCCCGGTGGCTCGCGATGTGACGGATGCCGCCGCCATGCTGCAGGTAATTGCCGGGTCGGACCCGAGAGACAGCACAGCAGCCAACGTGCTGGTGGAGGATTACCTGGCCGGGTTGGAAAAGGGCGTGAAAGGCTTACGCATTGGTCTCTCGCTTGATTATTTCTGGCTCACCTTCCCGAATCCTATCACCGGTGAGATCGTGGAACATAAGCTGCCAGAGGATGTTTCAGACCCGGTACGCCAGGCAGCGGCTGCGCTGCAAGCGCTGGGGGCGGAGATCATCGAGGATGTACCCATGCTGCACAACCGCTACGCCATCCCGGCTTATTTTGTGATCTCGCGGGTGGAAGCTGCTTCCAACCTGCACCGTTATGACGGGGTGAAATATGGCTACCGTACGGGCGGGGCTGTGGATGACTTGCAAACCTTGTATCGCCGTTCGCGCGCTGAGGGGTTTGGTTTGCAGCCCAAATTGAGGGTATTGATGGGTATGTACGTTTCAGCTGCGCAGTATTCGGAGCAATATTACAATCGTGCGCTGCGAGTGCGTTCCCTGATCCGCCGCGATTTTGATGAAGCTTTTAACCCGGCTGGCAAATACAGGCTGGACGCGCTGTTGACACCCACCACCCCCACACCGGCATTTGAGATCGATGCGGTGTATGGCGACTCGGTGCTGATGCAGTACGCTGACCAGTTGACGGTTGCGGCAAACCATGCTGGCATTCCTGGCGTTTCCATTCCGGGCGGGTTGAGTGAAGCGGGTTTACCGGTGGGAATTCAGTTGTTGGGACCGGATTTTTCTGAGGGCAAGCTGCTGCGCATTGGGCGGGCATTCGAGCAGGCCACGGAGACAGCGGAGTGGCGCAAGGTTAAACCGGCTGTGCTGCGGTAAGATGGTTCCACGTTCAGCGTCCTCACGTAGTACCCTTTAGGGCCGCTGAACGCAGGCATGGTCCTCAACGGGGACTCTGTGGACAAAGGGCAGAAGAAAACCCCAGCTGATAAATCTCCCTGCCCAGTGGATTGGAGATAACGCGCCAAGCGTGCAGTCGGATTTCGCAAAACCGCGCTCAATCCGACCTACCCCCTAGTTTATAACAATTAAGCAAACCCTATCAATAACAATCTCTTCCTCGGTGAGACCTCCCATCTCATTACCCAGTGGACCTTCTTGGGTTCAGTGTCCTCCCTGAACCAGCAGTACTCCTTTTTTTCTGGGATGGACGACAACCAAATAGTTATTTTACAAGTCGATCGGGATTGCAAAAGGAACAAATTATTATTGGTAACCCGGTCTGATTTGCGTATTTATACGCATCTGAATAATCCTGATGTGATTCATACTTGCCTTGCCCGTATTTATGATGACCACCATTTTTCCTATTTGACCGCAACCATCAATATGGATGGTTACATGTGGATTACGCTTGTTTTCATATGTAATGCTTGACATTGTCGGCTCTCCTTATCGAGAATAATTCATAGTTGATTGACTCAAACAGTTATCATCCCCCTCCACAATATTGATCTCATTCTCGGTCAATCCATATAACTCATACACCAGGCGATCGATCTCCCGGTCCGTGGTTTGGAATGTCGGTTACAAACAAGCTTATACCTGTTTATCAAAACTAAAATAATATGAACTGTCATAATTAATAACAATGAGTCTGGAAAAACGTTCTAGATTACATAAACCTTTTTTTACTTCAATAATCTCTCTTACGTCCAACCTAAACCCAATTGTATCCACAAGTAATAACCACCATTCCCGATACTTGTGTTTATAATTATTTATCTTTTGATTTTTAGCACGAATGAAATTATTTATTTCTTTTGTATAGACACCGATATCAAGCCCACCTGATGCATCATTTGAAATGCCACCTAAGGTAAATACTTTACCTTTATCCGTATTTCTTTTATAGAATTCTAATTCAACATCATCACCGATTTTTACGATATTCGAAACGTCTATTTCTCTTTTATCAAGAAAATCACATAGAGCAGCCCGAAATTCCTTTGGAAATTCTTGATACAATCGAAAAGAATGATTAAGCGTTATTCCGATATAAAAAGTCTCGTTTGAATATTTAGTCTTGAATTGATTTAATTCTTTAATAATCGTTTTTTGTATATTAATGTCTACTCCCTCTACACTGATGAATTTTGAGTTACTCTTTTCTGGGTAGTTTTCGTCCAATCGACGGACTTCAACTGCAATTTTTCCGTTTATTAGAAAGTCAGGTGGAATGTTTCCATCAGGCTCGTGGATAATCTTTGACCCGAATTCAACGGCATTTTGAAGATACTTGTTGGCAATTGATTCAAACCGATCCATTGCTATTTCCTCCCTTTCCTCATTAATCAAAGGCTGATCCATGTGTCCCATACTGACAACACCTCTACCTTAAGTGGATTCCACAATGTTGATCTCCTCTTCCGTCAGACCATACAACTCGTACACCAGCCGATCGATCTCCCGATCCGTGGATTGCATCTCCCGCGCCAGGCTGTCCTGCTCTTGAGGTGTGACCGGGGTCATACGCCAACGATTTTCCTATTGTAAATTTCATGATTCGCCTATATAATAATATTAATCCGTTTAGCGGAGGTGGATGGCCAGTGGCTATCGGAGAACGCCCGAAAGGGCGTTTTCTTTTATTAAGGAAGCAATTTCTTTCCATATCCCTCAATTTTCCCATGACGGAACCTCAAGTATTTTCCATCCCGCAGGATCCTACATATTTTGTCACCAAAAGTATCTCTTTGATCAATTATTAGCTTGTTGTCAAGCAAGATTTCCCTCCTGGATGGATGAGCAATAATATCAGCAAGTTGCAACCCGGCGATATCAGTGGTTTTCGATTTGACCTTCAACTCACAAGAGGTTAATCTGTCCTGCCATCGTTCTGAAGGGACATTATCCGTACCCAATTTATAAAGACGTTGGAAGGAGTCTTTTAATTTTTCATCCTCTGCCCTTCCCCGGCTTTCAACCATTACGTCCCCATGGTTATCACCGTAATGCAGGAATAAAACATAGCGTTCTAGCATGACTGCCAAACAATAATGATATGGATGATAACGCCAAACCGAGTATTGATCGCGATGTATCTTTTTATCAATTACGACTGTGATCACCCTATATTGCCATCGCTTTAATCCGGAAAGGATGGTTTGATTAAAGTTATCCTCAATTTGAGGATCCCTCAATGCTTCAAAGGGTCTGCGACGATTGACAATTTCTTTGCGATGTAATATTACAGGCAAATCTGGGTCCTGCATAAAGAAACTCATTTTAATTGCATCTAATTCGGGTTGAAAAATAGAGATGTTATATTTGGATTCAATAATCACACCAGTCAGCGCCAAAAACTGCTGATTGGGATCATCAGCATGGTTCATATCATGATTGCCTGTCTCGTCGATATATATGCGGTACAAACTCATTGGTTACCCACCCTCCACTATCTTAATCTCCTCTTCGGTCAGACCATACAACTCGTACACCAGCCGATCGATCTCCCGGTCCGTGGATTGGATCTGGCGGGACAGGGAGTCCTGCTCGTGCGGAGCGGACGGAGTGCGCTTGTGCAGGTCTTTCATATGTCGGTTATTAGCCATTGGCGCTAAGGTGTTACAAAACCACTAGTTGTATTGGTGGTTATCAATTGCGAGATCGCGTGGCATAACCGCCGAAATGATCTAGAACGGGTTTGTGCCAAATTTAAATCAATGAATTGAGTCATACGGACTTGGTGATACGTTTCTTTATATGCTATACCTGGGGGCATTAGCCGTGTTAAACATTCTTTCGCACCCCTTCTGTTTTCGGCTAGTGACGAAGAAGATAAGCCCTCAGGAATATCACAATTTCCTGCAATGGTATCTAGACTTGCTAAAAACCAAGATTCATATTCACAATGAGCTAAGACCACACATGTGGGATAAGTAAAATGGTATGTATGACGAATCTCATTAGCTAAGGATAATGCTTCTATTTTTGGACACCCATCATCCAAATCTAATAAAATTAAGACAGCTCCACAACCCGGAATTCTATGAGCATACGTGATAAAACTGTTTACATTATTTCTCAATGTAGTAAGATTATTAGCTTTTAACGGATGAGCTATCTCCCAATCATAAACATGGTATAAATCATAAAGAATTCGACGCAAGAGTTCTGGAACGGCTTCGATATCGCCTGGTCCTTCTACAATAGGTACAATTTTTGGCATAATACCCTCTACGTTGCTGATTCTTCGAGTCGGAATCCTTCGATACGCATCAAATCCCCTGGGGAAAATAGTTTTTCATTAATTGCACGACGCTGATCTTCGCTAATACAACCAATATGAGTGATCCCCTCGATTTTCTCGACAACCCGGAAAACATTCGCTGGGAATTGGGCAACTAAGTCTGGACTATGCGTAGTGATAATTACTTGACTACGCATACTAGCTTCGTTTATTACATCGCATAACACTCCTAAGGCACCAGGGTGAATGGTTAGTTCCGGTTCTTCGATGGCCATTAAAGTGCGAGGAGGTAATTGGTAAAGAGCGGTAAGAATGCCCAACATTCGCAATGTGCCATCTGACTCTTGAGAAAGTTCAAACGTTGGTCGCCTGTCCCCTTCCACTTTCGCTTTATAAAGAAGCCGGGTAACATAATATCCTCCAATTTGAGTGACAAAAATATCCTCAAGGCCAGGAATTACTTTAGACAAAGATTCAATAATACTATTAAATATATTTTTTGATTTTTTTGATTTAATGTTCCGAAGAACTGAGGCTATATTTTGTCCGCCTTCGTCAAGTGGATATGGATTCGCTGATTTTTGAGGTTCGCGAAGGTTATTTGGGAATATTGTATAAAATCCCATATTCGAAAAAAAACGATAAGGATTGCTCACCATCCGTGATGAAACAGATGGTTCGAGCAATCTCACCAATTTTAACAGCTGAAGATCACTCTGATCATCGTTTAGAAGTGATTTTGTGTTTTGAGTTTTGTATTTTAATGGTTTTATCCATTCGCCATTCTTGATTTCGTATTGAATCGATTCCCCCTTAATTGGTTTAATTGATAATAACTCAGATTTTACTCTGTATTCTCCCCGACTTTCACTTCCTAAAGTAAAACTATATTTTCCCTGAAAATCATCGCCAACGAAACTAAGTCCAATATGAATATCATATGGTTTACCTTTCGGAGACCAGCGCCTTATGGCACTCATTCCATGTCGATCCATGATTGCAGCGTCTAGACCACGTAATAGGATATCACGTAAAAACCTTAAAACGTCCACTGCATTGCTTTTGCCAGATCCGTTAGTCCCGACAAAGATCGTAAGAGGTTCAATGTCAATGGTTACATCAGCTAGGCTACGATAATTTTTTACATGGATCTGGGTGATCATAGGAAATGGCATTTTACTCATTTCAACCTCCGCAATCTAACTATAGTATATGTCTATCATGATACAAGAAATAATTTTTTCTGGATGCACTGATTTTTCCAATAAGGACTGAATTTTCCATTATTTTACAGCGATCTCCAAAATTTGAATGATGACCTATTATACGTTTTCACTCCTGTTTTCCATTTCCACCTCAATTATGCTTATGGTACAACTAGCAAGAACTCTGGCGTTACGACCGTTACAATCCTTGTTCTCATCCTCGGTCAGACCGTACAACTCATACACCAGCCGATCAATCTCCCTATCCGTGGGGTCGATCTCCCGCGCCTTGTATTTGCCGGAGCGGTAGGCATCGCGGTTCTCTTCGAACCGTTTGACCAAATTATGAATGATCTCGGGTGCTGGCATGGGTTCTCCCCATTTGAGAATGGATTATAAGTTTATTGTATATCAGATCATGAAATTGGAATGATCAATTTAGCTCACCAGTGTGGGGTGGCATGCCGTAAAGTACGGCTATACAAAAACTACCTTTGTGCCATTTGACTATGTCACTCTAGTCACCGTTGGGGACACCGATCCAGCACGGAAATTGATCGACAACGATGGCGCCTGAAATAAACAGGATCGCGGAGAGTGTGATCACAGCGAGGATAAGGCTTACCGGATGGGCTTTCAGGCCTCCTCCAGCTCGCCTTGTGCGTACGATCAATATAAGATATAGCAGGAATGCAATAAGCACCAATAGCACAGTACCCAGGGCGATCACTGAACCAAATACAGTTGGTTCGTCAGGGTAGGAATTGGCCAGGTATGGCTGCAGGGGTCCAAAATCCGGCTCGATATGAAGGACGAGGAGAGAAAAAAGGATAATGAATGGCATGCATAAAATAATACTGATTACAGCCACAGATCTGGGACTAGATTACGTATTTTTCACTTTTTCTCCTTTCGCCAAGTATCTTGGGTAAAAAAATAGCTGGTTGTCGGCTTTCGCAACAAGACGCTCAAGCCGGCCTACCATTTAATGCTTTATGAAAAAGGATCTATTAAAAAAATGCTCAATCCAACCATATCTTTGTAATTAATGGATCAATTCTTTATACCTGAAACAATCCACCACATGGTCATTGACCAGGCCGGCGGCCTGCAGGAAGGCATAGGTAATCGTCGTTCCGCAGAACTTGAATCCGCGCTTTTTCAACTCCTTGCTGACCTGGTCAGAGAGCGGTGAACTGGCCGGAATCTCACCCATGGTTTTCCAACAATTCACAACCGGCTTCCCATCCACAAACTGCCACAGATAATGATCCAGCGATCCGAACTCTTTCTGGATATCCAGCGCCAAACGGGCATTGGTGATGATGGCTTCGATCTTGGAGCGGTTGCGGACGATACCGATATCCTGCATCAGTTCATCCACTTTGGTTTGAGAGTAATTCGCCACGATTTTAGGTACAAAGCCGTCAAATGCACGGCGGAAATTCTCGCGCTTCTTGAGGATCGTCAACCAACTCAATCCGGCTTGCATGCCATCCAAAGCAATCATCTCAAACAGGCGGATATTGTCGTGAACCGGGGTGCCCCATTCATGGTCGTGATACTCCATGTAGATGGGGGTACCCTGGCTCCATTCACAACGGTTGAGAGAAATTTCAGTCATCATTCTCCTGAATTTACGACACCTCGATGGCACAGATTAGTTAATGATGCATCCAGGTAAAACTGGTTGAAAATGCGTTAAGCAATATCCGTCACTTCCAGCCCGATCTGCACCGGATGCTGTGAGGTAACCGGTTTGCGGAAGCGTAAAACACTTTCCACGGTGAAGATAATGAGCGCCACCCATATGACCACAAATCCAATCAACTTTGCGGGAGTAAAAGGTTCCTTGAACAGGAACACCCCCAGTAAGAATTGAAAGGTGGGCGCGGTATATTGCATGATACCCAATGTGGAAAGCGGTACACTCTTGGCGCTTGACGAGAACAGCAGCAGGGGGATGATGGTGACGATACCAGTCAACGCCAGCAGCAGGGTGGTCGTACCGGAGAGATGCCCAAAAGCGCCTTTCCCAATGATCTCTGCCCCCACTAAAATCGCCAGCGCGGGCAGGAAAATACCAGCAGTTTCAAGCATCAGCCCGTGCAATGCACCCAGCGGTGCGATTTTCTTGATCAACCCATACAAGCCGAAGGTGAAAGCGAGCACCAGCGAGATCCACGGCAATTGACCGGAAGCAAAGGTGAGGTATGCCACCCCGCTAAACGCCAGCGCCACCACCAGCCACTGCACCTTCCTCAGCTTCTCACGAAGAAAGATCACCCCCAGCAGCACGCTGATGATCGGGTTGATGAAATAGCCCAGGCTGGATTCCACCACATGCCCGGATCCCACTGCCCAAACATAAGTGCCCCAGTTGGCGGCCAACAAGGCACCGGCCAGCACATAGATGCCCGCTTTCTTCCAGGTGAGGGAAGCCAGAAAAGCCCGCATCTCTTTGCGGGTAAAGATGACCACCAGCACCAATGCGAAGGACCACACCACGCGGTGAGCTGTGGTTTGAATGGCTGGCACCTCTGCCAACCAGTGAAAATAAATGGGAAAGACACCCCAGAGAGAATAGGCGATCAGAGCAGCGATAATACCTTTTTTCATATGACACCTGTTAATAAAAGAATTCAGTTATCATATCAGATATACCTTAACCTTGTATCATTCTTCCCCATGGAACGCTATGCAGATGATTTTGCCTGATGAGCGGACTGAATTGATGATTCTCGTCTTGTGCAAATAGCGATCCTTATTTAGAACATTATCGCAATATCCAGATTCTGTATTATAGTCAGAGAATCAGCTTTCACTGAAGGAGGTGTGATCGCTATGAGCCCCGCCCGGATGTCACGATTAGAAGCAGCGATACGCGTTGTCCTTGAGTTCAATGAGGCCTTCAATCGGCATGATGTTGCCGGTATGATGCGGCTGGTAAGCGATGATTGTATCTTCGAATCCAGCGGACCAGCCCCGGATGGGACTGTGTGCTTGGGGAAGGAAGCTATAGCTCAGTTTTGGCAGGATTTCTTCTGTGAATCACCACATGCGCACAATGAGATCGAGGAGATTTTTAGCTTTGGGTTTCGATGCGTCATGCGCTGGCGCTACGACTGGATGGATACAGCAGGAATAAGCAGGCATGTGCGCGGGGTGGATATATTCCAAGTAAAGGATGGTTCCATCTGTGAAAAGCTGTCTTACATCAAGGGATAGAGTGAATGTGGCCAATGAGATTTCCTTCCTCTGTTGGGTTTCCGGCAACTAAAATTTTGACTGGAACTCTCTTTTGACTGCCTTTCTACGAGTTCGTGTGACAGAATAAAAATTATAATAATCAAATTGCTTGTAGAGTCAGAATACCTGTGATAGAATATACATTCGCGCCACATGAGGCGCAGTTTTGTGGCAAGGAACTGAGAAAATGACAGACTTAATGAAAGCCGTTCAGGCACCCGATAATGTAAATATTCCAGCCCTGCGTCCGGGCGATGCGGTCAGCGTGCATGTCAAGATCAAAGAAGGCACCCGTGAGCGTATCCAGGAGTTCAAAGGCACCGTTCTTTACACCGCCAAGAGCGGCAACAACGCCACCTTCACCGTGCGCCGTGTAGCCAGCAACAGTATCGGCGTGGAGCGCACCTTCCTGCTCCACTCCCCGCGGATTGAAAAAGTGGTGGTGGAACGCAGCAATGTCGTCCGCCGCGCACGCATGTACTTCTTGCGCAGCCGCACCGGCAAAGGCGCCCGCCTCAAGCAGAAATTTAACTAATTCGTTCATAGCGGATGATAGCCGGGTGCAGCCTGTATTGGTTGCACCCTTGTGTTGTTATAGTAAAATACATCCGGAGACACGATCATGGCATCACCCCTCATCGGCATCACCACCAAGCGCGAAAACCCGGATCTTTCCCGGATCACCCTGCTCGAAAACTATACTCAATCCATCCTGCGCGCACGGGGCATTCCGGTGCTGCTGCCGGTGGGCATCCCTGCGGATCATGCGGAGGATATCGCCCTTCGTCTGGATGGCTTGCTGCTCTCAGGCGGCGGGGATATTGCCCCGGCCATCTATCATGGCTGCACCCATCCCAACGTTGATTCCGTGGACTCAGACCGAGATGCGCTGGAACTGGCGCTTGTTGCAGCAGCACGCAAGCATCATATCCCTTTGCTGGGTATATGCCGCGGTCTGCAGTTGATCAATGTGGCTTTTGGCGGTACGCTTTTCACCCATCTGCCGGATCAGGTCTCTGGCAGCACTATCCAGCATTCCAACACGAAATTTTCCTACATTGCCCACCCGGTAACCATCCTGAAAGGCACCCGGTTGGCTGGCATCCTGCGCCGCGACGAAGTGGAGGTGAATAGCCTGCACCACCAGGGCATTGATCGGTTGGGCAATGGGTTGACTGCCAGCGCTGTGGCGGCAGATGGCCTGGTGGAAGGAGTGGAAAGCAATAATGGGCATTACCTTATGGGTGTGCAGTGGCACCCGGAGGCTTTACATGAAGACCCGGCGGCTCAGGCCATTTTTTCCAGCCTGATTTCTGCTGCAGGTGACTACGGGGCGAAAAATGAAAGATAACTTACAACGCCCCCTCATCGGGGTTTTTGACTCTGGGGTCGGCGGGCTTTCGGTATTACGAGCCATCCATACACTCATTCCTGCACAGCCAACCATCTACCTGGCTGACCAGGCGCATGTACCCTATGGTCCGCGCCCACTTAAGCAGGTGCAGGCATTTTCTGAAGAGATTACCCGCTATTTCCTAGAAAAGGGCGCTGGTTTGATCGTGGTTGCCTGTAATGCCGCCTCCGCCGCGGCGCTCCATCATTTGCGTGAGACATTCCCGGATACCCCCTTTGTAGGCATGGAACCGGCTGTAAAGCCAGCCGCTGAAAGCACCCACACCGGTGTGGTGGGTGTTCTGGCTACCCCGGCCACCTTTCAGGGCGAGTTGTATGCCTCAGTAGTGGAGCGCTTCGCGAATGGGGCCAGGATTCTGCAGGATATCTGCCCGGGGTTGGTAGCTCAAATTGAAAGAGGTGAGTTGGACAGCCCGGATACCCTGGAGATATTAGAAAAAGCCATCCTGCCGATGCTGGCACAGGGCATAGATACCATTGTGCTGGGTTGCACCCACTACCCGTTCGTCATCCCGCAGATCCGCGCTATTGCCGGCCCGGACGTGCGCGTGATTGACCCCGCACCCGCAGTTGCCCGACAGGCAATCCGCCTGCTGGGTGAGCGCGGCTGGCTCGCAAAAGATGGCCCAGTTGGCCATCACATTTACGTGACCACAGGTCCTGGTAGTGCATTCGCAGATTTAGCCTGGCAGTTAATCGGGATTAGCATCCAGGTGGAGGAGATACGCTGGGGGCGGGAGCTGGTGATTTAAAGCCCGGCTAGTAATCTGCCGGGTGGATATCGATCTTCTCAAATATCTTCTGCGGGATACCCCTACCTGTAAAACCTGAAAAAACCAAATTCTCTGCGCTTGTAAATCCAATATTTCGCAGCATCGAAAATATGCCCAGGTAACTGGTGAGAATACGGTTCTCCCAGGCGAGACCCAGGTCATGCACAACCTGCATGATGGCAGCTGCGTCAGGTCCCTCAACTTCGCAAAAAGTACCGAAAGGCATTTCATCCAATGTAATTTCGCAGCCCTGCCAATTCCAGGTGGTGCGGAATTTCTCGTACATTATGTAAACCGTGAAACCCAGCAGTTCCAGGATGCGGCGCATAGAGTCAAAACTACCCACTTCCACTTCAATTTCCTGTCTGTCAGCCACATCAGTGCTGAGCGACGCATCACTCTTATAGGTTAGACGGGTAATGGCATCCTGGCGCAAGCGCAATACCCGGCCGGAAGCTGAAAGACTGTGATCAGGCGCATCAAAACGCAGGTTCCATTCATGGATCCTCGCCTGAAGCAGGTTGGCGCCATTGTCTTCCATCTTTTGCTGAAATGCTTCCGGATGCAGCAGGTACAGTTTGACTTCCAGTTCGCGGTCATTGACATTATTCATCTTTCACCAGTT